>NZ_BAAGRQ010000013.1:0-82949 GCF_054782875.1 Microbacterium petrolearium
CTGCCCAACGACTCCAACAACGCCAGGAACTCGGCCCGGCGACGATCCTTCTCCTCCGAAAACGACACGGTGGCCGCAACCTCCCGAAACTCGGGGTGTTGCGACCACCGTTAGAACCCGCCATGATCCGGATGGGCGCCTCGTCTGCCTGGTCTCAGGCCTGAAGTCGCTCGGTCTCGTCGTGCCAGCTGGTGGCGACGGCGCGCAGCTTCTCCTCGTACTTGCGGCCGTGGTGCGCGCAGAACAGCAGCTCGCTGCCGTTGACCTCGGCGGCGATGTACGCCTGGGCGCCGCACGAGTCGCAGCGGTCGGCCGCCGTGAGGCGGTGGAGGACAGGAGCTTCAGCGGTTGCGGTTGTCATTGGTCTGCCTCCTCGTTTCGTGCCTGCACCGATGTTCCGATGCCTCACATATAACCACGCGACCCTGGGGATCCTGCCCGATCGCCGGCATGTTTCGCTCAGCGCGTACGGGCGCGCGGATCGCGCGTGACGAGCGCGTGGCGCGGGGAGTGTCTGCGAGGCCAGAGGGCGCGGCGCGGATAGCATCGAAGATTGTGACAGCCGAGTACTCCGCCCACCATCTGCAGGTCCTCGAAGGGCTGGAGGCCGTCCGGAAGCGCCCCGGAATGTACATCGGCTCGAACGGCTCCCCGGGCCTCATGCACTGCCTGTGGGAGATCATCGACAACTCCGTCGACGAGGCCGTCGCCGGCAACGGCGACCGGATCGACGTGATCCTGCACGCGGACGGCAGCGTCGAGGTGCGCGACCGCGGGCGCGGCGTGCCGGTCGACGTCGAGCCCCGCACGGGCCTGAGCGGCGTCGAGGTCGTGTACACCAAGCTTCACGCGGGCGGGAAGTTCGGCGGCGGCTCGTACGCGGCCTCGGGCGGACTGCACGGCGTCGGCGCCTCGGTGGTCAACGCGCTGAGCGAGCGCCTCGACGTCGAGGTGGACCGCGGCGGCAAGACCTACGCGATGTCGTTCCACCGCGGCGAGCCCGGCGTGTTCGCCGACAAGGGCGAGAAGCGGCCGGACGCCCCGTTCCGCCCGTTCGAGCAGTCGAGCGAGCTGAAGGTCGTGGGCAAGGTCGCCAAGGGCGTGACCGGCACGCGCGTGCGCTACTGGGCCGACCGCCAGATCTTCACGAAGGACGCGGCGTTCCAGCTCGACGACCTCATGACCCGCGCCCGCCAGACGGCGTTCCTCGTGCCGGGCCTCGAGATCGCGATCCGCGATGAGCGCGGCGACGAGCCCGTCGACACGTCGTTCCGGTACGACGGCGGCATCGCCGAGTTCGTCGACTACCTCGCCACCGACGCCCCCGTGACCGACACGTGGCGACTGGAGGGCGCGGGCACCTTCACCGAGACGGTGCCGATGCTGCAGGCCGACGGATCCATGCGCTCCACCGAGGTGGAGCGCGAGTGCCGCGTCGACATCGCGCTGCGCTGGGGCACGGGCTACGACACGACGATCCGCTCGTTCGTCAACATCATCGCCACCCCCAAGGGCGGCACGCACCAGCAGGGCTTCGAGCAGGAGATGCTCAAGCAGCTGCGCGCCGAGGTCGAGAAGAATGCGCGCCGGCTCAAGGTCGGCAACGACAAGCTCGAGAAGGACGACGTGCTCGCCGGCCTCACCGCGGTGCTCACCGTGGAGCTACCCGAGCCGCAGTTCGAGGGCCAGACCAAGGAGGTGCTCGGCACGCCCGCCGCGCGCCAGATCGTGGCCAAGGTCGTGCGCGAGTCGCTCAAGCAGCGCTTCGCCTCCACCAAGCGCGACGACAAGAGTCAGGTCTCGATGCTGCTCGACAAGGTCGTCGCGGAGATGAAGGCGCGCATCTCGGCGCGCACGCACAAGGAGACGCAGCGCCGCAAGAACGCGCTGGAGTCGTCGACGCTGCCGACCAAGCTCGTGGACTGCCGCACCAAGGAGACGGAGCGCAGCGAGCTGTTCATCGTCGAGGGCGACTCGGCGCTCGGCACCGCGCGCAAGGCCCGCGACAGCGAGTACCAGGCGCTGCTGCCCATCCGCGGCAAGATCCTCAACGTGCAGAAGGCCTCGATCAGCGACATGCTCTCGAACGCCGAGTGCGCCTCGATCATCCAGGTCGTCGGCGCGGGATCGGGACGGTCGTTCGACATCGAGGCCGCCCGCTACGGCAAGGTGATCATGATGAGCGACGCCGACGTCGACGGCGCGCACATCCGCACCCTGCTGCTCACGCTCTTCTACCGCTACATGCGCCCGCTCATCGAGCACGGCCGGGTGTTCGCCGCCGTGCCGCCGCTGCACCGGGTGATCGTGATCAACCCCGGCTCCAAGCCGAACGAGACGATCTACACCTACAGCGAGCGCGAGCTGCACGCCCTGCTCGCCAAGCTCCGCAAGGCCGGCAAGCGGTGGCAGGAGCCGATCCAGCGCTACAAGGGCCTGGGCGAGATGGACGCGGATCAGCTGGCTGAGACGACGATGCAGAAGGACGGGCGCCTGCTGCGTCGCGTGCGGCTGGAGGACGCCGAGGCCGCCGGCCGCGTCTTCGAGATGCTCATGGGCAACGAGGTCGCCCCGCGGCGCGAGTTCATCGTCGACTCCGCCGACCGCCTGGACCGCGAGGCCATCGACGCTTGACGCGCGGCGGGTCAATGCCGCGCAGCGGCGTTGATGCGCCGCGGGTCAACATCGAGCGGAGCGCCCGCAGGGCGCGGAGTCGAGATGAAGACCGGTGTGGGGATCAGTGCCGCAGGGCGCGGCTGATCCCCGCGGCCGTGTTCTGCGCCTGCTGCCACACGAACAGGCGCGTGAGGGGGCGCAGGAGCACCGGCAGCAGCGGCACGCGCCGCGCTGCCGGGTTGCGCTCCCAGCCCGCCGTGACGCTCAGCTGCGAGCCCGAGGCGGCCGCCTCCACGGCGATCTCGATGCGGCGCGCGTTCGCGCGAGGCAGGTCGGGGAAGGTGAAGCGCCACGCGACGCTCTCCGCATCGCGCCCGCCCAGGAACTCCGCGACGACGCGCGCGGTCTCGTGCCGGCGCCGGATCGGACGTCCGTCGGGGTGCTCGGTCGGCGACCACGCCGTCCACCGCGCGCCCGGCGCCGCGGCCGCGCCCTCCGCGCCGTCGACGCGGGCGATCGCGGCGTCCCACTCGGGCAGCCGCGCCGGATCCGTCAGCAGCCGCCGGACCTCCTGGGGCGAGGCGGGCACGAAGGCCGCGACGGTCGCCACGAGGCGGTCGCGCGCGGCCGGACGGGCGGCCGGGAGCCGGTCCGCCTCGTCCAGGCGTGCCGCGACCTGGTTCGCCGTCGTGCCCAGTCGCCGCAGCACGGCCGCGATCATGCCGCTCGGCTCGCGCAGGAGCTCGCGCAGCACCGCGCTCGCGTCGCCGCCACCGCGGGCGCGGGAGGCGCGGTCGATGACGGCCATGGCCCGATCGGACCAGCGGTAGCCGTCGGTCTCGGGGAAGGTGAGGCGGGTCATGCGGTCCTCCTGGGCACGTCGATGGACGGATCGATGCGGCGCGCGTACTTCTTGTGCACCGCCTGGCGCGTCACGCCCAGCGCGTCGGCCACGTCCTGCCAGCGCAGGCCGGCGCGCAGCGCCGCCTCCACCTGACGCAGCTCCAGCGCATCGGCCAGGGCGCGCAGCGAGGCGACGGCGCGCAGGCCGGCGCGGGGGTCGCTCGTGTCGGCCGCGACATCGGCGATCTGTCGGGATTCCATGCTGTCAACGCACGTTGCTCACGGGCCCGCTGTCAACCTGAGTTGCTCGTCCTGGCTCGCGTCGCCGCAGGGGTGGATCGGCGCCGCGCGGCGGCGTACCCTCGGGCGTGCGCGGTCGACGAGGACCGCGCGGACGGAAGGGGGAGCGGATGTCCGTGACGCAGACCCGGTCGCTGTGGGTGGCCTACGGGCAGGCCGGCGCGGTCGGCACGATCCGGCGCGACGACGAGGGCTTCGTGGTGACGATGGCGGGACAGGACGAGCCGGTCGGCGCCTACCCGACGCTCGACGTCGCCAAGGGCGCCCTGTGCTCGCACCTGAAGCCGGGAACCGCGCGACCGGAGTTCCGCCGCCACTGAGCCCGGGGCGGCGATCCGCGCCGCGTCAGACGACCGTGCGGCCGATCGACGCGACCACGGCCTCGAGCGGCTGACCCGAGGCGTCGCGACGGGCGAGGGTCTCTGGCAGCTTGCGCGCCGAGCCCTGCGCGTCGACCGCGAGCGCCGGATCGGGGCCGACCCACGCGAGCGTGAGCCGGTCCTCGCCCTTCAGGAACGCGTGGGCGCGCACGCCGCCCGTGGCGCGGCCCTTCGCCGGGAACTCCGAGAAGTCGGTGATCTTCGCGCGCCCCGGATCCGTGCCCGCGAGGATCGCATCGGATCCCGACACCGTCACGACCACCGAGTCGTCGCCCGTGACGGCGCCGAAGAACACGACGCTCGACCCGGCGCCCAGCTTGATGCCGGCCATGCCTCCGGCCGCCGCGCCCTGCGGGCGCACGCTCGAGGCGGCGAAGCGCAGCAGCTGCGCGTCCTGGGTCACGAACACGAGCTCGGCCTCGTCCGGCGCGACGCCGGCACCCACGACCGCGTCGCCCGGCTTCAGCCCGATCACCTCGACCTCGGGCTTGGGCGCAAGTGCCGACGGCACGATGCGCTTCACGACGCCCTGCGCGGTGCCGAGCGCCACCGGCGTGTCGGAGTCGAGCGCGAGGATCGACACGATCTGCTCCGACTTGTCGACGAGGCCGATGTAGTCGCGCAGCTTCACGCCGCCGCCCAGCTGGATCGAATTGGTCGGCACGGAGGGGATGTCGATGGGGGAGAAGCGCATGACGCGACCGCGCGAGGTGAGGGCGCCGAGCTCGCCGCGGATCGTGCCCGCCGCGGTCGCGAGGACCGCATCGTGCTTGCTGCGACGGGCCGGTGCCGTGAGCTGCTGCCCGTCGGTCAGATCCAGTCGCACCGCGCGGCCCGTCGTGGACAGCGCCACGAGCGTCGGCCCGTCGGCGATCTGCAGATCGGGCGCCGCCTTCGACGAGCGCGGCGCGGCGGGCTTGGCGTTCATGAGCAGCGTGCGGCGCGGGGTGCCGAGCTTCTCGGCCGTGGCCTCGAGCTCCTCGGCCACCTTGCGGCGCAGCAGCACGTTCGATCCCAGCAGCTCCTCGAGCTGGGCGATCTCGGCCAGCAGCGCGTCGCGCTCCTGCTCCAGCTCGATGCGCGAGAACTTCGTGAGCCGGCGCAGGCGCAGCTCGAGGATGTACTCGGCCTGCACCTCGTCGAGGTCGAACACCTGGCACAGCCGGGTCCTGGCCTGCTCCGAGGTGTCGGACGAGCGGATCACCTGGATGACCTCGTCGATGTCGAGGATCGCGACGAGCAGTCCCCGCACGAGGTGCAGGCGCTCCTGGCGGCGGGCGAGGCGGAAGCGGCTGCGCCGCGTGACCACCTGGAGGCGGTGGTCGATGTAGACGCGCAGCAGCTCCTTCAGGCCGAGGGTGCGCGGTTGCCCGCCGACGAGGGCGACGTTGTTGAAGTTGAACGAGTCCTCGAGCGGGGTGAGCCGGTAGAGCAGCTCGAGCACGGCAGCGGGGTCGAAGCCGGTCTTGACGCTGATGACGAGGCGCAGCCCGTGGTGCCGATCCGTGAGGTCCTGCACATCGGCGACGCCCTGCAGCTTCTTCGACTGCACCGCGTCCTTCATCTTCTCGATGACGCGCTCGGGGCCGACCATGTACGGCAGCTCGGTGATGACGATGCCGGTGCGGCGGGGCCCGATCGGCTCGATCGACGCCTTGGCGCGCACCTTGATGGCGCCGCGGCCGGTCTCGTACGCGTCCCTGACGCCGTCCAGGCCCATGACGACGCCGCCGGAGGGGAAGTCGGGGCCCGGCACGAACTCCATGAGCTCGGCCGTCGTCGCCTCGGGGTTCTCGAGCAGGTGGATGGCGGCGTTCACGACCTCGATCAGGTTGTGCGGCGCCATGTTGGTCGCCATGCCGACCGCGATGCCGCTCGCGCCGTTGACGAGCAGGTTCGGATAGGCGGCCGGCAGCACGTCGGGCTGCTGGAACTGGCCGTCGTAGTTGGGGACGAAGTCGACGACGTCCTCGTCGAGGTCCGCGGTGAGGGCGAGGGCCGGGGAGGCCAGGCGCGCCTCGGTGTAACGCGCGGCGGCGGGGCCGTCGTCGAGCGATCCGAAGTTGCCGTGCCCGTCGACGAGCGGCACGCGCATCGCGAAGTCCTGTGCCAGGCGCACGAGCGCGTCGTAGATCGCGGTGTCGCCGTGGGGGTGGAGCTTTCCCATCACCTCGCCGACGACGCGCGCGCTCTTGACGTGGCCGCGGTCGGGGCGCAGGCCCATCTCGGCCATCTGGTAGAGGATGCGGCGCTGCACCGGCTTGAGCCCGTCGCGCGCGTCGGGAAGGGCGCGGGAGTAGATGACGGAATACGCGTACTCGAGGTACGAGCCCTGCATCTCGGTCTCGAGGTCGATGTCCTCGATGCGCTCCTCGACCGGCTCGGCGGCGGGTGCCTGCTTGCGCGCCATTCAGCCCTCTCCTCGTGCGGTGGCGGCCGCGGATGCGCGGCGGGGGCCGGAAGTCCCGTTCGGGTGCTGTGCGAGACTGGCCCGGATGTCATCGATCGTACCTTCGGGTCCCGCGGCAGCCCGGAGCCTCACCGGGGTGGCGCCGGACCTGCTGGCGTCGCTGACCGGCCGCCCGTCGGGGCTGCCGGCGGCGCGATCCGCCGTGCTCTTCGTCGTCGACGGGCTCGGCGCGATCCCGCTGCGCGCGCACCGCGCGCACGCGCGCTTCCTCGCCGGGGCCATGGCGCGGCGCGACGTCGCGCGCACCGTCTTCCCCTCCACGACCGCGGCCGCGCTGACGAGCCTGCTGACGGGAGCCTGGCCGGGCGAGCACGGCCTGGTCGGCTATCGCGTGCTCGATCCCGAGCGCGGTGCGCTCGCGAACCAGCTGAACGGCTACGAGCGCGACGGCCTCGACCCGGATGCGTGGCAGCGCTGCGAGACCGTCTTCGAGGCCGCGGCCGCGGCGGGGCTGCGCCCCTTCGCCGTGAGCCTCGACAAGTACGCAGGCACCGGACTCACGCGCGCGATCATGCGCGGTGCGGAGTTCGTGGGGGAGAAGGACCTCGCCCAGCGGGTGCGCGTGTCCCTCGCGCTGGCCGAGCGCCACGAGGGCGGGCTCGTCTACTGCTACCTGCCGGAGCTCGATCAGGCCGGGCACAAGCACGGCGTCGCCTCGGACCGCTGGGTGGACGCTCTCGAGCGCGTCGACGGCGCGCTGCGTGCGGCCGAGCGGCTGCCGGACGGCATCGGCGCCGTCGTCACCTCCGACCACGGCATGGTCGACGTGCCGCGGCATCGTCACGTGCTGCTGCGCGACGGCGACCCGCGCCTCGACGGCGTGGCGCACCTCGGCGGCGAGCCGCGCATGCTGCACGTCTACGCCGAGCCGGGGCGCGACGTCGCGTCGCTGGCCGAGGCCTGGCGCGCGGGATCGGAGGGGACCGCGGACGTCGCGACGCGCGACGAGGCACTCGCCGCCGGGCTGTTCGGCCCCGCGGTGGCGGATCACGTGCGGGGCCGGATCGGCGACGTGCTCGTCGCGGCGCGCGGCACGTGGGCGTTCTACGACGACCGCCTCGCCGACAAGAAGCCGCAGGACATGATCGGCCAGCACGGATCGACGAGCCCTGAGGAGATGACAGTCCCGTTCATCCGCCTCGGCGCGTTCGCCGGCTAGTCGTCGCTGCGGGCGCCGAAGACGATCTCGTCCCACGACGGCATGGCGGCGCGACCGCGGCGGCGCGGCGACTCGGACTCGCGCTCCGGCTCGGGCTCCGGATCGCGCTTCTCGGGAGCCTCGGCCGGGCGGGTGGCCTCGTCCATGGCCTCGAACAGCGCGACCGGCGCGCTGCCCCTGGCGGGGTGCCGCGCGGCGCTCTCGTCCAGCTCGCTCATGGGGGCCGTCTCGCGCTGGCCGCGGCGGCGGCGCAGCGCCTCGAGCAGGTCGGCCGTCTCGGGCGACGTGCTGTGCTCCTCGGGCGCGCGGCGCGTGGCGGTGTCGCGCACCTCGCGGCTCGAGACGGCCGCGAGCGGCGCCGTTGCCTCGGGCTCGGCGTCGGGCAGGCGGCGCGGGCCGAACGCGTCGGTGTCGAACCGGCTGTCGTCCTTGGAGGGCGTGTCGAGCGCGCGCAGGCGCGGGATCAGTCCCTCGGGCAGCGGGCCCTGCCGCGACAGCTGGGTGGCGTCGGAGTTGAGCGGCGACAGCGCGCTGCGGCGGGGCTCGAACGACCAGCGGGCGTCGTGCTCGACCTCGCCGGCCGTGAACTCCAGCTTCACGATCCAGCCGCTGGGCTCCTTCCAGCTGGTCCAGCGCTCGCCCGTCGCGTGCAGGCTCGCGAGCTTGCCGCGGATCGCGACGCCGAACGTCGGGTTCGCGTCGCCGTCGAGCTCGCTGCCGATGAGCACGGGCACGGCGAGCGCCTGGCTCACGATGTGCTCGCGCTCGGCGACCACGGGTCCCTCGAAGCGCCGCACGTCATCGAGGTCGGCGCCGAGCAGCTCGGCCACCTCCTCGGCCGACATGCCGGCGCGGATGTGCTTCTGGATCTCGCGGGGGCTGGCGGCGGTGCGCGGCGCGGGCCGGGTCGTCGTGCTGGCCCGGCGGATCTCGGAGCGCAGCACGTCGTCGACGGCGACGGTGAAGCGCTCTCCCGACTCGTTCGCGAGGACGAGGGCGCCGTCCTCCGATCCGATGACCGTGAGCTGTTCCATGCGTGCTCCTTCCGCGCTCTGCGGTGACTCACATGCTGTCACGCTGCGGGCCCAACGCCGGGAATACCGTGGGCGTGCCGCGGGTTTCACCGGCAGCGATTGCTGTGGGTCCGCGGGGAGCCGCGTGTGCGTTTGCGAATCCGTTCCCGCTCATGCAGACTATCGCCGCCCCGCCGCACGGTTCGGGGCGCCTGAGCTCCAACGAAAGAAGTGTGACGCCCTCCGATGGCAACCGACTACGACGCCCCCCGCAAGTCCGAAGACGAGAGCAACGAGTCGATCGAGGCGCTCAAGGCCGCGCGGAACAACCCGCAGCCGGGGTCGGCCGACACGGAGGATGCCGACAATCCCGGTTTCGAGCTGGGCGGCGCCGATCTGTCCAACGTCGAGCTCGACGTCGTCGTGCTTCCCCCGCAGGAGGATGAGTTCACGTGCATGAACTGCTTCCTCGTGAAGCACCGCTCGCAGCTCGCCGAGGACGGCCCCAACGGCCTCATCTGCAAGGACTGCGCGGCCTGACCCGCGAACGCGAAGCGCCCGGCGCCTCCTCGGAGGCGGCCGGGCGCTTCGCCGTTGCGGGGACCGGATCAGGCGTGCTGGGCGAGCCGGATCGCGGCGGCCAGGCGCTCGGGCGTGCGCGACGAGATCGTCCACGAGCCCACGGGGTCGTCCGGGTCGGTGTTCGGCACGACGACGAGACCGTCGATCCCGCCGCGGATCAGGTGCCACCCGTGCGCGTCGATGTCGCGGCCGCGCGCCGCCTGGGCATCCGCGCCGGTGAGCGCCACGGGCTCGCCGAGGAAGCGCGCCTCGATGCGGGCGCGGCCCGCGCGCAGCTCGGTGCCGCGCACCTCGACGACGGGGGCGAGCCCCACGAGGAGCGCGACGACCGCGATCGCGACGGCGATGCCGATGCCCAGCGCCAGGGCGCGGTCGATCTGCACGAAGACAAGCGACGCCATCGGCGCGACGACGGCGGCCCCGCCCAGCAGCCGGAGCGAGGGGGAGAGGCGTTCGCGGTACGTCGCGCGCGACGACCGGGTCGGCGTTGATGTGATCTGCATTACCCTCGTTGCGTGACCGAAACCGTGGACGTGCCTATTGTCGCACCCGTGATCCCGGCCTACGCCCACCCCGACGACGCCGGCGCCGATCTGGTCGCCGCCGAGGCGGTGCGGCTGGAGCCGGGCGAGCGCGCGCTCGTGGGCACCGGGGTGCGCATCGCGCTGCCGGAGGGCCACGCGGCGTTCGTCGTGCCGCGCAGCGGGCTGGCGGCCAAGCACGGCATCACGATCGTGAACGCGCCCGGCACCGTCGATGCCGGCTATCGCGGAGAGATCAAGGTCGCGCTGCTGAACACCGACGCCCGCGAGGCGTACGACATCGCCGTGGGCGACCGCATCGCGCAGCTGATCGTGATGCCGGTGCCGCGGGCGCGCTTCGTGCCCGTCGAGGAGCTGCCGGAGAGCGGGCGCGGCGAGGGCGGGTTCGGATCCACCGGCTACCAGACAGGGGAGACCAAGTGAGCGACGACAACGCGGCCGAGGACGTCACGCCGGTGGCGCCGGCCGATGCCGAGGCGAGCGCCAAGTCGGCGCCGGTCGGGCGCGCCCAGAGCGGGCCGTTCGACGAGTCCGAGGCGAACGCGGTGCGGCCGTACATCGACCTGGGAGGGCTGAAGGTGCTGCCCCGCGAGGGCCTGAACCTGCGGCTCGAGGTCGAGGAGAAGACGAAGCGGATCGTCGCCATCGGCCTGGACTACGCGGGCTCGACGCTGCAGGTGCAGCCCTTCGCCGCGCCGCGGTCCACGGGCCTGTGGGGCGAGACGCGCGACCAGATCCGCGAGCAGGTGCGCCAGCAGGGCGGCCGCGTCGAGGAGCGCGGCGGCCCCTTCGGTCCCGAGCTGCTCGCCGAGGTGCCCACGGCCGACGCCGAGGGCGGCAAGGCGATGCGCCTGGCCCGCTTCGTGGGAGTGGACGGGCCGCGCTGGTTCCTGCGCGGCGTGATCGGCGGCGCGGCCGCGAGCGACCCCGCCGCGGCCGAGCAGGTCGAGGACCTCTTCCGCTCGCTGGTCGTGGTGCGCGGCGGCAACCCCATGCCGCCGCGCGACCTCATCCCGCTCAAGATGCCGCAGGCGCCGGGCGCGGCGTGAGCGATCCCGCAGCGCCGCGCGACCGCGACACGGCGGCCGGTCGGGAGTCCGCCGATCTCACCCCGCCGCCCGCCGCCTCGGATCTGCTGGGGCAGGCGTTCGGCGAGGCGGCGCGCCGCGCCGGCATCGACCCCGCCGAGGAGGCCACGGCCGGGGGCGTCGTCTGGAAGGCGATGGGCGGCTTCCGGGGGGTGCTCGAGTCGGTGCTGCCGAGCCTCGCGTTCGTGCTCGTCTACACGGTCCGCCCCGAGCCGCTGTGGCTGTCGCTGGCGGTCTCGGTGGGCCTCGCGGCGCTGTTCACCATCGTGCGCTTCGCGCAGCGATCCACGCCGGCCGCGGCCCTCGGCGGGCTCGTCGCGGCGGGCTTCGCGGCCGCGCTGGCCCTGTTCACCGGCCAGGGCGAGCAGAACTTCCTGCCGGGGCTCGTGACCAATGCGGTGTACGGCACCGCCATCCTCGTCTCCGCGCTCGTCGGCTGGTCGGTGATCGGCCTCGCGGGCGGGTTCCTCATGGGCGAGGGCACGGCGTGGCGCGCCGACCGGCGCAAGCGCCGCGCCTACTTCTGGCTCGCGATCGCGTGGGCGGCGCTGTTCTACGCCCGGCTCGCCGTGCAGCTGCCGCTCTACCTGTCGGGCGCCGTGGTCGAGCTCGGCACGGCGAAGCTGCTCATGGGGCTGCCGCTGTTCGCGCCCCTCGTGGCGGTCACGTGGCTCGCCGTGCGCGCCCTGTATGCGCGTGCCGACCGCGACGATCGTGCATAATGGATTTATCTTGACGTCAAGATAAATCGTCCCCCTCGTCCGGCGACGACTGTTAGGTGCTCCTTGCTAGCCGCGGAGCCCTCGCAGGGGCAGGATGGGGAGGGAATTCCGCGGTCGATCCCGAAGGAGACGGAACCGGTGTCCACGGTGAACAGCTTCGGTGCCAAGAGCACCCTGACGGTCGGCAGCACCGACTATGAGATCTATCGCATCGATGCGGTCGAGGGCTACGAGTCGCTGCCGTTCAGCCTCAAGGTCCTCCTCGAGAACCTGCTCCGCACCGAGGACGGTGCGAACATCACCAAGGAGCAGATCAGCGCTCTCGGCTCGTGGGACGCCACGGCCGAGCCCAGCACCGAGATCCAGTTCACGCCCGCGCGCGTCGTGATGCAGGACTTCACGGGCGTGCCCTGCATCGTCGACCTGGCCACGATGCGCGAGGCCGTCACGGAGCTCGGCGGCGACCCCGACAAGATCAACCCGCTCTCGCCGGCCGAGATGGTCATCGACCACTCGGTCATCGCCGACCTGTTCGGCACCGAGAACGCGCTCGAGCGCAACGTCGAGATCGAGTACGAGCGCAACGGCGAGCGCTACCAGTTCCTGCGCTGGGGTCAGACCGCGTTCAAGGACTTCAAGGTCGTGCCGCCGGGCACCGGCATCGTGCACCAGGTGAACATCGAGCACCTCGCCAAGGTCGTCTACGACCGCGAGGTCGGCGGCGTGCTGCGCGCGTACCCCGACACCTGCGTCGGCACCGACTCGCACACCACCATGGTCAACGGCCTCGGCGTGCTCGGCTGGGGCGTCGGCGGCATCGAGGCCGAGGCGGCCATGCTCGGCCAGCCGGTGTCGATGCTCATCCCGCGCGTCGTCGGCTTCAAGCTCACGGGCGAGATCCCCGCCGGCGTGACCGCGACCGACGTGGTGCTGACGATCACCGACATGCTCCGCAAGCACGGCGTGGTCGGCAAGTTCGTGGAGTTCTACGGCGAGGGCGTCGCCTCGGTGCCGCTCGCCAACCGCGCCACGATCGGCAACATGAGCCCCGAGTTCGGCTCGACCGCCGCCATGTTCCCGATCGACGACGTCACGCTCGACTACCTGCGCCTGACCGGCCGGGACGAGCAGACCGTCGCGCTCGTGGAGGCGTACGCCAAGGAGCAGCACCTCTGGCACGACCCGTCGCGCGAGCTGGTGTTCAGCGAGTACATGGAGCTCGACCTCGCCACGGTCGTCCCCTCGATCGCCGGCCCGAAGCGCCCGCAGGACCGCATCCTGCTGTCGGAGGCGAAGGCACAGTTCGAGAAGGACATCGTCGGCTACGCCGCGATTCCCGAGGACTCCGTCGAGGTCGAGGGCACGTTCCCCGCCTCCGACCCGGGCGTCGTCCCCGGCGTCGAGCACGAGCACATGCCGACCAACGGCGTCTCGCACCAGCACGACGGCGAGCGCGAGCACCAGCACGTGGAGTCGATGCTCGTCAGCGGCGCGCCGCACGCCGCGTCGAAGCCCGTGAAGGTGACCACGCCCGAGGGCGAGTCGTACCTGCTCGACAACGGCGCCGTCACGCTCGCGGCCATCACGTCATGCACGAACACGTCGAACCCGTCGGTCATGATCGCCGCCGGCCTCCTCGCCCGCAAGGCGCGCGAGAAGGGCCTGACGCGCAAGCCGTGGGTCAAGACGACGCTCGGCCCCGGCTCGAAGGTCGTCACCGACTACTACGAGAAGTCGGGCCTCGACAAGGATCTCGAGGGCCTCGGCTTCTACACCGTCGGCTACGGCTGCACGATCTGCATCGGCAACTCGGGCCCCCTCATCGAGGAGGTCTCGGAGGCCATCAACGAGAACGACCTGGCCGTCACGGCCGTTCTCTCGGGCAACCGCAACTTCGAGGGCCGCATCAGCCCCGACGTGAAGATGAACTACCTCGCCTCGCCGCCGCTCGTCGTGGCGTACGCGCTGGCCGGCTCGATGAACTTCGACTTCGAGACCGACCCGCTGGGCAAGGACGCGGACGGCAACGACGTGTTCCTCAAGGACGTGTGGCCCGCGCCCGACGAGGTGCAGGAGATCATCGACTCCTCGATCTCGCGCGACCAGTTCATCAAGCAGTACGCCACGGTGTTCGACGGCGACGAGCGGTGGAAGTCGCTCGACACCCCGAGCGGCCCGACCTTCGAGTGGGACGAGAACTCGACCTACGTGCGCAAGGCGCCGTACTTCGAGGGCATGACGATGGACCCGGAGCCCGTCTCCGACATCACCGGTGCCCGCGTGCTCGCGGCTCTCGGCGACTCGGTGACGACCGACCACATCAGCCCCGCGGGCTCGATCAAGGCCGGCACCCCCGCCGCGCAGTACCTCATGGAGCACGGCGTCGCCCAGCGCGACTTCAACTCCTACGGCTCGCGACGCGGCAACCACGAGGTGATGATCCGCGGCACGTTCGCGAACATCCGCCTCAAGAACGCGCTCGTCAAGGCGGTCAACGACGGCCAGCAGATCGAGGGTGGCTACACCCGCGACTTCACGCAGCCCGGGGGCCCGCAGTCGTTCATCTTCGATGCCGCGCAGAACTACGCCGCGCAGGAGACCCCGCTGGTCATCTTCGGCGGCAAGGAGTACGGCTCCGGGTCGTCGCGCGACTGGGCGGCCAAGGGCACGCGCCTGCTCGGCGTGAAGGCGGTCATCACCGAGAGCTTCGAGCGCATCCACCGCTCGAACCTCATCGGCATGGGCGTCGTGCCGCTGCAGTTCCCCGCCGGCGAGAGCTGGGAGTCGCTGGGCCTCGACGGGACCGAGATCGTCTCGATCTCGGGCCTCGAGCAGCTCAACGAGGGCGTCACCCCCAAGACGGTGCACGTCGTCGCCGAGCCGAGCGAGCACTCGGCCGAGGGCAAGCAGACGATCGAGTTCGACGCGATCGTCCGCATCGACACGCCCGGTGAGGCCGACTACTACCGCAACGGCGGCATCCTGCAGTACGTGCTGCGCAGCCTCGTCTGATCGCCCCGCGCGACGCACGCCCCGCTCGGCCTCGGCCGGGCGGGGCGCGCTGCGTCGGGGGAGGATTCGGGTCTGCCCCCTTGCGTTTTCGGCGGCTCCGTTCAGCCTGCGGGGAGGGCCCGCGGCGTAGGCTTTGCGCATGAGTCTTCTCGACGCGATCGGCGGGCCGCGCGATCTCGACGCGCTCTCCGATGCGCAGCTCGCGCAGCTCGCCGGCGAGATCCGCGAGTTCCTCATCGCGAATGTGGCCCGCACCGGCGGACACCTCGGCCCGAACCTCGGCGTGGTCGAGCTGACGATCGCGCTGCACCGCGTGTTCGACTCGCCGGACGATCCGATCATCTTCGACACCGGCCACCAGTCGTACGTGCACAAGCTGCTCACGGGCCGCAAGGACTTCGCGAACCTTCGCGCCCGCGGGGGACTGGCGGGCTACCCGCAGCGCTCCGAGAGCCTGCACGACGTCGTGGAGTCGTCGCACGCCTCCAGCTCGCTGAGCTGGGCGGACGGCATCTCCCGCGCCTTCACGCGCACGGGGCGGGCGGATCGCCACGTCGTCGCCGTCGTGGGCGACGGCGCGCTCACGGGCGGCATGACGTGGGAGGCGCTCAACAACATCACCGACGACAACGACCGCAACCTCGTGATCGTCGTCAATGACAACGGCCGCTCCTACGCGCCCACGATCGGCGGGATGGCGCGCTACCTCAACCGCGTGCGCACGGGCGGCGTCTACCGCGACCTGGATGCGAAGTCGAGCCGGCTGGCCGACCGCCTGCTGGGTCCGGCCGGCCGCGCGCTCTACCGGGGCCTGCGCGGCGGCACGCGCGGCTTCCTCTCGCGCTTCACGAACAACCGCGCGCTGTACTCGCAACTCGACATCAAGTACCTCGGGCCCGTCGACGGGCACGACGTGAAGGCGCTGCGCGAGACGCTCGAGCTGGCGAAGTCGTACGGCGCCCCGGTGCTCGTGCACGCCATCACGGAGAAGGGCCGCGGCTACCAGCCGGCGCGCGACGACGAGGCCGACCAGTTCCACGCCGTCGGCCGCATCGACCCGCACACGGGCGAGCCGGTCTCGTCCTCGTCCTCGCAGAGCTGGACCGATGTCTTCGCCGACGAGCTCGTGCGGGTGGGGGAGCAGCGCCCCGAGGTCATCGCGATGACGGCGGCCATGCTGCGGCCGACGGGACTCGCGCCGTTCGCCGAGCGCTTCCCCGATCGCGTGTACGACGTGGGCATCGCCGAGCAGCACGCCGTCGCGTCGGCGGCGGGCCTCGCGTACGGCGGCCTGCATCCCGTCGTCGCGCTGTACTCGACCTTCGTGAACAGGGCGTTCGACCAGGTGCTCATGGACGTCGCGCTGCACAAGGCGGGCGTCACCTTCGTGCTCGACCGCGCCGGCGTGACCGGACCCGACGGGCCGAGCCACCATGGCATGTGGGACCTGGCGCTGCTGCACATCGTGCCGACCATCCGGATCGCCGCCCCGCGCGACGCCGAGCGGCTGCGCGAGGAGCTGCAGGAGGCCGTGGCGGTCTCGGACGCCCCCACCGTCGTCCGGTTCCCCAAGGGAAGCGTGGCGGCCTCGATCCCGGCCCTCGAGCGCCTGGACGACGGCGTGGACGTGCTCGCGCGCGGCACCGCGGAAGACGTGCTCATCGTCGGCATCGGTCCGTTCGCCCAGCTCGGACTGGATGTGGCCACGCGGCTGCGCGCGCAGGGGATCGGCGCGACCGTCGTCGACCCGCGCTGGGTCGTGCCGGTGCCGGACTCGATCGTCGAGCTCGCGGCGCGGCACCGTCTCGTCATCACGCTGGAGGACGGCCTGCGCGTCGGCGGCATCGGCACCCGCGTGCGCCAGGTGCTGCGCGAGGCCGGCGTCGACACAGCAGTGGACGAGCTCGGCCTGCCCGACGCGTTCCTCGACCACGCGTCCCGAGAGGAGATCCTCGAGGACGCCGGCCTGAGCGCGGCGAAGATCGCGCACGATGTCGTCTCGCAGGTGCTGGGCACCCGCATCCCCGTCGCGCGCCCCGAGGGCGCGAGCGGCCTGCCGGCTGTCACGGGCCCGGTCGAGAAGTCCCGGCAGTAGTTTTCTCGGAAACGCGAGACGGGAGGGATCCGTCGATCCCTCCCGTCTCGCGCGTGCGGTCAGCGCGATGCGATGCCGCGGATCGGGGGCGTGTGGAACGTCGAGCCGAAGACGCGCTCCGAGGCGCCGACACGGTCCAGGTAGGCCGTGGCGCCGCCGTCGATGAACGGCCAGCCGGCGCCGAGGATGAGCGCCAGGTCGATGTCCTCGACCTCCGGCACGACCTTCTCCTCGAGCATGATGTGGATCTCGCGGGCCAGCTCGTCCTCCACGCGTCGGAGGATCTCCTCCTCCGACGCCGGGCTCTTGCCGACGGTGAGCGCCTTCTGTGCCTGCTTCGTCCAGCCCGTGACGCGGCCGCCCTTGTCCTTCTCGACGACCTCGTCCAGCTCGGCGAGGGCGTGCAGGTTCGCCGACGCGTGGAAGCGGTCGGGGAAGTGACGCGCCATCGTGTCCTGCACGTGCGCGGCGACCTTCCAGCCCACGAGGTCGATGAGCTGGAACGGCGTCATCGGCAGGCCGAGCGGCGCGAACGCCTTCTCGACCGTCATGAGCGGCGTGCCCTCGTCGATCGCGCGCGCGGCCTCGCCCATGACCTTCGCCAGCAGGCGGTTCACGATGAAGCCCGGCGCGTCCGTGGTGCCGATCGCGTTCTTCTTCAGGTTCTTCGCGACGACGAAGCCCGTGCTGATGGCCTCGTCGCTGGCCTGCGGCGTGCGCACGACCTCGACGAGGGGCATCACGGCCACGGGGTTGAAGAAGTGGAAGCCGATGAGACGCTCGGGGTTGGACAGCACCGAGCCGATCTCCTCGACCGACAGCGACGACGTGTTCGTGGCGAGGATCGCCTCGGGCGAGACGATCGCCTCGATCTCGCGGAAGACGTCCTGCTTGACCTTCGTCTCCTCGAACACCGCCTCGATCACGAAGTCGCAGTCGGCGTACTCGCTCTTGTCGACGGTGCCGCGCACGAGCGCGCGCAGGCGGTTGGCCTCGTCGGCGTCGATGCGGCCCTTGCCCTCGAGCTTGCCGATCTCGTCGCGGATGTACGACAGGCCCCTGTCCACGCGCTCCTGCGACACGTCGGTGATGAGCACGGGCACCTTCAGGCGGCGCACGAACAGCAGCGCGAACTGGCTGGCCATGAGGCCCGCGCCGATGACGCCGACCTTGGTGACCTTGCGCGCGAGCGCCTTGTCGGGCGCGCCCACCGGGCGCTTCGCGCGCTTCTGCACGAGGTCGAAGGCGTACATCGAGGCGGCGAACTGGTCGCCCGTGACGAGGTCGGCGAGCGCCTCGTCCTCGCGGGCGAAGCCGTCCTCCTTCGAGCCCGAGCGCGCCTTGTCGAGCAGGTCCAGCGCCCGGTACGGCGACCGGGGGACGGTGCCGATGCGGCTCTCGAGCATGCCGCGCGCCATCTTGATGGCGATCGGCCACTTCGTGAGCTTCTCCATCTTGCCCGGCACGTTGCGCCGCTCGACCTTGACCGTGCCCTCGAGCACGCCGTCGGCCCAGTTCAGCGAGTCCTCGAGGTAGTTCGCCGGCGAGAACATGGCGTCGAAGATGCCCATCTCGTACGCCTGCGCCGCCTTGAGCGTGCGGTTCTGCTTGAGGGGGTTCGAGATGATCACCTCGAGCGCGTTCTCGATGCCGATGAGGTTCGGCAGCAGGTACGCGCCGCCCCAGCCGGGGATGATCCCGAGGAACACCTCGGGCAGCGCGATCGCCGCGGCGGACGAGTCGACGGTGCGGTACGTGGAGTTCAGCGCGATCTCCACGCCGCCGCCGAGCGCGAGCCCGTTCACGAACGAGAACGAGGGCACGCCCAGGTCGCTGAGCTTGCCGAGCACCTGGTGCCCGCGCTGAGCGATGAGGAGCGCGCTCTCGCGCCCGTCGAGCGCCGTGATCTGCGAGAGGTCGGCGCCGGCGGCGAAGATGTACGGCTTGCCGGTGATGGCGACGGCCTGGATCTCGCCGGCGGCGGCCCGGTGCTTGAGCTCCTCCAGCACGCCGTTCAGCTCGGTCAGCGTGCGCGGCCCGAGGGTGTTCGGGCGGGTGTGGTCGCGGCCGTTGTGCAGCGTGATCAGCGCGAGCACGCGTCCGCTGGGAAGGGTCACATCACGCACAAGCGAGTGCGTGACGACCTCCTCCTCGGAGGCGGCGTCGAGCGTCGAGAAATCGATCGATTCGTAGTCGGTCATGCGTCCGGTCACTTCCGCTTCTTGCCGGTGTAGTGGGGGTTCTCCCAGATCACGGAGCCGCCCTGGCCCAGGCCCACGCACATGGCCGTGAGGCCGTAGCGGACGTCGGGGCGCTCGGCGAACTGGGCCGCGAGCTGGATCATCAGGCGCACGCCGGACGCGGCCAGCGGGTGACCGAGGGCGATCGCGCCCCCCCACTGGTTCACGCGCGGGTCCTCGTCGTCGATCCCGAAGTGATCGAGGAACGACAGCACCTGGATCGCGAAGGCCTCGTTCAGCTCGAACAGGCCGATGTCGTCGATCGCCAGGCCCGCCTTGGCGAGCGCCTTCTCGGTCGAGGGGATCGGGCCGATGCCCATGATCTCGGGCTGCACGCCGGAGAACGCGAACGACACCATGCGCATCTTGGGCGTCAGGCCCAGCTCCTTCACGGCGCTGCCGCCGGCGAGCAGGCTGATCGTGGCGCCGTCGGTGAGGGGCGACGAGGTGCCGGCCGTCACGCGGCCGTGCGGGCGGAACGGCGTCTTGAGGCTCGCGAGACCCTCGAGCGTCGTCTCGGGGCGGCGGCCCTCGTCCTCGGTCGCGAGCGCCCAGGCGCCGTCGGCGCCGGTGGTGGCCACGGGCACGAGGTCGGGCTGGATCTTGCCGGCCTCGTAAGCGGCCTGCACCTTCTGCTGGCTGCGCATGCCGAACCGATCGGCGCGCTCCTTCGTGAGGTGCGGGAAGCGGTCGTGGATCCGCTCGGCCGTGACACCCATGTTGAGCGCGCCCGGGTCGACCATCCGCTCCGCGACGAAGCGCGGGTTGGGGTCGGCGTTGGCGCCGATCGGGTGGCGACCCATGTGCTCGACGCCGCCCGCGAGGGCGAGGTCGTACATGCCGACGCCGATCGAGGCGCCCATGGTCGTGACGGCCGTCATGGCGCCGGCGCACATGCGCTCGATCGCCAGGCCGGGCACGGTCTGGGGGAGACCCGCGAGGATCGCGGTGCTGCGCCCCAGCGTCAGTCCCTGGTCGCCCGTCTGCGACGTCGCGGCGATCGCCACGTCATCGATCCGGTCCTTCGGCACATCCGCGTTGCGCTCCATGAGCCCGATCATCGCCTTCACGACGAGATCGTCCGCGCGGGTGTTCCAGTACATGCCCTTCTCGCCGGCGCGCCCGAAGGGCGTCCTGACACCGTCGACGAAGTAGACATCCGAGAGCTCGGCCACTCTGCCTCCCAAGATTCGAGTGATCCCAGCCTATGAGGATCCTGCAACGCCGGGGCCAACCGGTTGGGGAGTACCTACGAAGCCGCGTCCGCCGGTTCGGGGGCCTCTTGCACCGGATGGACAAACGCCTCCGCGATGATGGGCGCGGTGAGTTCCACCTGCCACGGCCGCGCGCCGAGCGCCCGCAGCGCGTCGGCGACGGCGTCGGCCGTGATCGGCGTCGGCGGCTCCCACGCCACGCGCCGCAGCACCTCGGGCGTGAGCAGGTTCTCGGTGGGCATCTCGATGCGCTCGGCGAGCTCGGCGACGGCCGGGCGGGCCGAGCGCAGCCGCGCGTCGGCCTCCGGGTTGCGGTCGCGCCACGCCTTGGGCGGCGGCAGCGTGTCGGATCCCGGGAGGCGGTCCGGCGGCAGGTCGCTCGTCGCGCGGCCCGCATCGAGCGCCGCCCACCAGCGATCGAGCTGGGTGCGGCTGGCGCGGCCGGTGAAGTCCTTCAGGGCCGCGAGCTGCGCCTTCGAGGTGGGCGCGGCGAGCACCGCGGCCACGAGGGCGCGGTCGGGCACGAGGCGCCCGGGTGCGACGTCCTGCTCCTGCGCCAGCCGCTCGCGCGAGAGCCACAGCTCGCGGGCGATCGCCAGGCCGCGGCGGCCGCGCACCTGGTGCAGGCCGCTGAGGCGCCGCCACGGATCCGCGCGCGGCGGCTTGGGCTCGCGCAGGCGCACCTCCTCGAACTCCTGGCGCGCCCACTCGGTCTTCCCCGACGCCTCGAGAGCCTCGACGAGGACGTCGCGCACGTCGACAAGGTGCTCGACGTCGAGGGCCGCGTACTCGAGCCAGGCCTGCGGCAGGGGGCGCGTGGACCAGTCGGCGGCGGAGTGCTCCTTCTTCAGCACGACGCCGATGGCCTGCTCCGTGACCGCGGCGAGCCCCACGCGGGGCCAGCCGAGCAGGCGCGCCGACAGCTCGGTGTCGAAGATCGACGGCGGGCGCAGGCCCAGCTCGGCGAGCGAGGGCAGGTCCTGACTCGCGGCGTGAAGCAGCCACTCGGCGTCGCCGATCGCCGCCTGCAGCGCGGAGAAGTCGCCGATCGGCGGCGGATCGAACAGGAACAGCCCCGCGCCGCGACGGAACATCTGCACGAGATAGGCGCGCTGGGAGTAGCGGAAGCCCGACGCGCGCTCCACGTCCACGGCCACCGGGCCCTCGCCTCCGGCGATCCGCTCGGCCGCCTCCGCCAGCCCCTCCGGGGTGTCGATCACCCGGTATTCAGTCACGTTCCGCCTTCCTGGCCCCGAAGACCGCGATCTGCTCGGATCCCGGGGGCAGACCGGCGAGCATGCACACGAGCTCGGCCCACGCCTCGACGTGATCGCGCGGGTCGCCCTCGGGGGTCCACGACGCGCGCAGCTCGATCTGCGCGCCGTCTCCCTCCTCGGCGAGCCCGCCGAACCCCGTCGAGAGGATCTTCGTGGCCGTGCCCGATGCCGAATGGTACGCCGCCCCGCGCGTCTCCAGTGCATCGATGAGCCAGGACCACGTCACATCCGCCAGCAGGGGATCCGTCCCGATCTCGGGCTCGAGCGGCGCCTGCGCGAATGAGACGATGCGGAACGGGCCGCCCCACGACGACGGCTCGTCGGGGTCGTGCAGCAGGATGAAGCGGCCCGTGCCGTAGGGGGAGTCGCCGTGCTCGTCGGGGCGGACGTCGCCGGCGACGGCCAGGGAGAACGGCGCGACGCCCTGCGGCGAGGGGATCTCGCGCACGGAGAAGTCGCTGCGGAACGCGGCGGCCCGCAGGCGCGCCTCCGCGTGGGCGAAGGCGTACGGAACCGGACCGTGGTCTGTCACGCCGACAGATTAGAGTGAGGGGGTCATGAAGCTCTCCAGGCGCGCCGCACCCCTCGGCGTCGGGCTGCTGCTCGCCGCGACCGGCATCGGGCTGGTCGCCGGCGCGATCGGCACGGTCGCCGCGCGCATCGCCCGCGTGGCGCGCGTCGTCGTGACCCCGGCCATGCGGGTGGCCGACGTCGAGGTGCACGCCGTCGACACCGCGGCCCAGACCATCACGCTCTCGCGCACGCCCGACACGGAGCTGCCAGGCCGCTACGGGCTGTTCACGAGCGGGACGACCGACTACCTCAAGATCGGCGCCGTGCTGCGCAGCGACGACGAGACGGTGACCCGCAAGCTCCTCACGCACATCGGGCGCGGCGCCTCGATCGGCCGGCCCGCCGCCTTCAGCGGCTGGTACTTCGAGTCCCCGGCCGAGCTGCACGTGCCGTACCGGGAGGTCGAGGTGACCACGCCGATCGGCGACGCCCCGGCGTGGCTCGTGCCGGCGGGCGTCGGCGAGGAGAGCACGGGCGAGACGTGGGCGGTCGTCGTGCACGGCCGCGGCACGCAGCGCGCCGAGACGATCCGCGCCGTCCCGGCTTTCCGCGAGGCGGGCATCACGTCGCTGCTGATCTCGTACCGCAACGACGGCGTCGCCCCCAAGAGCACCACGGGTCTCTACGGGCTCGGGACGACCGAGTGGCCCGACGTGGAGGCCGCGATCGAGTTCGCGCTCGCGCACGGCGCGCGGCGCATCGTTCTGATGGGCTGGTCGATGGGCGGAGCCATCGCGCTGCAGACGCTCGTGAACACGGCGCACCACGACGCGATCGCCGGTCTCATCCTGGAGTCCCCGGTCGTCGACTGGCGCACCGTGCTGCGCTTCCAGGCGCGCGCCATGGGCATGCCGCCGCTCGCCGCCAGCGCGACGATGGGCATGCTCGAATCGGGCATCGCGTCGCGCGTGCACCGGATCGGGCGGGTCATCGACTTCGATGCGCTCGACATGGTCGCCCGCGGCGTGGAGCTGGACCGTCCGATCCTCATCCTGCACAGCGACGACGACGGATACGTGCCGGCGGACGCCTCGCGGCGCCTGGCGGAGCTGCGTCCCGACATCGTGACGCTCGTGCCGTTCACGACCGCGCGCCACACCAAGCTCTGGAACTACGACGAGGCGCGCTGGAACACCGCGATCCGCGACTGGCTGGCCGCGAACGCCCTCGCGCCTGAGACGGACTGAGCGCGCCGGCTCCCGCGCACCGGGGGAGCCGTGCCCCCGGTAGACTCGGGCATCATGACCCAGGCCCCCGCCGGCATCGCCACCGTCCGCCTCGCCGAGCGTCAGCCTCAGCTGACGGGGGAGGAGATGCTCGGGAGCCTCGTGCCCCCGCCGCAGTTCGACGACGCGACGTTCGAGTCCTACCGCGTCGACGCCGACCACCCTTCCCAGCAGGAGGCGAAGGAGCTGCTGTCGGCGTTCGCGATGGGCGCCCAGCCCGCCAAGCGCGGGCTCTTCTCGCGCAAGCCGAAGGCGCCCGAGACGAAGCCGGGCGTCTACCTGGACGGCGGCTTCGGCGTGGGCAAGACCCACCTGCTGGCCGCGATCTATCACGCCGTGCCCGCCCGCCGGAAGTACTTCGGATCGTTCATCGAGTACACGGCCCTCGTTGGCGCACTCGGCTACAAGAACACCGTCGAGCTGCTGCGCGGCTCGGCGCTGCTGTGCATCGACGAGTTCGAGCTCGACGACCCGGGCGACACGATGGTCATGACGCGCCTGCTCGGCGAGCTCGTCGCGACCGGCACGCGCCTGGCGGCCACGAGCAACACCCCGCCGAACGCGCTGGGCGAGGGCCGCTTCGCCGCGCAGGACTTCCTGCGCGAGATCCACGCGATGGCCGACAGCTTCCAGACGATCCGCATCGACGGCGTCGACTTCCGCCAGCGCTCGCTCGACGGCGAGGCGCGCGTGCTGGGGGATGACGAGTACGCCCCGGCCCTCGCGGCCGTCGGCGGCACCGTCTCGGACGACGGCTTCGACGAGCTGATCGCGCACCTCGCGCACGTGCACCCGTCCCGCTACATCCGGCTCATCGACGGCATCCGCGCGGTGGGGCTGCGGGGCGTGCGCCGAATCACGGATCAGTCGGAGGCGCTGCGCTTCGTCGCGTTCGTCGACCGCGTGTACGACGCGCAGCTGCCCGTCCGCGCCACCGGTGTGCCGCTGCACGAGGTGTTCAGCGACGAGATGCTCGCCGGCGGGTACCGCAAGAAGTACCTGCGCGCGATCTCGCGCCTGGTCGCCTCCACGCATTCCTGAGCGATCCGGGAGCGGATGCGCGGCGGCGCGAAACGTGGAATTAACGTGCGGGCGGGTGACGTAACAGGCCCGTAACCCGCGCGGGTGCCCGGTGGTAAATCGCGCAGGACAGGATCGGAGCGATCCGGTCGAGCGCTCCATATCGACCTCAGCTCACCGGTGTCCTGCTACCCGAACCACTAAGGAAACACATGAGCGACGGACAACTCGCCTGGACGATGATCGCCACGGCGCTGGTGCTTTTCATGACGCCCGGTGTGGCGTTCTTCTACGGCGGTCTGGTCAAGGCCAAGAGCGTCGTGAGCATGATGATGATGAGCTTCGGCGCGCTGGGTCTCATCGCCGTGCTCTGGGTGCTGTACGGCTTCAACATGACCGCGGTCGACAGCCCGTGGGCGTTCGCCGGCAACCCCTTCTCCGACTTCGGCCTCGCGTCGCTGGCCACGACCGACACGACGGGCGAGGGCCTCGTGCTCTCGGCGTTCGGCGCGACGTTCGCCATCATCACCGTCGCCCTGATCTCGGGCGCGATCGCCGACCGCGCAAAGTTCTGGTCGTGGATGCTCTTCGCCGGCCTGTGGGCCACGATCGTGTACTTCCCCGTCGCGGCCTGGGTGTGGGGCGGCGGCTGGATCTACAGCCTCGGCGAGATGATGTTCCCCGAGTCGGGCGTCGCCGTCATCGACTGGGCGGGCGGCACCGCGGTGCACATCAACGCGGGTGCCGCGGCCCTCGCGCTGGCGCTCGTGCTCGGCAAGCGCGTCGGCTTCCAGAAGGGCATCAACAAGCCGCACAGCGTGCCGCTGGTGATGCTCGGCGCCTCGGTGCTGTGGTTCGGCTGGTTCGGCTTCAACGCCGGCCTCACGGCCGCGCCCCTCGGTGAGGACGGCAACGTCGGCACGGGCCTGATCATCGTCAACACGCTCGTGGCCCCGGCCGCGGCGGTCATCGGCTGGATCGCAGTCGAGAAGTTCAAGGACGGCAAGTCCACCTCCGTCGGCGCCGCCTCGGGCGCCGTCGCCGGTCTCGTCGCCATCACCCCGGCGTGCGCCAACCTGACGCCGCTCGCGGCGATCATCCTCGGCCTCATCGCCGGCGCCGTCTGCGCCCTCGCGATCGAGCTCAAGTGGAAGCTGGGCTACGACGACTCGCTCGACGTGGTCGGCGTGCACCTGGTCGGCGGCCTCATCGGAACGCTGTACCTCGGCTTCGCGGCGATCGACACCGGCCTGTTCACGGGCGGCGGCTTCGAGCAGCTCGTGGTGCAGTTCATCGGCGCCGTCGGCACGCTCGTCTACTCGTTCGTCATCGCCTGGATCCTGGGCTTCGCGATCGAGAAGACGATCGGCTTCCGCATCAAGAACGAGGACGAGCTCGCCGGTGTCGACACGGTCGTGCACGGCGAGGAGGGCTACGCGTACGAGGTCAAGTGACCTCCTCCGCCAGCGATTCCCGAGCGAGGGCGTCCCGGTTCCGGCCGGGGCGCCCTCGCTCGTGCGTGCGCCGCGGCGGCGCGCACGCGACAGCCGCCGCGGTGCGGGGGCGACAGTAGGCTCTCGGCATGGCCCGCAACGGAATCCTCGGCGCCCTGGCCGGCGCCGCGCTCGACCTGCTCGCCTCCGCGCTGCGCAAGGACGGCGGGGGCGGTGCGCGGCGCGCTCCCACCCGGCGACGCCGCACCTCCGAGGAGCTGCCGTCGCTGTCGACGACCGACACCGTCGAGGTCAACCCGCACGGGGTGCCCGACCTGCGCCTGAGCTACGCGCCGGACCGCGACGGCGCGCCCGACGCCGGCGAGGTCGTGTGGACATGGGTGCCGTACGAGGAGGGCGACGGCCGCGGCAAGGACCGCCCCGTGCTCGTGATCGGCGCTCACACGGCCGATCGCGTCTACGCCATCAAGCTCACGAGCCGCTCGCACGACGGCGATCGGGAGTTCCTGCCGCTCGGATCCGGGCCGTGGGATGCGAAGGGGCGGCCGTCGTGGGCCGACCTCGACCAGCTCTACAGCGTGCACGTCGGCGGCATGCGCCGCGAGGCGGCCGCGCTCGATCTCGAGCGCTTCACCCTCGTCGCGCGGCGGCTGCAGCAGCGCTACGGCTGGTCGGCGGGGGAGTGAGCGCGTCGCCGTGACGCGCGCGGGATCCGCCCGTGTGGGGAGTCGCGTCGCGGATCGGGTAGTATCGATGTCGGCCCGCTCGCGGGCCCCCTCCGCATCGCGGATCGGGCGATTGGCGCAGTTGGTTAGCGCGCTTCCTTCACACGGAAGAGGTCGTGGGTTCGAGTCCCGCATCGCCCACCGAAACCTTGGAAACCCCCTGGCCACCCGGCCGGGGGGTTTCTCGTTGCGGCGGCGCAGGTGAACGGAGCGTGACGCGCCCGAGATGCGGGCTCGGTTTGGAGCCGCGACGGGAATCGCCTATAGTCATATGAGTCGCCGGGGAGATCCGGAGACAACGCGGATGTAGCGCAGTTGGTAGCGCATCACCTTGCCAAGGTGAGGGTCGCGAGTTCGAGTCTCGTCATCCGCTCGAGTGCAGGGCCTCCTTCGGGAGGAGCCCGGCATGCGGGTAAATTCGAATCCCCCGCGGTGGCGTGGCCGAGAGGCTAGGCACCGGCCTGCAAAGCCGTTTACACGGGTTCGAATCCCGTCGCCACCTCGTTAAAATTGAACAGCTCTCTTGAGCGCGATTAGCGCAGCGGTAGCGCGCTTCCCTGACACGGAAGAGGTCACTGGTTCGATCCCAGTATCGCGCACCGAACGAAACCCCCGGCCCGCCGGGGGTTTTCTGCGTTGCGGGGCTGAGGATGCGGGGAGGGGACGATCCCTCCCCGCATCGCTCAGACGGCCAGGTGCTCGTCGCCGCCGCGCCGGCGCGAGGCGTGCGAGCGGCCGAGCAGCACGCCGAGCGCGATCATGGTGACCGCGAGCACGAGGTGCAGCCAGTTGTCGGCCGTGTTGAGGGGCACGAAGTTGGCGCCGTGGTCGTGCGGCACGAACAGGCCGTACAGCCAGATCACGGCGTACACCGCGCCGCCCCAGATGAGGTACTGCTTGGAGGCGCCGAAGGCGCGCGCCACGGCGACGCCGGCGACGCCGTAGAGCAGGTGGACGATGTTGTGCAGGATCGAGACCTGGAAGATCCCGAGCAGCATCGCCTCCGACTCGTGCCCGGCGAACTGCATCGTCTCCATGCCGGTCGTCAGACCGGGGATGAATCCGCCGATCCCGACGATCAGGAAGACGATCCCGTAGACGAGGGCGACCTTCTGCACGGGCGTCTCCGCGAAGCGCCCGGTTCCTGCGTTCCGTGCCGTGGTCATGATGTGGTCCTCTCTCGCTCGCGGCCGATCCGCGGTAGCTCAGGCAAGCACCGCCGGGCGGGCGCGGCGAGGGCCTTGACGCGGATGGCCGCTTCGGGCAGGGCCTCAGCCGGCGCGCGCATCGCCGTCGCTCCAGCGCAGGGCGGCCAGCGGGGGCGGCGTCTCGCGCTCCGGACGCGGGGCGTCGTCGGGCAGACCGTTCTCCTCCACGACGAGCACGCGCGCGCCCGAGAGCAGCGCCGCGCGGGCGAGCGCCTCGGCCAGGGGGACGGGCGCGATCCGCTCGGCGCCGACCGCCTCGCCGTCTGCCACCCACGGCGGGCCGTCGAGGGCGTCGAGCGTCTCGGTCGCGTCGAGCATCCGGGCATCGAGCAGCAGCGTGTCGACCCGCGCCTGCTGCAGGGCCGCGATCACGTCGGCAGTGCCGCGGGCGCCCGAGGCGCCGCCGCCGGCCGATGCCCGGTCGACGACCGCGTCCAGATCCGCGCGCAGCGCGCGGTCGATGGCCTCGGCGATGGCGGTGTCGCGCGCCCCGCCGTCGGCGCCCGCCGCCCGCGCGTGGGCGTCGACCTCGACCACGCGGCCGGCCAGCGCGGGTCCGAGCTGGTCGCGCAGCAGCTGCCGCGCCCGCACATCGCCCGCGATCACGACGAACCGCGGCGCATGCTCGCGCGCCAGGCGCTCGACGGCCTCGGCCACCTCGCCCTGGGTCTGGGCCCAGATCTCCTCGGAGTGCTGCTGGTACCGCAGGTGCGACCAGCCGCCGGCCTGCACCTTGGGCAGGCTGTCGGTGCGGCCTTCGACGTCCTCCGACGCCTCGATCCGCGCCCTGCCCGCGCGCTCCACCCGCACCTGCGCGCCCTCGCGGCCCGTCTCGACGACGAGGTAGCGCAGATCGGCGGCGCGATGGCGCAGCAGCGGCAGCACGCACGGCACGGGGCCGTGCCCGATGAGCTCCGGCCCGAGGCGGGGCCCCAGGAACCGCTCGTCCGCCTCGATTCGTCCGTCCCGCGCCAGCAGGTAGCGCACCGAGGGGCTGGGAAGCCCCCCGTCCTCGTCGAGCGCCTCCTGGATCGCCTCGACATCACGAAGCGGCGCGGCGCACTCGGCGAGCCGATCCGTCACGGTGCGCCGGCGGCAACGCTCGGTCGGCTGCGGCTCGTCGCCGCGGCCCTCGATGTAGGCGTACGTCCACGGCCCCTCCTGGGCCAGCAGCGCGGCGAGGTCGACGCCGTCAGTCATCGGCCGCCGCCTCGTCGCCGCGCTCGCCGGCGTCGTCGCCGCGGAAGGCCCGCTCCACCTCCGGGTCGTCGGTGTCGTCGGGCAGCGGCTCGCTCTCGCGGAACGGCTCGGCGTGCGGGCTGCCGTGGCCCTGCACCATGCCGCGCGTCTCCTGCTCGAGCTGCTCGTCGACCCGGGGACCGTGCGTCGTGTTGCCACGCTGGGCGTCGCTCATGTCGTCTCCCTTCGTCGGTGTCCCTCGACGCTAGGTCGGGGACGGCAGCGGGAGCGATCGGGTTGACGGCCCGAGGGGCGGTCGCTAGGCGTGTCGGCGCGAACGGGGAGGCGGTGGCGGTCGGGTCAGATGCCCTGCATCGTGAACGCCCGCGCGAGCGCGGTGCGCGCCGGCGGCCGGGCCAGAACGCGGACGGCCGCGTCCCGGGCGAGCCGGCGCGTGCCGCTGACCGGGGCGCCCATGGCCATGTTGAAGGCCGCGCGCCGCATGGCGACGCCGGCCGCGCGTCGTCGCCGCGCCTCGTAGCCGAGGAACGGCGCCGGCGGCGCGCCCCGCTCGAGGGCGTCGAGGAGGGTCGCGGCGAGGTCGACGGCACCCACCCAGCCGAGGTTCATGCCCTGCCCGCCGATCGGGCTGACCTCGTGGGCCGCGTCGCCGACGAGCGCCACGCGACCGAGAGCGAGCCGCTCGCTCACCCGCTGCCGCGCCGTGAACGGGCTGGGC
This sequence comes from Microbacterium petrolearium, assembly GCF_054782875.1. Taxonomy (NCBI): domain Bacteria; kingdom Bacillati; phylum Actinomycetota; class Actinomycetes; order Micrococcales; family Microbacteriaceae; genus Microbacterium; species Microbacterium petrolearium. The sequence goes on from NZ_BAAGRQ010000013.1 coordinate 29,678, forward strand.
GCGCTGAGGCGGCGCTCCGCCACGCGCACGCCGACGCGCCGACTCAGGAGCGCGGCGAACGCCTCGGCGTCGTCGGGGGCGGCGGCGCGCGGCACCCGGATCACCCAGCGGCGCAGCCCGCCGGGCAGGGGGAACGACTCGACCACGCCCTCGGGCTCCAGGAGGATGACGGCCTCGTCCTCGGCCGCCCCGCGCCACCCGTAGGCGTCGGCCATCACGTAGTCGGCCGCGCCGCCGCGGGGCCGGGTGGCGATGCCCAGCATGTCGCGCACCGGGCTGCGCACGCCGTCGGCGGCGACGACGTAGCGGGCCGCGAGCGGATCGGATCCGGCGAGGTCGAGTCGGACGTCGCGGGCCGACTGCCGCAGCGCCGTCACGGCCCGGCCGCGCCGCAGCGCCCCGGGAGCCAACGCGGCCAGCCGCTCCTCGAGCAGCGCCTCGGTGCGGTCCTGCGGCAGCGAGAGCACGGGCCGTCCCTCGAACCGCAGCCGGCCGAGTTCGCGCTCACCGCACAGCGCCAGCCCGCGGCGGATCGGTGCGGCCTCCGCGCGCACGGCACGCCCCACACCGGCGCCGTCGAGGGCGGCCAGCCCCGGCGGATGCACACCGATCGCGCGCGGCAGCCCCGCCGGGCGCTCTCGGCGCTCGCAGACGGCGACGTCCACGCCGTCGCGCGCGAGCAGGCACGCGAGCAGCAGGCCGACGGGCCCGGCTCCGACGACGGCGACGTCGGCGGAGCGGCTCACGTCGCGCCCCACACGAGCTCCCACCGCGAGGGGAACCCGCGCCGCACGCGCCATCCCCGGGGCGCCAGCGCGGCGGCCTCGTCGGCCGTGCGGCTGCGGCGGATCGAGGTGAGCCCGTCCGGGCGGATGTAGGTGCCGCGCAGCGGGCCCGCCTGCAGCGGCCAGGTGGCGGCGGCGAAGGCGGCGTAGGCGAACCGCGAGCGCTCGATGTCGGCGTGCACCGCGATGCCGCCGGGGGCCACGAGCGCCACGGTGTCGTCGAGGAGCCCCTCGACCTCGTGGTCGCTGAGGTGGTGCAGCACGTGGTTCGACACGACGACGTCGAACCGCTCGCCCGCCACGCGCAGATCGCGCGTGGACGCGGCGCGCAGCTCGAGGCCCGGCGCGGCGGCGCGACGACGGGCGTAGTCGATGGCGCGCGGATCGGGATCGATCGCGACGACGCGCACCTCGCGGCCGTCGCGCCGCGCCCAGCGCAGCAGGCGGCGCGGCAGGTCGGCCCCTCCCGTGCCGACGTCCAGCACCCGGCAGGGGCGATCCCGAGGCAGCCGCGGCCGGATCCACCGCCGGTAGATGGCGCGCTGGCCGGAGACGACCGCGTTGACGAGCGGGAAGCGACGGTAGGTGCGCTCGAGGGCGCGGAGGTCGCAGGCAGGATCGTCCATGAGCTCGCGGGCCTCCGCGTCGCGCTCGGCGAGGAAGGCCGGCATCTCAGCCCCGCACGGTGAGCAGCGCGGACTCGACCGTGAGGCCGGGGCCGAACGCCATGGCGGCCACGCGGTCGCCGTCGGCGGCGGGGGAGTCGAGCACGCGGCGCAGCACGAACATGACCGTGGCGCTCGACATGTTGCCGTACTCGCGCAGCACCGCGCGCGGCGGCGCGAGCTGATCCTCGCGCAGCCCCAGGGCCGATTCCACGCGATCGAGGATGCTCCGCCCGCCCGGGTGCACGGCCCAGTGCGCGATGGCGTCCGCGGCGGTGCCGGCCTCGAGCGCCGACGCGAGCTCGCGCTCGTGGGCGAAGAGGGGCTCGACGGCGCCGATGACGTGCTCGCCGATGATCGAGGGCACGGCGTTCGACAGGCCGATCTCGAAGCCGTGGTCGCCGATCCGCCAGGCCATGTCGCCCTCGCCCTCCGGTGTGATCCGCGTGGCGAAGCGATCCAGGCTCAGCACGCGGGTGCCCGGCACGGGCGGGCAGCTCGTGACGACGCCGGCGGCGGCCCCGTCGGCGAAGAGGGAGGTGGCGACGATGGTGTCCGGATCGTCGGACGCGCGCAGGTGCAGCGTGCACAGCTCCACGCTGATGACGAGCACGACCGCCCGGGGATCGGCCTTGCACAGCTGCGCCGCCAGCCGCAGGCCCGGCATGGCCGCGTAGCAGCCCATGAAGCCCAGGTGGTAGCGCTGCACGCCGGGGCGCATGCCGAGCTCCCGGGCGACCTGGAAGTCGGGCCCCGGCGCGTAGAAGCCCGTGCACGAGACGGTGATGACGTGGGTGACGCGATCGGCCTCGAGCCCGGCGGACTCCAGCGCCGCCCGGCCGGCGTCGACGTAGAGGCGGCTCGCGTGCGCCGCGTAGACGTCGTTGCGGGCGCGGGTGCCCGGCAGCAGCAGCTCGCCGGAGGCCTGGTCGAAGAACACCGGCGCCTCGCCGTCCTCCCGGGGGCGCCTGCTCAGCTCCTCGAGCACCGTGTGCCGCGTCTCGATCCCCGATTCCCGGAAGGCGGTGGACACGATCCGGCTGCCGAGCCGGCTCAGTCCCGGTTGCGCGGCGAAGACGTCGCGCACCTCGTCCTGGACGAGCACGGTCGGGGGCACGACGGTGGACAGTCCCTGGAGCGTCACGGTCATGCCCGCGAGCGTAGTGAGGGGCCGGCGGGGTCGGCAGGGGCTTGCATCCCGGCGGCCGACCTGGTTGGCGGGCGTCGCGCCCACGTGCCGCCCGCGATCCACTGATGAGCCCGCGGCGGGGCGCCGATCTCGTTACCCTGAAGGGACGCGCCGCCACACCGGTCGGCGCGAGGCGAGCGGAGGACGAGATGAGCGACGCGACGCGCGACGACGAGCTGCCCGACGACGTGATCGAGTTCGCGAACCGCCTCTTCGACCTCGCGCGCGAGGGCGACGAGCGCCTGCTCGGCTACATCGACGAGGGCGTGAGCGCCGACCTCACCAATGCGGCCGGCGACACGCTCCTCATGCTCGCGGCGTACAACGGGCACCTCGCCCTCGTCGAGGGGCTCATCGCCCGCGGCGCCGACGTGAACCGCCTGAACGACCGCGGCCAGTCTCCCGTGGCGGGCGCGGTGTTCAAGGGCCACGACGAGGTCACCGCCGCGCTCGCCGCGACCGGCGCCGACCTCGACGCCGGCACGCCGAGCGCCCGCGCCACGGCCGACATGTTCGGCCGCCAGCTGCCCGGCTGACCCGCTCAGTCGCGGGCGTGCGGATCGGTGGCGTTGATCGCCTCGACCACCTGGTCGTACTCGCCGCGCACCTCGGCGAACCGCAGGAACTTCACGCGCTCGACGAGGATCTCGTGCGCCTCGGGCTGCGTCTCGAGCAGCGAGAGCACCTCGTCGGCGAACTCGCCGAGCGGCATCGCGAGCGGGTTCTCGGCCTGGCCGGGCATGAAATCGGTCTGCACCGAGGGCGGCACGACCTCGGTGACCGCCACGCCCGTGCCCTCCAGCTGGAGGCGGATCGACTCGCTCAGCATGTGCACGAACGCCTTGCTCGCGTTGTAGGTGGGCGTGGGCCGCAGCGGCACGGAGGCCAGGCCGCTCGAGACGGTGACGATCGTGGCGGCGGGGCGGGAGCGCAGGTGCTCGATGAACGCGGCGATGAGGCGGATGGGGCCGAGGACGTTCGTCTCGACGATGCGCTCGGCCGTGTCGAGGAACGCCGGGGTGCGCCAATCCTCGGGGACCATGATGCCCGCCATGAGGACGACGGCGTTCACCTCGGGCCAGCGGGCGATGACCTCGGCCGACGCGGCCCGGATGCTGTCGGGGTCGGTGGTGTCGATCCGCACGGCGCCGAAGCCGTGCTCGGCGGCGAGGCGGTCGAGCAGCTCCTGCCGCCGGCCGCCGATGATCACGGTGCTGCCGCGGTCCTGCAGGCGGCGCGCGAGGGCGAGCCCGATGCCGCTCGTGGCGCCGGGGATGAAGACGGTGTCTCGTGTGATGTCCATGCCGTCCAGCGTGCGCCCGCCGGGCGAGGGGCGGGAGAGACCCGCGGATCGGGGGATCGGCGATCCCTGGCTCGCGACGCCCGCGGCGCGCATGATGGACGGATGGAACGCACCGAGCTCGCCGACTTCCTGCGCCGCCGTCGCGGGCAGCTGCAGCCGGACGACCTCGGTCTGCCGCCCGGCGCCCGCCGCCGCGCGGCCGGGCTGCGGCGCGAGGAGGTGGCGCAGCTGACGGGCATGTCGGTCGACTACTACACGCGCCTCGAGCAGGCCAGGGGTCCGCAGCCCAGCACCCAGATGCTGCAGGCGCTCGCGCGCACGCTGCGGCTCACGGCCGACGAGCGCGACTACGTCTTCCGCCTGGCCGGGCACGCGGCGCCCGACCGGCGCGGCGACGCCGGGCATGTCGCGCCCGGCCTGATGCGCGTGCTCGACCGGCTCGACGACACCCCCGCGCTCATCCTGACGAGCCTGGGCGAGACGCTCGTCGCCAACCGCCCGGCGGTCGCGCTGTTCGGCGATCACACCGCGCGCACGGGCTGGGACCGCAGCGACATCCACCGCTGGTTCGCCGATCCGGCCTCGCGCGCCCTGTATCCCGAGGACGACCGCGAGCGGCAGTCGCGCGCGCTCGTGGCCAATCTGCGCGCGGCGTACGGGCTCGGGGGTGCGCGCTCGCGGGCGGGCGAGCTCGTGCGCGTGCTGCGCGCCGCGAGCGCCGAGTTCGCGGGCCTGTGGGAACGGCACGAGGTGGCGCGCCGCTTCGAGGACCACAAGACGCTCGTGCATCCCGAGCTGGGGCCGATCGATGTGGACTGCCAGGCGCTGTTCACCGAGGACCAGTCGCAGACGCTCCTCGTGCTCACGGCGCCGCCGCGCACCGAGGCGTGGGAGAAGCTGCGCCTGCTCGCCGTGCTGGGCCAGGAGCGCTTCGCGGGCGCGCCGGGCGCGACCCCCGCCGCGCCGTAGGATTGACGGGTGAGCACCGGATTCGATCTGTTCCCCGACAAGAACGTCGTCGCCATGCGCGTCGACGGCACGCTGAAGGACCTCGCGACGGAGGTCACGGACACGCAGACGGTCGAGCCGGTCACGATCGACAGCGAGGACGGCCTGAACATCCTGCGCCACTCGACGGCGCACGTGCTCGCGCAGGCGGTGCAGACGATCAATCCCGCCGCGAAGCTGGGCATCGGGCCGTTCATCCAGGACGGCTTCTACTACGACTTCGGCGTGGAGGAGCCCTTCACGCCCGAGGACCTCAAGGCGATCAAGCGCGAGATGCAGCGCATCGTCAAGGAGGGGCAGCGCTTCGTGCGCCGCGCCGTGACCGACGACGAGGCGCGCGCGGAGCTCGCCGACGAGCCGTTCAAGCTCGAGCTCATCGGCCTCAAGGGCGGCACGAAGGAGGCCGCGGAGGGCGCGAGCGTCGAGGTCGGCGCCGGCGAGCTGACCATCTACGACAACGTCGACGCCCGCACGGGCGAGACGAAGTGGAAGGACCTCTGCCGCGGCCCGCACGTGCCCTCCACCCGCATGGTCGGCAACGGCTGGGACATCCTGCGCATCGCCGGCGCCTATTGGCGCGGCAGCGAGAAGAACCCGCAGCTGCAGCGCATCTACGGCACCGCGTGGCCCAGCAAGGACGAGCTCGTCGCCTACAAGGACCGCCTGGCCGAGGCCGCGCGCCGCGACCACCGCAAGCTCGGGCGCGAGATGGACCTGTTCTCGTTCCCGGACGAGATCGGCTCCGGCCTGTCGGTGTGGCACCCCAAGGGCGGCATCGTGCGCGGCGAGATGGAGCAGCACGCCCGCCGCCGTCACATCGAGAACGGCTACAGCTACGTCTACACGCCCCACATCACGAAGAAGGATCTCTTCGTCACCTCGAACCACCTCGTCACCTACGGCGAGGGCATGTGGCCCCCGATCCGCATGGACGAGGAGCGCGACGACGAGGGCAACGTCACCAAGCAGGGCGTCGACTACTACCTGAAGCCGATGAACTGCCCGATGCACATCCTCATCTACCGCGAGAAGGCGCGCTCGTACCGCGAGCTGCCGCTGCGCCTGGCCGAGAACGGCACGGTCTACCGCAACGAGCTCTCCGGCGCGCTGCACGGCCTCACGCGCGTGCGCGGCTTCACGCAGGACGATGCGCACATCTTCGTCACCCGCGAGCAGATCGCCGAGGAGGTCGCCCACGTGCTGGCCTTCGAGATCGACCTGCTGAAGGACTTCGGCCTCACCGACTTCCGGCTCGAGCTGTCGATGCGCGACGACGAGAAGGAGAAGTGGATCGGCGACGAGGAGATCTGGGCCACCGCCACCGACGCGCTCCGCGACGTCGCGCGGTCCACGGGCCTCGACCTCGTCGAGGAACCGGGCGAGGCCGCGTTCTACGGCCCGAAGATCGACCTCAAGGTGACCGACGCCATCGGCCGCTCGTGGCAGCTGTCGACCGTGCAGCTGGACTTCAACCTGCCCGAGCGCTTCGGGCTGGAGTACACGGCCGCCGACGGATCCAAGCAGCGCCCGATCATGATCCACCGCGCGCTGTTCGGATCGATCGAGCGGTTCTTCGCGATCCTGCTCGAGCACTACGCCGGCGACTTCCCGGTGTGGCTCGCGCCCGTGCAGGTGATGGGCGTCCCCGTCGCCGACGAGTTCGGCGACTACCTGCAGGACGTCGTGAACCGGCTCAGGGCGGCCGGCGTGCGCGCCGAGGTCGACCACTCGGACGACCGCATGCAGAAGAAGATCCGCACGCACACGACGAGCAAGGTGCCGCTCATCCTCATCGCGGGCGAGCAGGACCGCTCGGCAGGCACGGTGTCGTTCCGCTTCCGCGACGGATCGCAGCGCAACGGCGTGCCGGTGGATGAGGCCGTCGCGCTCGTGACGGGGCTCATCGCGGCGAAGAAGCTCGTGCTGCGCGACGAGGACGCGACGCTCGCCGACGCGACGCTCGAGGGCGCGGCGTGACGGGGGAGGTCACCCCCGACCCGATCCGGGAGGAGTTCCTCCAGGTCGAGCCCGAGAGCGACTTCGGCCGCGTGCCGGACGCGTTCCAGCGGCTGTGGACGCCGCACCGCATGGCGTACATCAATGCCGGCGCCGACGTGAACCGCGGCAGCGGGTGCCCGTTCTGCGCGGCGCCGTCGCGCTCCGACGAGGACGGGCTCATCGTGCACCGCGGCGAGCACGCGTTCGTGCTGCTGAACCTCTTCCCGTACAACTCCGGTCACCTGCTCGTCTGCCCGTACCGGCACGTGGGTCAGTACGACGAGGCCACGATCGAGGAGACGGCGGAGATCGCGTACCTCACGCAGGTGGCGATGGGCGTGCTGCGCACGACGTCGCGCTGCGACGGCTTCAACATCGGCATGAACCAGGGCCAGGTGGCCGGCGCGGGCGTGGAGGAGCACCTGCACCAGCACATCGTGCCGCGCTGGGCCAGCGACGCGAACTTCTTCCCGATCATCGCGAAGACGAAGGCGCTGCCGCAGCTGCTGGGAGACGTCCGCACCGCGATCGCCGACGCCTGGCCCGCCTGATCCCTCAGCCGCGGGAGGCGGCGGCGATGTCGGCCGCGAGTCGCTCCTGGGCGGCGTCGTCGAGGTGGTGCGCGGTCACCCGCAGGTGGCGGGACGGGGCGGCGGCGCCGAGCGCGAACTCGTCGCCGGACCGGACGAGCCAGCCGCGCGCCCGCAGGCGCTCGGCGGCGTCGCGCGCGGGCGCGCCGACCGGCACCCACAGGCTCAGCCCGTCGCCGCGCGTGACCGCCATGCCGTGCGCGCGCAGGCGGGCGGCGAGGGCGGCGTTGCGCGCCGCGTAGTGCGCGCCGGCGCCCTCGATCGCCTCGCGGGTGGCGGGTTCGGACAGCAGGACGTGCGCGAGACGCTGGAGCAGGTGGCTCACCCAGGTCGTGCCGGGGCTGAGGCGCAGGGCGAGGCGGTCGGCGGTGTGCGGATCGGACGCCACGATCGCGAGCGACATGTCGGGGCCGAGGAACTTCGACACCGAGCGCACGAGCGCCCACCGGCGGTGGTCGGGACCGATCATCGAGCGGTACGGGTGCCGCGAGAGCAACGAGTAGTGGTCGTCCTCGATGACGACCACGTACGGGTGCTCCGTCAGCACCTCGCGCAGCGCCGCGGCGCGCGCCTCGGACAGGCTCGCACCGGTCGGGTTCTGCGCCCGCGGCGTGCACACGACGGCCCGGGCGCCGTCGGCCAGCGCGGCGCGGAGCCCGTCGACGGTCATGCCCTCGTCGTCGACCGGAACCGGGATGGGCCGGTAGCCGGCGAGCCGCGCCGTGCGGATGGTCGCGAGATAGCAGGGGTCCTCGAGCGCGACGGCGTCGTCGCGCGTGAGCGCCTGCGCGAGCAGCCGCTCGACGGCATCGAACGCGCCGTTTGTGATCGTCAGCCGCATCGGATCCGGCACGTCGGGCGCGAGCCACTCCCGCGCCCACGCCTCGAGGCCCGGATCGATCACGCCATCGCCGTAGAGCACCGGGCGCGGCGCGAGGCGGGCGAGCGCGGGCTCGAGGCTCGGCAGCAGCGCGGGGTCGGGGTTCGCGGCGCCGACGTCGCGCAGCTCCGGGGCGCCCGGGCCCGGAACCGCCGAGGCGAACCCCTCCTGGGCGACGGGCGGGGCACCCGCGATGCGGGTGCCGCCGCGGCCCTGCGAGACGACGAGCCCGGCCTGGGCGAGCTGGCGGTAGGCGGCGACGGCGGTGTTGCGGTTCACGCCGAGCTGCGCGGCCAGCGTGCGGACGGGCGGCAGGGCGTCGCCGGCGCGCAGCTCGCCGCGCTCCACGAGTCCGCGCACCGCATCGGCGATCTCGCCGGCCGTGCCACCCGTGATGCGCGGCGCGGTGGCCGCCGCGCCCGAGATGTCGCCGTGTGTCATCGTCGCCCAGCCTATGCGCCGCACGGTGCTACGTTATGGCCTAGGCCAAATCGGCCGGAGCGTGAGGAGAAGCAGGATGTCGGAGACCACCGGAACCGCGCGGGTCAAGCGCGGACTCGCCGAGATGCTCAAGGGCGGGGTCATCATGGACGTCGTCACCGCCGACCAGGCGAGGATCGCCGAGGACGCCGGCGCCGTCGCCGTGATGGCGCTCGAGCGCGTGCCCGCCGACATCCGGGCGCAGGGCGGCGTGGCCCGCATGAGCGATCCGGACCTCATCGACGGGATCATCGAGGCCGTCTCGATCCCCGTCATGGCGAAGGCGCGCATCGGGCACTTCGTCGAGGCGCAGGTGCTGCAGGAGCTCGGCGTCGACTACATCGACGAGTCCGAGGTGCTCTCGCCCGCCGACTACGCGAACCACATCGACAAGTGGGGCTTCACCGTGCCCTTCGTCTGCGGCGCGACGAACCTCGGCGAGGCGCTGCGCCGCATCACCGAGGGTGCGGCGATGATCCGCTCGAAGGGCGAGGCCGGCACGGGCGACGTCTCCGAGGCCACCCGCCACATCCGCCAGATCACCGGCGAGATCCGCGCGCTGGCGGCCAAGAGCGACGACGAGCTGTACGTCGCCGCGAAGGAGCTGCAGGCGCCCTACGAGCTGGTGGCCGAGGTCGCGCGCACCGGATCGCTTCCGGTCGTGCTGTTCACCGCCGGTGGCGTCGCCACCCCCGCGGACGCGGCGATGATGATGCAGCTCGGCGCGGACGGCGTGTTCGTCGGGTCCGGGATCTTCAAGTCGGGCGACCCGGCCGCCCGGGCGGCGGCGATCGTGAAGGCGACGACGTTCCACGACGACCCGTCGGTGATCGCCGAGGTCTCGCGCGGGCTGGGCGAGGCGATGGTCGGCATCAACGTGGCCGACGTGCCGGCGCCCCACCGGCTCGCCGAGCGCGGATGGTGAGCGCACCCGTCGTCGGCGTGCTCGCGCTGCAGGGGGATGTGCGCGAGCACGAGCGCGTGCTCGAGGGGCTCGGCGCGCGCGTGGTGCGCGTGCGCCGAGAGCCGGAGCTGCGCGAGGTCGGCGGGCTCGTGATCCCGGGCGGCGAGTCGAGCGTCATCGACAAGCTCGCGCGCTCGTTCGGCGTGCGAGACGCGATCGTCGAGCGGATCCGTGCCGGGATGCCCGTGTACGGCACGTGCGCGGGTCTCATCCTGCTGGCGGATCGGATCGCGGACGGCATCGAGGGACAGCAGACCTTCGGCGGCCTCGACGCGACGGTGCGGCGCAACGCGTTCGGGCGGCAGACGGAGTCTTTCGAGGCCGCGCTGGCCGTGCCCGCGCTGGGGGAGGCGCCCGTGCACGCGGCCTTCATCCGCGCGCCCGTGGTCGAGGGGATCGGCGCGGGCGTCGACGCGCTGGCGAGGACCGCGGACGGCCGGATCGTCGCGGTCGAGCAGGGGCCGCTGCTCGGCACGGCCTTCCACCCCGAGGTGACCGGCGACACGCGCTTCCACGCGCGGTTCCTCGACCGCGTGCGGGGTTAGCGCCGTGGATCGACGCGGATGCGGGCGGTTGCGGTGGCCGCTTCATCTCCGGCGCTGCGCGCCTCCGTACAGCAACCGTGGGGTAGGCGTCGGTTGACGCCGATCGGTTGCTGAACGGAGCGGCCGGAGGCCGCGGAGATGAAGCGACCAGTCGAACCCGGGCGCCGAGGGCGGCGAGGTCAGCGGACCCGACGGACCTCGAACTCCAGGCGCGGGCTCGCGTAGTGCTCCTGCGCCTCGACGAGGTGGAGCTCCTTCGAGCCGGCGGCGTGCGTCTGCTCCAGCAGGCCGAACACGCTCGAGGCCGTGCGGGCGAGGGCGTCGGCCGCGTCGCGCGTGCGCACGTAGTGCGAGGTGAACAGCGCGGCCGTGACGTCGCCCGATCCGTTCGCCTTCATCGGCAGGTACGGCGTCTGCACGATCCACGCGCCGGCGTCGTCGATCGCCATCATCTCGATCGTGCCGTCCTCGCGATCCGGGCGCTCGACGCTCGTGACCAGCACGGTCCGCGGCCCCATCGCGCGGGCGAGGTCGGCCGAGGCGAGCGTCGACTCGATCGTGTCGGGCTCGGTGCCGGTGAGGAAGCCGAGCTCGAACTGGTTGGGCGTGATGATGTCGGCCACGGGCACGACCTTGTCGCGCAGCAGGTCGGGGATCGCCGGGGCGACGAAGCAGCCCGACCGCGCGTTGCCCATGACCGGGTCGCACGCGTACAGCGCCGCCGGGTTGGCGGCCTTCACGCGCGCGACGGCGTCGATGATGACGTCGGCGATGCCCTCGGAGCCCTGGTAGCCGCTCAGCACGGCGTCGAGTTCGCCGAACGCGCCGCGCTCCTCGACGCCCGTGATGACGTCGGCGACGTCCTTCGGATCCATCACGGGCCCGCGCCACGCGCCGTACCCGGTGTGGTTGGAGAAGTTCACCGTGTAGACGGGAAGCACCTCCACGCCGATGCGCTGCATGGGGAAAACGGCGGCGGAGTTGCCCGCGTGACCGTAGGCCACGGCGGACTGGATGGACAGGATCTTCATCCTTCCGATGATGTCACGATGGAGGGGTGACGGATCGCATCTCGACGCGCACGCGGATGATTCTCGCGGCGGTGGGCGTGCTCGCCCTCGTCGCGGTGGCGCTCGCCCTCGTGCTGTGGCCGCGAGCGGCGGAGACCGAGACAGCGCCGACGCCGAGCGCGACGGCGACGCAGGCCGAGACGCCCACTCCCACGCCGACGCCCACCCCCACACCCACAGGCCCGGCGGCGGACACGGCCGCCTACGACCTGACCGGTCTGTCCGCCGCGCAGGTGTTCACCGTGAACGCCCGGATCCCGCTCGACGATGCGCCCTCCGAGCCCACGCTGCCGCTCGTGGCGCAGGCACGCGATGTTGCGCCCGTCTTCGCCGAACCCGGCGGCGAGCCCGTCGCCGTGCTGCCGCGGGAACAGCAGCACGGTGGCGTCGTCGTTCCGGTCGTGAGGCAGGAGGAGCACTGGGTCGAGGTGCTGCTCTCGGGGCGTCAGGGTGTGCCGCCCGAGGGCTCGGCCGCCCAGACCGCCGGCTGGCTGCGCGCGGCAGACGTGGAGATCTCTTCGAACCCCTACGCCGTGGAGGTGAGCATCTCCGGCCAGACCATCGACATCGTCCACGACGATCAGCACGAGCGGGTCGCCGAGTCCTTCGCATGGGGTGTGGACGCGACGCCGACGCCCCTGGGTCGGTCGTACATCATGACGACGGCTGTGACCGACCTCGCGTACACCAGGGGCAACCCGATCGTGTACCTCTCGGTGCAGTCGCCGACGCTTGCCCGCTTCGGCGCGTCGGATGCGGCCGTCACGGCCTTTCACTACCACGACGCCAGGGAGGGTGCGATCTCGAACGGCTGCATCCGTGTGGGCGCCGAGACCATCACGCGCCTGGCGCAGCTGCCGCCGGGCACACCGGTGCACATCCGCCCCTGACGAGGGCGCTCACACCGGATCGATGAGCGCGGGGGAGTCGTTGCGCACGTTGCCGACCGCGCGGTCGACGGGGTGGAAGGCGAGCGTGTCGGCGATGCGCGGCGCGTTGTCGAGGACGGCGTCGAGCACGTCGCGCGGGCGGTCGACGGCCGGATCGAGCCAGGCATCGGCGTGGTCGGCGTCGAGGAACACCGGCATGCGCCCGTGGATCGAGCCGAGCGACCCGATCGCGTCACGGGTGAGGATCGTGAAGCTCAGCACCCAGCGATCCGGATCGTCGTCGGTCTTGGTCTTGTCGCGCCACCACTCGTACAGGCCCGCGAAAAGCAGAGGCGAGCAGTCGGCGGGATGGATGAAGTGGGGCACCTTGCCCGTCTGCTGCTCCTGCCACTCGTAGTAGCCGGTGGCCGGGACGATGGTGCGCCGCCGGGCGAGCGCGTTCTGGAACATGCGCTTCTGCTCCAGGTCCTCCGCCCTGGCATTGAAGGCGCGCGCGCCGATCGACAGATCCTTGGCCCACGAGGGCACGAGGCCCCAGCGGGCGCGCTCGAGCCGGCGCACGGGCCGCTCGGCCTTGACGGAGTCGAGCACGATGCCCACCTGAGCGGTGGGCGCGATGTTGTACGACGGCTCCGGCAGGTCGTCGGCGACCAGATCGACCCTCAGCTCGCTGACGAGCTCCCCACCGACGTTCGCCACGACGAATCTCCCGCACATGCCGCCAGGCTACGCCGTGCCGCCGACGTTCCGGCACGAGGGGCAGCCGCCGGGGCATCAGCGGAAGTCGCGGGAGCGGTGGCCGATGCCGACGCGGAGGTCCTCGAAGCCGTCGGCGACGATGTTGACGACCCCCTCGGGCGAGCGCTCCAGGATCCCGCGGGCGATGAGCGCCGGGCTGTCGCGCACGACGGCGCGGAACCGCGTCCACGCCCCCGTGGAGCAGATGACGTTGATGAGGCCGAACTCGTCCTCGAGGTTGAGGAACGTCACGCCCGAGGCGGTGGCGGGCCGCTGGCGGTGCGTCACGAGCCCGGCGACCTCCACGCGCCGCCCCGTCTCGTGCGTGCGCAGCCCCGCGGAGGTGACGACGCCCCGGGCGTCGAGCGCACCGCGGAAGTGCGTGAGGGGGTGGTCGTCGGTCGACACGCCCGTGGCCCACAGGTCGCTCGCGAGCCGCTCGTAGCTCGTCGGATCGGGGAACAGCGGCGGCTGCACGGCCTGCACCGTGCCCGGCAGGTACTCGGGCCGGTCCTGCGCCGCGGCCCCCGCGATCCACAGGGCCTCGCGCGTGGCGTGCCCGAGCGACGCGAATGCCCCCGCCGTGGCGAGCGCCTCGAGCTGGTTCTCGCTCACCCCCGTGCGGCGCACGAGATCGTGCATCGACGCGAAGGGGCCGTGCGCGTCGCGCTCGGCCGCGATGGCCCTGGCGGTGCGCAGGCCCACGCCCGTGACGCCGGCCAGCCCCAGCCGCACGGCGAAGCCGCCGTCGCGGCGGTGCGCGGCCGACTCGTCGGGCGCGGCCGGATCGAACGGCGGCGGCTCCCCGTCGAACGAGCGCAGGCACGCGTCCCGGCCCGTCGGACCGTGCCGATCCGGATCGAGCGGCTCGAGCGTCTCCTGCGCGCCCGAGAGGTTGATGTCGGGCCGGTGCACGACGACGCCGTGGCGGCGGGCGTCGGCCGTGAGCGTGGCGGCGGAGTAGAACCCCATGGGCTGCGCGCGCAGCAGCCCGGCGAGGAAGGCGGCCGGGTAGTGCAGCTTGATCCACGAGCTGGCGTAGACGAGCAGGCCGAACGAGAGGGAGTGCGACTCGGCGAAGCCGAAGTTCGCGAACGCCTGGATCTGCGCGTAGATCGCATCGGCGGCCTCGTCCGACAGGCCGTTGCGCTTCATGCCCGCGTAGAGCTTGTCGCGGATCTTCTCGATCCGCTCCAGGCCGCGCTTGGACCCCATGGCGCGGCGCAGCAGGTCGGCGTCCTCGCCCGTGCAGTCGCCGATGACCATCGCCATCTGCATCAGCTGCTCCTGGAAGATCGGCACGCCGTGCGTGCGCTCCAGCACCGGCTTCAGCTTGGGGTGCGGGTAGGTGGTGGGCTCGACGCCCATCTTGCGGCGCACGAAGGGGTGCACCGCGCCGCCCTGGATGGGGCCGGGCCGGATGAGCGCGATCTGGATGACGAGGTCGTAGAAGCGGCGCGGCTGCAGCCGGGGGAGCAGCCCCATCTGGGCGCGCGATTCCACCTGGAACACGCCGATGGAGTCGGCGCGGCACAGCATGTCGTAGACGGCGGGCTCCTCGCGCGGCAGCTCGCGCAGCTGCCACTGCTCGCCCGTGGACTCGCGGATGAGGTCGAAGCAGTGCTGCAGCGCCGAGAGCATGCCCAGGCCCAGCAGGTCGAACTTCACCAGCCCCATCCACGCGGCGTCGTCCTTGTCCCACTGGATGACCGTGCGGTTCTCCATGCGGGCGTGCTCGACGGGCACGACCTCGCCGACGGGCCGATCGGTCAGCACCATGCCGCCGGAGTGGATGCCCAGGTGCCGCGGCGCCTTCATGAGCTCGGTCGCGTACGCGATCACCTGATCCGGGATGTCGTGATCGGGACCCGACTCCAGCGTGGCGCCCCAGCGCTCCACCTGCCGCGACCAGGCGTCCTGCTGGCCGGGGGAGAAGCCCAGGGCGCGGGCGACGTCGCGCACGGCGTTCTTGGGGCGGTACTGGATGACGTTCGCCACCTGCGCCGCCCGCTCGCGCCCGTACTGCTCGTAGACCCACTGGATGATCTCCTCGCGGCGGTCGGAGTCGAAGTCCACGTCGATGTCGGGCTCCTCGTCGCGGATCGCCGAGAGGAAGCGCTCGAAGGGCAGGTCGTAGGCGATCGCGTCGACCGCCGTGATGTCGAGCAGGTAGCAGACGGCGCTGGCGGCGGCGGATCCGCGCCCCTGGCACAGGATGCCGCGCCGGCGGGCCTCGGCGACGATATCGTGCACGATGAGGAAGTAGCCGGGGAAGTCCTTGCGCTCGATCACGTCGAGCTCGTGCGCGATCCGCCGGCGCCCCGCCTCGTCCAGCTCCGGGTAGTGCGACGGCACGGCCCGCCAGACGAGCTCGCGCAGGTACGACATGGGCGTGTGCCCCTCCGGTACCTCCTGCTTCGGCAGTGCGGGCCGCGCGCGGCGCAGGGGGAAGGCGAGCTCGGCCGCCAGGTCGGCCGTGCGCTCCACGGCACCCGGATAGCGGGCGAACAGGCGCGCCATCTCGTCGCCCGAGCGCAGGTGCGCCGAGTCGTGCGCAGGCAGCCAGCCGTCGAGGTCGTCCATGCCGCGGGTGGCGCGGATCGCGGCGACGGCCCGCGCGAGCCGCGCGCGTTCGGGGGCGGCGTAGTGCACGTTGTTCGTGGCGAGGGTGGGCACGCCGACGCGCGCGGCGAGCTCGGCGAGCGCGTCGTTGCGGCGGTCGTCGAGGGGATCGCCGTGGCGCGTCAGCTCGACGAACACGCCGCCCGGCCCGAACCGGTCGACGAGCTCGCGCAGGGCGGCCTCGGCCGCCGACAGGTCGCCCGATCCGCGCGAGACGGGTCCGGCCAGCGCGCGGCCCACCGCCCCCTTGCGGCAGCCCGTGAGCACCGCCCAGTGATCGCGGCCGCGCTCGGCCAGCTCATCGAGGTCGTAGAGCGGGCGGCCCTTCTCGCCGCCGCGCAGCTGCGCGCGCGTGATCGCCCCGGCGAGCCGGTGGTAGCCCTCCTCGCCGCGCGCGAGCACGAGCAGGTGCGTGCCGGCCGGGTCCGGCACCCCGCCCTGCGGCTTCGGCAGCCCCAGCGACAGCTCCGCGCCGAACACCGTGCCGACCGAGGTGTGCTCGGCCGCCTCCGCGAAGCGCGCGATGCCGTAGAAGCCGTCGTGATCGGTCATCGCCAGGGCCTCCAGCCCCAGCCGCTCGGCCTCCTCGACGAGATCCTCGGGCGAGGAGGCGCCGTCGAGGAACGAGAAGGACGAGTGCGCGTGCAGCTCGGCGTAGCGGGTGCGGCTCGTGCCGCGCTCGAGACGCGGCGGCTCGTATGCGCCCCGCTTGCGGCTCCACGCCGGGCTGTCGCCGCCGTCCGCGTTCGCGGGGCGCGGATCGGGCCGGCGGCCGCTGAGGGTGCGCTCGAGCTCGTGCCACGGGATCGGCGGATTCGTCCAGCCCATCAGGCGTACCTCCCCTCGAGCCACCAGCCGGAGCCCTCGTGCACGACGAGCCACGCGCCTCCCGCCTCGTCCACGAGCTGGAAGCGATGCGCACGACGGGCGCGCGCGGCGTCCCACGTGCGCTCGATCACCGGCCACGGGCCCGCCCACGACACCACGCGGCGGCCGTCGAGCTCGGCGGGCTCGCCCGCCACCATGCCGCGCGCGTCGACGCCGACCGCCGCGCCGCCGGCACCGCGCACGGTGGCCGGGCGGGGGCGGCGGAACACCTCGGCCGGCAGCGGTGCCGGCGGGGATCCGGGCCAGGGGCGGTCGCGGCTCTGCTCGGGGGACGCGCCGTCGCCCCACGGCAGCAGCACCTCGCGCTCGGCGGCGCTGCGGCCTCCGCCGACGGCGGGGCTGAGCACGCCGCGATGGCCGAGCACGGCCTGCAGGCGGGTCATGGCGTGGTGGGCGCGCTCGTCGGGACCCTGGCCGATGAGCGCCGGCTGATGGGCCGCGCCGTCGTCCACCGCCTCGGCCTCGATGTGGACGAGGGCCACGGCGCCGCGCAGCGCCGACTCGCCGCCCTGCTGCAGCTGCCAGCGCACGCGGTCGACCACGCTGGCCGCGTCGAAGCTCACCGGGTGCTGCCACACGCGCTCGCTGCGCCCGTCGCGGTCGTCCTCGATCGCGATCCGCACGGCCGTGCAGACGAGCCCGGCCTCGCCGACGGCGTCGCAGAGCCCCTCGGCGGTCTGGCGCACGGCGAACGCGATCTGCTCGGCCAGCTCCAGCGGCGGCTCGAGCGCCAGCTCGCGCGCGAGCTCGGGCGGGGGCACCCGTGGCACGACGGCGCGCGAGTCCGCCCCGGCGGCGAGGGCCTGCAACCGCAGCCCGCGCTCCCCGAGCCGCTCGCGCACGCGGCCGGGGGCGAGCGCGGCGAAGTCGCCGAGCGTGCGCAGCCCGAGCCGCGACAGCAGCAGGGCGAGCTGCTCGTCGCCGAGCACGGTCACCGGCAGCGGGGCGAGGAAGGCGGCGGATGCCCCCGGCGGCACGACCCGCAGGGGGAGCGGCGCATCCGCGCCCGCCCCCTCACGAGCGCCCCCTTCCCGAGCGCCCGCCGCGGGCAGGGAGCGCGCGGCCTGCTCCGCCGTGAAGACGCCGTCGGCGATCCCCGCGCGCACCTCGTCGTAGCCGCGCGCGGCGAGCGCCGCCGCGAGGGCACGGGCGGCCTCGGCCTCGCCGCCGTAGAACCGGGCGGGGCCGCGGGCGCGCAGCGCGACGAGGCCGGGCGCGAGGGGCTGGCCGCCGGGCGCGAGCTCCTCGAGCGCGCGCAGCACGGCGTGGAAGGCGCGCTCGTCGCGATCCGGATCGTCCGGCACGATGCGCAGGCGCGGGCAGGCGCCCTGCGCGTCGCGCCGCCGCTGGCCCACGCCCACGCCCTGGGCGCGCGCGGACGCGGAGCAGGCCACGACGCGGTTGGCCCGGATCACGGCGATCGGCGCGCCGGGATCGACCGGTTCGGCGCCGAGCTCGCGGGCCTGCGTGCGCAGGAACGCCGTGACCGCCCAGTCGGGGAACAGCAGGACGAGGGCGCGCTCGGGACTCATGCGCCCACCGCCCGCAGTCGCGGCCGCGGGGCGTTCCCGGTCGCGCCGGCTTCGGCCCCGATCGCCTCGGCCCCGATCGGCTCGATGCGCCCGGAAGGGCCGGGAAGCAGCACCCGCACCAAGCGGGGCCGCGGGGTGCGCCTGCCGGTGAGGGTGACCGTGACGGCCCGCTCCGACAGCAGCCCGTGGCCGCGGCCGATGCCGTGCCATTCCGGGGCGCCGAGCGACAGGGCCGCCTCGACCCCCGGCCAGTCGCCGAGGGCGAGCAGGGTGCCGCCCCGGTCGCGCAGCCGGGCCTCCAGCCGGGCGGCCTCGGCCTCGGCCGGGCGCCGGGGCGGGCGCACGGCGACGAGCGGGAAGACCTCGGCCGCCGCCGAGGCGGCCTGCAGCCACCGGTCGCCCGGATCGGGGATGAGCGCGATCCGGTCGAGGGAGACGCCGTGCCCCTCGGCGGCCTCCACCGAGAGCTCGGGCAGTCCGACCACGGCACACCACGACCCCTCCCGCGAGCTCGCTCCCAGCAGGGCCAGCAGCAGGCTCGTGGATCCGGGCTGAAGCGCGTAGGCGGCCCCGGGGCGCAGCCCGCCGTCGGGGAACAGGGGCGAGAGCGCGTCGGGCACGGGCAGGGCCTTCGGATCGGCCCGGCGCCGCTGCAGGCCGGCGATCTGCTCGCGCAGGCGCAGCACCGTGGCGAGGTCGCCTCGCCTGTCGAATGCCGCCGCCGTGCCCATGACGCCAGTATAGAAACTATGTACGACAAAGAAAGGGGATCAGTCGAACAAACGTTCTAGTTCTACTCGAGGGTTCGGCTCGCCGCCCGATCCGTCGCCCGCGGCACCGCGGAGGGGACCGAGCGTACGGGTAACGTGGGACATCGTGCCGCAGCTCGCCTCTCACATCCCCTCCGTCCCCGAGTCGGGGACCCGCCGGATCTTCGAGCTCGCCATGACCGTCGACGATCCGATCATGCTCGTCGTCGGCGAGCCCGACGTCCCCGTCGCCGCGCACATCGCGGACGCCGCGCGACAGGCGTGGGACCGCGACGACACGAACTACGCCGGCAACGGCGGCCTGCCCGCGCTGCGCCGCGCCATCGTCGACAAGCTCGCGCGCGAGAACGGCATCGAGGCCGACGTCGAGCAGGTGTGGGTCACCATCGGGGGCACCCAGGCCCTCGCGCAGGCCTTCACGCTCACGCTCGGCCAGGGCGACGAGATCCTCATCCCCGATCCGGGCTACACCACGTTCACGATGTACCCGCGGGCCCAGGGCGCCGTCCCCGTGCCGTACCCGCTGCGCGCCGAGCACGGCTTCACGCCGCACGTGGGCGAGCTCGAGCCGCTCGTCACCGCGCGCACGCGCGCGATCGTCGTCAACTCGCCGTCCAATCCGCTGGGCGTCGTCTTCCCGCCCGCCGTGCTGGCCGATATCGTCCGCTTCGCCGCCGCGCACGACCTCTGGATCATCAGCGACGAGGTCTACGAGCACTTCACGTGGGAGGGGCCGCACACCTCGCTCGCGGCCGTGGCGGCCGAACTGGGGGAGCAGGATCGCGTGCTGAGCGTGTTCTCGACCTCCAAGAGCCACGCCATGACGGGTGCGCGCGTCGGCTGGCTCGTCACGCCGCCCGGCGTCGCCGACACCATGCGCGCGCTGCAGGAGGCGATGATCGCGTGCGTCGCGATGCCCGAGCAGCACGCGGCGATCGCCGCGCTCACCGGGCCCATGGACCACGTCGAGCGGGCGCGCGAGCGGTACCGGGCGGCGATCGCCGAGGCCACCGCGCTGCTGGATGAGCGCGGCCTGCGCTACCACCGGCCGCAGGGGGCGTTCTACCTGTGGATCGATGTCTCGCACGCGACCGACGGCGACGTCGCCTCGTGGGCGCAGCGCTTCCTGCTCACGCAGAAGGTGGCGGTCGCGCCGGGCAGTGCGTTCGGGCGTGGCGGGGAGGGGTGGATCCGGATCTGCCTGGCGGCCGACGCCGCCGCCATCCGCACCGCCATCTCGCGCCTGCCGCGCCCGTAGCGTCGACGCCGACGCGCGCGGAATAGAATCGACACAGCAGTCTGACGATCGGGAGTTTCATGTCCGGGCATTCCAAGTGGGCCACCACGAAGCACAAGAAGGCGGTCATCGACGCCAAGCGCGCGAAGTCGTGGGCGAAGCTCATCAAGAACATCGAGGTGGCGGCGCGGCTCGGCGGCCCCGACGAGGCGGGCAACCCCACGCTGTTCGACGCCGTCCTGAAGGCGAAGAAGACGTCGGTCCCCAAGGACAACATCGAGCGCGCCATCAAGCGCGGCGCCGGCATCGGCGGCGAGGCGGTCGACTACACGACGATCATGTACGAGTGCTACGCCCCCGGCGGCGTCGCGATGCTGATCGAGTGCCTCACCGACAACAAGAACCGCGCGGCCGCCGAGGTGCGCACGGCGGTCACCCGCAACGGCGGCAACATGGCCGATCCGGGCAGCGTGTCGTTCAACTTCGAGCGCAAGGGCGTCATCGTCGTCTCGGGTGAGGGCACGACCGAGGACGACGTGATGCTCGCGGCGCTCGAGGCCGGCGCGCAGGAGATCGAGCCGCACCCGCAGGGCTTCGAGGTGGTCACGGAGGCGAGCGACCTCGTCGCCGTGCGCACGGCGCTGCAGGAGGCGGGCATCGAGTACGAGTCGGCGGATGCCGAGTTCGTGGCGAACGTGAAGGTGCCGGCCGATGCCGAGACGGCCCGCAAGGTGTTCCGCCTCATCGACGCGCTCGAGGACAGCGACGACGTGCAGAACGTCTACACGAACATCGACGTCGCCCCCGAGGTGCTCGCAGAGCTCGACAACGACGAGTGACGACGGCCGTTCCGTCCGGAGGGCGCGGGTACCCCACGAGGGGCCCGCGCCCTTCGCGTCTCAGAGGGAGCGCGTCTCAGATGAAGGTGGCGAGCACGTTCAGTCGCAGCTGCGCGATGATCGCGATCACGGCGTAGCTGGCCACGGCGAGCAGCGGCAGCCAGCTCATGGCCCTGTCGGCGGCCTTCTGCGCCGCGCTCGGCAGCGGCAGCGCGCCGATGCGGATGACGTGCAGCAGCACGGCGTAGAACGACGGGATGGTCACGACCCACGTGACCATGCACCACGGGCACAGCGTGTGCAGCTCGAAGATGCTCTGCGAGATCAGCCACACGACGAAGCCGAACGCGAACGTCATGCCGGCGGCGAAGAGCAGCCAGAACCAGCGGCCGAACCGCGCGCCCGCGAGGATCGCCGCCCCCACGACGATCGGCGCGACCCAGCCCGTGATCCCGAGGATCGGGTTCGGGAAGCCGAACGCCGATCCCTGCCAGGACTCGAGGTTGGCGCT
Organism: Microbacterium petrolearium; assembly: GCF_054782875.1. Lineage (NCBI taxonomy): Bacteria > Bacillati > Actinomycetota > Actinomycetes > Micrococcales > Microbacteriaceae > Microbacterium > Microbacterium petrolearium. The sequence continues at coordinate 51,182 of NZ_BAAGRQ010000013.1, forward strand.
GCATTGCACGAGCACGCTGAAATCGCAGCTCGCGCCGGCGCCCGGGTCGGCCAGCTGCTCGAACCGCTCCATGGTGAGCGAGTAGGCCGCCCACCAGCCGATCGCCCCGGCGACGATGAGCCAGACGGCGAGTGCGGTGGGTCGGGTGCGGGGCGTTGCCATGCGTGCATTCTCGCATCGCGGCATGAGCGATCCCTCCCCGCCGCGGCCGGTGGCAGCGAGACAGGTTCTGTGCGCCGAGACAGCGTCCGAACGCCGCTGTCTCGGCGCGCGGTTGCTGTTTCGCGGGGACGGGACGGGGCGCGACACGGCCGCGCGACGGCGATGCGGTGCGAAGGGTGCGATAATGGCCAGCGAGGTGCAAACCGCGGCCGCGCCGCGAACCGCCCCTGACAGAGAAGACTTCGAGGCGACGAGTGCCTCGCGCGACCAGAGCAGTGCGCCGGTCGCAACACCGAGTGAGTTCGCGGCATCCAGGTGCCGCACGAGATTTCCGGGCGACGCGCGGATGTCCGCCCGCAGGGAGTACGCCAGCGATGGCTGATGAGAACAGTGAATTCGATGACCGCAGCACCCTCGAGCCCCGCGCCGACGGCGTGATGGGCGGCCCGGCGGACGAGTCCGGCGCGCCGGACGTGCCGGCGTCGGTCGCCGACGAGGCGCCCGCGACCGCCGCGGCGCCCGCGACCGACGCGGGGGAGCAGACCGACGCCGCGGAGTCCGTGGCGCAGGCCGAGTCCGCCGCCGAGGAGCCGCAGGCCGAGGCCGCGGTTGCGGGCGAGCCCGCCCCGGAGGCGGAGCCCGCCGTCGAGCCCGAGCCCGCGTCGGACGCGAAGCCCGAGGACGCTCCGCACGCGAAGCCCGAGGAATCGAAGCCCGAGGACTCCGAGCCCGAGGAGCCGCAGGCCGAGGAGCCGCAGGCCGAGGAGCCGAAGCCGCTCACGGCCGTGAGCCTGGGGCTGCTGCCCGAGAACTTCGTGTCGCAGGTGTCGACCGCGCTGCACTTCTACGCCCCCGACATCGCGCCGCTGCCCGCACTCGAGCTGCCCGAGGCGGATGACGACGACGAGGACGACCAGGACGACAGGGACGGCGGATCCTCGCGCGGCCGCGGCCGGCGCCGCCGTCGCGGCGGCAACGGGGGCTCGGCCCCGGAGCGCCCGCAGCGGCCCGTCGAGGTCATCACCGAGCCGCAGAAGATCAAGGGCTCCACGCGCCTGGAGGCGAAGAAGCAGCGCCGCCGTGACGGCCGCGAGGCCGGTCGTCGCCGCCCCGTCGTCACCGAGGCGGAGTTCCTCGCGCGCCGCGAGTCGGTCGATCGCCAGATGATCGTCCGCTCGAAGTCGGGCCGCGTGCAGATCGGCGTGCTCGAGGACAAGGTGCTCGTGGAGCACTACGTCGCGCGCAACCAGGACGCCTCGCTCATCGGCAACGTCTACCTCGGCCGCGTGCAGAACGTGCTGCCGAGCATGGAGGCCGCCTTCGTCGACATCGGGCGCGGCCGCAACGCCGTGCTGTACTCGGGCGAGGTGGACTGGGACGCCGTCGAGACCGGCAACCAGCCGCGCCGCATCGAGCTCGCGCTGAAGCCCGGCGACAAGGTCCTCGTCCAGGTCACGAAGGACCCGGTCGGCCACAAGGGCGCGCGCCTGACGAGCCAGATCTCCCTTCCCGGTCGCTACCTCGTCTACGTGCCGGGCGGCGCGATGAACGGCATCTCCCGCAAGCTGCCCGACACCGAGCGCTCGCGCCTGAAGAGGATCCTCAAGGAGGTGCTGCCCGAGTCGTCGGGCGTCATCGTGCGCACGGCCGCGGAGGGCGCCACCGAGGAGCAGCTCACGCGCGACGTGAACCGGCTCACGGCCCAGTGGGCGCACATCCAGCAGAAGGTCGAGAAGGGCAGCGCCCCGAGCCTGCTGCACAGCGAGCCCGATCTGCTCGTGAAGATCGTCCGCGACGTCTTCAACGAGGACTTCACGAAGATGCTCATCCAGGGCGATGACGCGTACAGCACCATCACGACGTACCTCGAGCAGGTGGCGCCGGATCTGCTGGAGCGCGTGGAGCGCTACGAGGGGGAGAAGGATCCGTTCGACGCGTTCCGCATCACCGAGCAGATCGAGAAGGCGCTCGACCGCAAGGTCTGGCTGCCGTCCGGCGGATCGCTCGTGATCGACCGCACCGAGGCCATGACGGTCGTGGATGTCAACACCGGCAAGTTCGTCGGCTCCGGGGGCAACCTCGAGGAGACGGTCACGAAGAACAACCTCGAGGCGGCCGAGGAGATCGTGCGCCAGCTGCGGCTGCGCGACATCGGCGGCATCATCGTGGTCGACTTCATCGACATGGTGCTCGAGTCGAACCGCGACCTCGTGCTGCGCCGGCTCGTCGAGTGCCTGAGCCGCGACCGAACGAAGCACCAGGTCGCCGAGGTCACCTCGCTCGGCCTCGTGCAGATGACGCGCAAGAAGCTGGGCCTGGGCCTGCTCGAGACGTTCAGCGAGGCGTGCGAGGTCTGCGCCGGGCGCGGCGTCATCGTGCATCACGACCCCGTGGTGAAGCACCGTCCGGCCGGGAACGGCGGCAACGGGGGCAACGGCGGCGGATCGAACCGCCGCTCGCGCGGCAACGGCGGCTCGTCGGCGGGCGCGCAGGCCGCGCCCGCGGCCCCCGCCGCCGCGACGCACGTCATCACGGAGGGCGTGAAGTCGGCCCTCGCGCAGATCGCGGCCTCCACGATCGCGCCGGCCGCCGCGCCCGCGGCCGAGCCGGGCAAGACCACGCCGGAGATCGCGATCGAGCTGCCGGAGGGGCCGCGCGCGGAGCCGTCGCAGCCCGAGGGCGAGGAGCGACCGCGCAAGCGCCGCAAGCGGCCCGAGCGTGCCGAGCGCCCGGAGCGCCCGGCGGCGCCGAAGTCCGAGGCCCAGCAGCTGCTGGACTCCGTGCTGAGCGCGCTGCCCGAGCCGAAGGCGCCCGGCCAGGGCCGCAACCGCAGCCGCCGCGTCACCACGGCCGCCCTCACGGGCACCGCGGTGTCGGTCAACCCGGCCGCCCCCACCGACTGACTCGTCCCCCTTCTGCGAACCCGCGTTCGTTCGTCGAACCCGCGCCGGATCCCGGGCGGGTTCGCGGAACGAGGGCGGGTTCGGCGAGGGAATCGTCGGTCAGAGGCCGCGGCGCTCGCGCTGGGAGACCCGCAGGCCCGAGGCCTGCAGGCGCCGCACGAGTTCGCGGCCGGTGACGCGGGTCGCGCCGCCAGCCACGAGGCGCTCCACGGCGTCGGCCGGGACGTCGTAGTGGTCGAGATCGAAGGCGCGCGCCGGCACGCCGTGCGCGGCCGCGAAGGCGTGCAGCTCGGCGAGGTCGGCGTCGCTCACGAGGTGGGCCCAGAGCCGCCCGTGCGCGGGCCAGATCGCGCTGTCCACGAGAATCGCCACGGCATCGAGCCTAGGCCTGCGCCGTGCGCCCGGTGTCGACGCGGGACGCGCCGCGCGGCGCTTTTGCCGGATCGGCAGGGGATCGGGTAAAGTAGACGGTTGGTGCGTCCCCTGTCGCGTGCGCGAGCAGTGCCGCGGCGAAAGTCTTGCAGACGCCCTCGCAACCAGCGAACGCAAGCGAAGTCTTCCCGTGAGAGATCCGGAGACCCGTCGATCCGGGTTCTCCCTAATGAAACAAGGTGTGAAGTGGTTTACGCAGTCGTGCGCGCCGGCGGCCGTCAGGAGAAGGTCGAGGTCGGCTCGGTCATTCAGCTCAACCGTGTACAGGCGGCCGCGGGCGAGACCATCGAGCTCCCCGCCGTGCTGTTCGTGGACGGCGACAAGGTCGAGACCGACGCCGCCAAGCTGGCGAAGGTCAAGGTCACGGCCGAGGTCGTGAAGGACCTGCGCGGTCCGAAGATCGTCATCCAGAAGTACAAGAACAAGACCGGCTACAAGAAGCGCCAGGGCCACCGTCAGGACCTCACGCGCCTCAAGATCACCGGCATCAAGTAAGCGCGGAAGGGTTCAGCGAAATGGCACACAAGAAGGGCGCAAGCTCTACCCGTAACGGTCGCGACTCCAATGCCCAGCGACTGGGCGTGAAGCGCTTCGGCGGCCAGACCGTCAGCGCGGGCGAGATCCTCGTCCGTCAGCGCGGCACGCACTTCCACCCCGGCGTGAACGTCGGCCGCGGTGGCGACGACACGCTGTTCGCCCTCGCCGCCGGTGCGGTCGAGTTCGGCAGCAAGGGTGGCCGCAAGGTCGTCAACATCGTCGCGGGCGAGTGATCTCGCACACGCAAGAGGTTTTTCCGGAACGGGGCGGGCTTCGGCTCGCCCCGTTCCCGCATTCAGCGACCGCTGGCCGCTGAACACACAGTGAGGATGCGGGCCGCCGTCGCGGCGGTCCCGGCTCAGGATCGAAGGCAGAAACATGGTCACGTTCGTCGACGAGGTCACGTTGCACCTCCGCGCCGGCAGGGGCGGCAACGGCTGCGTCTCGGTGAGGCGTGAGAAGTTCAAGCCGCTCGCCGGCCCCGACGGGGCGAACGGCGGCGACGGCGGGGACATCATCCTCGTCGCCGACCCGCAGACGACCACGCTGCTGAGCTACCACCACTCGCCGCACCGCTCGGCGGGCAACGGCGGCTTCGGCATGGGCGACATGCGCTCCGGCGCGCAGGGCGAGGACCTCGAGCTGCCCGTGCCCGTCGGCACCGTCGTCAAGGACCCCTCCGGCGAGGTGCTCATCGACATGGTCGAGCCGGGCATGCGCTTCGTCGTGGCACCCGGCGGCAAGGGCGGGCTCGGCAACGCGGCTCTCGCCTCGCCCAAGCGCAAGGCCCCCGGCTTCGCGCTGCTCGGCACGCCCGGCTGGGAGGGCGATGTCGTCCTCGAGCTGAAGACCGTCGCCGACGTCGCGCTCGTGGGCTTCCCGTCGGCGGGCAAGTCGAGCCTCATCGCCGCGGTCTCGGCGGCGCGCCCCAAGATCGCCGACTACCCCTTCACCACGCTGCACCCGAACCTCGGCGTCGTGCAGGCCGGCGACATCCGCTTCACGGTCGCCGACGTGCCCGGCCTCATCGAGGGCGCGAGCGAGGGGCGCGGCCTCGGGCTCGAGTTCCTGCGCCACGTCGAGCGCTGCACGGCGCTCGTGCACGTGCTCGACTGCGCCACGCTCGAGCCCGGTCGCGACCCGATCAGCGACCTCGACGTCATCCTCGCCGAGCTCGCGGCGTACCCCGTGCCGGAGGGGCAGGTTCCGCTCATCGAGCGCCCGCAGCTGATCGCGCTGAACAAGAGCGACGTGCCGGAGGCGCGCGAACTGGCCGAGCTCGTCCGCCCCGAGCTGGAGGCCCGCGGCTACCGCGTGTTCGAGATCTCGACCGTCGCGCGCCACGGCCTGCGCGAGCTCACCTTCGCGCTCGGCGAGATCATCGATGCGCACCGCAAGGCACAGCCCGCCGCGCCGCCGCGCGAGCGCGTCGTCATCCGCCCGCGCGGCTCCGAGAAGGAGTTCGAGATCCGCGTCGAGGGCGGCACGTACGGCAACGTCTACCGCATCCTGGGCGAGAAGCCCGTGCGCTGGGTGCAGCAGACCGACTTCGCCAACGAGGAGGCCGTGGGCTTCCTGGCCGATCGGCTCGAGAAGCTGGGCGTCGAGGACGCGCTGTTCAAGGCCGGCGCCGTGCCCGGCGCGACGGTGCTGATCGGCGAGGGCGAGAGCGTGGTGTTCGACTGGGATCCCGCCATCAGCTCGGCCGCCGAGCTCGTCGCCGCCCCGCGCGGCACCGATCCGCGGTTCGCCGACAACCGGCGTCGCACCACGTCCGAGCGCCGCGAGCACTACCACTCGGTCATGGACGCGCGCGCCGCCGATCGCGCGGAGGAAGAGGAGCGGCGTCGCGCGCGCCGCGACGACGAGGAGGACTGAGCGGAGTGAGCGCGAGGGTGCGAGCGGATCTGGCCGCCGCGCGGCGGATCGTCGTGAAGGTGGGGTCGTCCTCCATCAGCGGCACGTCGTCGTGGCGCATCCCGAAGCTCGTCTACGCCCTCGCCGAGGCGCACGGCCGCGGCGCCGAGATCCTGCTCGTCTCCTCCGGCGCGATCGCCACGGGCATGCCGTTCCTCGGCCTCGACTCGCGCCCGACCGACCTCGCCACGCAGCAGGCGGCCGCCGCCGTCGGGCAGAACATCCTCGTGTACCGGTACCAGGAGGCGCTGCGCCCTTTCCGGATCGTCGCGGGCCAGGTGCTGCTGACGGCGGGCGATCTGGAGGACGCGCTGCCGCGCAGCAACGCGCGCCGCGCCATCGAGCGGCTGCTGGGGCTGCGCATCCTGCCGATCGTGAACGAGAACGACACGGTGGCGACGCACGAGATCCGCTTCGGCGACAACGATCGGCTCGCCGCGCTCGTGGCGCGTCTCGTCGGCGCCGACGCGCTCGTGCTGCTGAGCGACGTCGACTCGCTGTACACGCGCCCGCCGAGCGAGCCGGGGGCGGAGCGGATCGACACGATCGCCTTCGGCCAGGACCTGGGCGACGTGGAGTTCGGATCGACGATCGTCAACAGCGTCGGGACCGGGGGAGCGTCGACCAAGGCATCGGCGGCGCGCCTCGCGGCCGCTGCCGGGATCGGCGTGCTCGTGACCAGCGCCGACCTGGTCGCCGAGGCCCTCGCCGGCGACGACGTGGGCACCTGGTTCGAGCCGGCCGACCCCTCGGGATCGGCGGGACGGGCGGATACACTGGCGCGATGAGCCAGACCGTCGCCGGTGCCGCAGCCGGCACCCCTGCGTCCGTCGACACCGCCGCGCCCGCCGACACGGCGCAGGACCGGCTGATCCGCGCGAAGTCCGCCGCGCGGCACACCGCCCGCCTGACGAGCGACGAGAAGACCGCCGCGCTGCACGCGATCGCCGAGGCCCTGCTCGCGGCGCAGGAGCGGATCCTGCGCGCGAACGCCGACGACCTCGCGCGGGGCGAACGCGACGGGCTCGCCGCGGGACTGCTCGATCGGCTCCGGCTCGACGAGAAGCGGATCGCGGGGCTCGCGGCCGCGGTGCGCGAGATCGCGGCGCTGCCCGATCCGATCGGCCAGGTCGTGCGCGGGCATCGCATGCCCGCCGGAGCGGCCCTCGAGGAGGTGCGCGTGCCGTTCGGCGTGGTGGGCGCGATCTACGAGGCGCGGCCCAACGTCACCGTCGACATCGCGGCCCTCGCCCTGCGCTCCGGCAACGCCGCCGTCCTGCGCGGCGGCAGCGCCGCGCGCGAGAGCAACACCGTGCTCATCGACGTGATGCGCGCCGCCCTCGAAGCGCGGGGAGTCACCCCCGATGCCGTGCAGACGGTCGACGACTTCGGCCGCGAGGGCGCCAAGGCGCTCATGCACGGCCGCGGCTTCGTCGACGTGCTCGTGCCGCGCGGTAGCGCGGGCCTGATCGAGACGGTCGTGACCGAGTCGACCGTGCCGGTCATCGAGACGGGCGCCGGCGTCGTGCACATCGTGCTGGACGAGTCGGCCCCGGAGGACTGGGCGCGCGACATCATCGTGAACGCCAAGGTGCAGCGGCCCAGCGTGTGCAACGCCGTCGAGACCGTGCTCGTGCTGCGCGCCGCCGCCGAGCGGCTCGTCCCGGTCGTCGCGGGCGCGCTGCGGGAGCAGGGCGTCACGATCCACGGCGACGAGACGGTGCAGCGCCTGGCCGACGGCGTCGTGCCGGCCACGGAGGAGGACTGGGCCACCGAGTACCTCGCCCTCGAGATCGCGATCCGCGTCGTCGACTCGCTCGACGACGCCATGGATCACATCCGCGCGTACTCGACGGGCCACACGGAGTCGATCATCACGACCGATCAGCGCAACGCCGAGCGCTTCCTGCGCGAGGTGGACTCCGCGGTCGTCATGGCCAACGCGTCGACGCGCTTCAGCGACGGCGGCGAGTTCGGCTTCGGCGCCGAGCTGGGCATCTCGACGCAGAAGCTGCACGCCCGCGGACCCATGGGCCTGGCCGAGCTGACGAGCACCAAGTGGCTGGTGCGCGGTGCCGGGCAGGTGCGCGCCTGAGCGGTAGGCTAGGGAGACCACGCACCGAAACGGAGTCAGGATGAACATCGCCGCCGCGCTCGCGGTCCTCGCCGAGACCGAAGAACACGGAAACGTCGCGCTGGAGACCCTTCCGTACGGCATCGTCGCCGCCGTCGTGTTCGCCGCGCTGGGTCTCGTGACGTTCTCGTTCCGCAACGTCGCCAACCGCCACGCCGACAAGGTCGCGCGTGCCGCCTCGCACGAGGGACACGGCCACTAGGCCGGATGCGGTGACGGAGCAGACCCGCGCGCCGCGGATCGGGGTGATGGGCGGCACGTTCGATCCCATCCACCACGGTCACCTCGTCGCCGCGAGCGAGGTGGCGCAGTCGTTCGGGCTCGACGAGGTGGTGTTCGTGCCCACCGGTCAGCCGTCGCACAAGGGCGCCGTCTCGCCGGCGCAGGCCCGGTACGAGATGACGGTGATCGCCACTGCCTCGAACCCGAGCTTCACCGTGAGCCGGGTGGACGTGGATCGCCAGGGCCCCACCTACACGGTCGACACGCTGCGGGATCTGAAGGCGGAGCGACCGGACGCCGAGCTCTACTTCATCACGGGCGCCGATGCCGTGGCGCAGATTCTCAGCTGGAGAGACCATGATGAACTGTGGGATCTCGCCCACTTCGTCGCCGTCTCGCGCCCGGGCCACGTGCTCGACACCGAGGGCCTGCCGACCGACGACGTGAGTCGTCTCGAGATCCCCGCCCTCGCCATCTCGTCGACCGACTGCCGAGACCGCGTGCGACGCGGCTTTCCCGTGTGGTATCTCGTTCCCGATGGCGTCGTGCAGTACATCGCGAAGCATCACCTGTATCGGAGCAGCGAATGAGCACCCCGGAGCGTCCCCTCACCCGTCGCCAGCTGAAAGAGCTGCGCATGACGGGTCAGCTGCCCGTGGTCGTGCCCGGCGCGCCTCCCGTGCAGCAGGGCCAGCCCGCCGACGCCGACGAGAAGCCCGTTGCGCCGGAGCCGACGCACGACGACGCGGACCAGCGGGCCAAGCCGACCTCCGCGCCGCAGCCCCCCGCGCCCCAGCCCGCCGCGGCGCGGCCGCCTGTCGAGCCGCAGGACGACCCTGCAGCGGATCGGGCGGAGAGCGACGCGGGCGAGGATGTCCCGTCGGCGCCCGCCGACGCGGATGCCGCGGCCTCCGGTCAGGGCCGGCCCCTGACGCGGCGTCAGGCGCGCATCCTGCGCACCAACTCGATCGCGGTGCCGGAGCCGACGACCCCCGCGCCGAGCGGACAGCCGCCGGCGCTGCCCGGCCAGCCCTCGGTGGTGGAGCTGCCCGCCGGCTTCGCCGACGCCGTGCGCACGTCCGGCGACCAGGCGCGGGACGCGGGTCCGGCGGAGCGCCCGGCTCCCGAACCGGCCCGGTCGACGGGCGGGCCCGCCCGGCCCGCCGCCGAGGCCGAGCCGAAGGATGAGGGGCCGAAGGTGGGTGCCGCCTTCGGAGCCGCGGTGTTCCAGCAGGCCGAGGAGCGCCAGCGGCTCGAGCGCGAGGCCGCCGAGCGGGAGGCGAGCCGCCGCCGCGAGACGAAGACCGTGGCGCCCGCTCCCGAGCAGGCCGCCGTGGCCGACGCCGATGAGGTGTTCGCCGAGGCGTTCCAGCGGTCCCTCGACGCCGGCGGGTCGACCGCCACCGGCACCTCGCTGATCCTGCACGACATGCCGGGCACGGCATCGCTCAGCGCCCCGATCACCGCCACGGGCGAGCTGCTCTTCACGAGCTCGCACGTGCTGCCCAGCGGCCTCTCGTCCCGCGGCGCCGCCGCCGGGACGACCGACGGCAAGGACGTCGACGCGACCCTTCTCGACGGCGAGATCCCCATGCACTCCTCGCCCACGCCGATCGCCGCGAGCGCCGCCGTCAGCACGTCCAAGGCGCCCGGAGACGTCATCCGCCCGCCCGCCCCCGAGAAGAACCACGGCCTGATGCTGACGCTCGGCATCACGGCCGGCGTCCTGGGCGTCGCCCTGGTCGGCGTCATCATCTACGCAATCTCGACAGGAGTCTTCGGTTGAGTTCCACCCCCACGTCCCACCAGATGCTGCAGCTGGCCGCCGAGGCGGCCGATGCGAAGGGCGGGGAGGATCTCGTCGCGCTCGACGTGTCCGAGCCGCTCCCGCTCGTCGACGTCTTCCTCATCGTCACCGGGCGCAACGAGCGCAACGTCGCCGCGATCGCCGACGAGATCGAGGACAAGCTCCACGAGGCCGGCCACAAGCGCCTGCGCCGCGAGGGGCGCCAGGAGTCGCGCTGGATCCTGCTGGACTTCGGCGATCTCGTCGTGCACGTCTTCCACCAGGAGGAGCGCGCGTTCTACGCGCTCGAGCGACTGTGGAAGGACTGCCCGGTCGTTCCGATCACGCTGCCGGAGCGCCCCGCGCTCGGCACGCCCGGGGAGTGAGTCGATTTCTCGACGCGCGACGCGTGTTGTAAGCTGAATGAGTTGTCCGGGGCTTCTACCGGACGACATCCGGGCCTGTGGCGCAGCTGGTAGCGCACCTGCATGGCATGCAGGGGGTCAGGGGTTCGAGTCCCCTCAGGTCCACCATGATGCTCTTACTCGAACCCTCGACAAGAGCAATGAGATTATCGGGCATTGTGTCCAGGGAGAGCCCGCCGGTTTCGGCGGGCTCTTTCGTTTTCCCCGTGCTGTCAGGGTTGCCGGTGGGCTGTTCGCGTCGTGCATCGTAGACGAGTGCCCGGCTAGCTGAGCTGTAGATGACGTCGAATGGTGCCCGGGAGGTTGCCTCGACATGGTGCTGGCCGTTGTCGTCGGTGGTGACGAGGAGTTTGTCGAAGAGGAGCTGGTTGAACATGCGGCGGATGTGCTCGGGGGCTTGCCGGTAGGTGTTTCCGGCGTGCTGGGCGATGTCGAGTGCGATGCTGATGAGTTCGTCGGCTTCGGCGATATCGGCGGTGAGGTTGCTGAGGCTGCGGTTGGTGGCGGCCAGTTCGGTGTCGAGGCGTTTCTGCTCGGTGCGGAGCATGTCGATGGGGATCGCGTCGTTGTAGTGGGCTTCGAGGAGCTTGCGTTGGCGACGCTCGATGGTCTGCTTCGTGGCCTCGAGTTGTTCTCGTTCAAGGTCGGTGTCGGTGCGAAGCTGCTTCAGTCCGTGCCGGAGGAGTGCTTCGAGATCGCGGCGGAAGTCGGGTGTGAGGCTGATGCGGTCGTAGAGGTCCTGGATGAGGTCTTCGGCGTGCTCGATCTGGATGGAGCGGAGGGTGCAGTTGGTGCGCTTGGAGTGTCGTCCGAGGCAGGAGTAGTACGGGTAGGTCTCACCGTGTCTGTTCTTCACGACCTGGACGACCATGCGGAAGCCGCAGTGCCCGCAGTACATCGTGGATTTGAGGTAGTGGTCGTGCTTGATTGACCGTTCCCCGTTGATCTTCTCTTTCAGGATCGTCTGGACTTTTTCGAAGGTTTCGCGGTCGATGAGCGGGGTGTGGCTGCCGGGGTACTCGACGCCTTTGAACGTGGTGATGCCGGTGTAGTAGATGTTGGTGAGCATCGAGTGGACGTGACGGATCTCGACCGGCTTCTCTGCCAGCCGCGCGGTGGGCACTGTTGTCAGGCCTCGCCGGACGAGTTCCTTGGTGAGGGTGCGCACGGAGTGCTCACCGGTGGCGTAGGCGTTGAACGCCCAGGTGACCAGTGGTGCGCGGGTGTCGTCGACGGTGACGGTACGGTTCTCGCGGCCGTTCTCGATGGTGCGGGTGTTGAGGTAGCCGATCGGTGCACGGCTGACGGAGCCGCCGTTCTTGACCTTCTCGCTCATGCCCTTGATGACTTCGTTGGCGAGGTTACGGGAGTAGAACTCGGCGATCGAACTCATGATGCCGTGGAGGAGGATGCCGCCGGGGGTCTGGTCGATGTTCTCGCTGGTGGAGACGAGCCGGATGCCGAGTTCGTTGAAGCGCTGATTGAGAGTGACGTCGTCGGCGCGGTTGCGTGCGAGACGGTCGAGCTTGTGCACGATGACATAGTCGATGTTGCCCTGCTCGGCTTCCAAGTAGCGCAGCATCTCTTGCAGTGCGGGCCGGTTGGTGGAGGTGCCGGAGACACCCCGTTCGACGAACTCTTTGACGACCATCGCGCCGACGGCTTGAGCCTTCTTCTTGTTCGCGTCGCGTTGAGCGGGGATCGAGAAGCCTTCCTCCCTGCCACCGCGTTCGGCCTGCTCACGGGTCGAAACGCGCAAGTAGGACACGGCTCGCTTCGGGGTGAAGCTCTGGGTGAGCGCCGCAAACGGGTCGGCGGCGGTGAGCGGGCTGGCGGTGTATGGAGTTGTGGTCATGTTTCCATTGACGCTCTCTTGCCCGTGTGAGTCCAGTGCGAAATCAGCCACCTGGTCAGGGTTTTCCACAGGACGCTGATGCGTTCCGGGGTCAGGGCTATTTGATGAAAACATGCACTTCGCCTCCTCGCTCGTGGAACTCGAAGTCGCCGCACAACTGCTCGAGGAACGCCGCGCGGTCGAAGACGAGGATGTCGTTCGGGATCGCCCATTCGCGGAGGGCGTGGTCGCGGGCGTCGGCCCAGCCGAGGCTTTCAATGAAGTCGTCGACGAACTGCTCGATGCGTTCATACGACGCCCAGTGCAGGTTGCTGAAGTCCGCCTCCATGTCGGTGATGGTCTCGATGCCGTTCCAGACGTGGTCGAGGTAGACCTCGAACGCTGTGCCGTGTTCAAGGCGGAGCCGTTCCAGCTCGCGGGCTTCCTGCCGAGTGGCCGGTGCGGGCGGCGTGCGCCGCTCGGGGGTCGTTGGTGAGGTTGTTCTGTTTTCGGCGTCAGCGCCTGGGTAAAAATTGTGTTCAGTTTCCATGGGTAGTGTCCTCCTTCCTGGTGTTGTTCTGTTTCGTGAGAGGCGGGCCGTCTCGGATGATCCCGGGCAGTTCATCGAGGATGAGTACGGCGAACATGTCCTGTGGGAGCTCGGCGGCCTCGAGGTGTGCACGCAGTTGCGCCTGGCGTTTCGTCGTCGGGACGATCCACAGCACTGCGGGGAACGCGCCGCTGGATCGCTGCTCTGCTCCGCTGCGGCGGTAGCGCACGTACTGCCAGCATTTCGCGATCACCCGGGCGGGGTTCTCCGTGGCGCGGTCGACCTCGATGAAGTAGCGATCCAGATATTCGGGAGTGGTCACGCTCATCAGGAGATCGGGTCGCAGTGTGAGGCGTTCACCGTGCGGCCCGAGGTAGTTCCTCCAGCACGAGGGCTCGGTCTCGACCCGTAGCTCCGCGCTCGGGAACCGCTGGACGGTCTCGTATGCGATGACTCGGGTCTCGGCGATCGCCAGGAGGTGTTCCAGGAACGTCGTGGAGATGAGGTTCGGTCGCTGTCTCGTGCCGCTGTGTCCGGTGGCATGCCGGTAGCCGGTGGTGGTGAGCGCCCAGATAGATGGCGTAGAGCCGCGCTGCCATCCACCGACACGACGCTCCAAGCGCAGCACGTGGCCGTGGTGTTCAAGCTTGGACAGGTGCCGCATCGTCTGCCGTCGTGCAGACCGGAAGCTGCCATAGTGTTCCCTCGTGAGTCTGGCGAGCTGCTCCGTCGTCGCGAACCGCAGCTCGAGCAGATGCGCGAGAAGCTCCTGATAGATCGGATGGTCAAGTGAAGCGGTCATGACTGGAGTCCTCCGCCGATTGGGACGGCCGGGTGACCTGGTATGACCGGGTCAGTCACGTCCTGCCGCCGTGGTTCTGCCCCGCGACGTCCGGCAAGCCCGTGTCTGCTGGGCGCGGTGATACGTCTCCCGATGCGTCTCGATCGAAGACGGCCATTCATCGTCGGCTCCTTCCCACTGGGCCGTCGTCGGCGTCAGTGAAGTCCGGTGTGGTCGGGGCGATGAGGTCGCGGATCTCTTGCTCGGTGATGGTGGCGGCGACGCCGTAGCGTTCGTGTGCGGCGGCGTAGATGGCTGCTGGGTCGCTGACACCCGCCGGTGGCGGAGCGGTAGCGATGCTGATCCAGCCGGTGGCTTGGCCGTGCTGCATGACGTTCGCGTACGCGTGGTATTTCGGCAGCAGCAGAAGATCCTGGGCATCGAGATCGGTGGCGTGCTTGGCGATGGTGGCCGCATCGGTGCCGCCGAGGCCGAAGTAGATCTTGCTGCGCGTGTTGGTCTCGACCGAGGCTTGCATGGCCGGGGTGAACTGCTTCAGGTACTGGTTCGCGACGGTGAACGCCGCGCCGAGGGAGCGTGCCTGGGCGAGGGCGTCGGAAAGGTCACCAGGGATGCCTGCGAGGAAGTCATGGATCTCGTCGATGTAGATGCTGACGATGTGCCGGTGTTGGAGGCCGTCACGTTGCCTGGCGAGGATCTTGGTCCACAGTTGCCCAATGAGGAGCGTGCCGAGCAGTCTTGCGGCGTCAGCGCCGAGCAGGCCCTTGTTGAGATTCACGATGACGATGCGTCGCTTGCTGAACAGGTCGGTGAGGTCGAAGCGGGGATCGCTCTGCCCGAGCATCGCCCGCAACCCAGGTCGCAGGATCAGTTGGCGGAGCTTGTTCAGCACCGGCCCGATCTCTTCGGCCTGCTGCGCAGGTGACTTCGCCTCGTACTGCTCCCAGAACCCTCCGAGCCCGACCGGATCGTCGATATGCTTCAGTACCTTGCGGCGGAACGCGGGGTTCGTGAGCAGCGGGGCTACCCAGAGCAGGTTCGCGCCGTCGATCTGTGCGAGCGTGTTGAACACCGCCGTGAAAATGTCCGCGGAGCGGATACCCCAGTGCTTCGCAAAGACCGCTTCGAAGGTCACCAGCAACGTGTCGGCCGTAACCGAGGCCTGGCGTCGATGACCGGAGAGCGGGTTGAACCCGACCGGGGCGGCGTTCGTCGGGTCGATGACAACGACGTCATGTTCTCGGTTGTGGGGAACATGTGCGAGAACGCGATCAGCAAGGTCTCCCTTCGGATCAAGGACCAGCACACCGCGCCCCGCTGTGATGTCGGCGGCGATGAGGCCCAGCATCACAGTCGACTTGGCCGAGCCGGTCGGCCCGAGCAGATGAGTATGGAACGCGGCGTCCCGGATCGGGATGCCGATCTTCTCGCTATGCCCCGGTGCGCTGGCAGTGCCGATAATCCGGTCCGTTTGCACAAGTGTTTCGGGCGGTGGGAGCTGGCGTGGGTGGAGTGTCCCGAGTAGTGGCAGTGGCGGTTCGCCGATCGGCCAGCCGGTCAAGCCGATGACTTCCCCGCTGGTCAACGTGAGCGGCCATCGCCACGGGCATGCGGCCCGGTTGAGGTGCGTCACTGAACCGGTCACGGCGCTGATGCGGCTGGTGGCGGATTCGAGGACGCGAAACGCGCCGATCACGTCACCGACAAGCTGCCTCGCCCGCGGAGCGGCTGCTCCGGTGACGCCGACGCGCAGGCTGAGAGAGAAGCCGTGCTGACCGTCACGCCGTTTCGACGTCGTGCCAGTTCGTGGCGGGACAGCAAGCACACGGAGCCACGTACCAAGCGATTCTGTGGCGCGTACGGGCGGCGTGTGGCGGCGACCGAGCAGGACCTGCAGGACGACTTCTTCCTCGCCGTGGAGGCGCGACAGTGCCCCGTAGAGGCCACGAATACTTGCGGTGATCTTGGGCGCTTCGAGGCTGAGGTCGGTGCCGGTGACGCGCAGGTCGACCGCATGCTGCACCTCGTGTCGGTGTCGGCGGGGAGTGTGCGCGCGGACCGTGAGGTGTGCGCGGAGCGCGTCAAGTACCGTGTCGATGCGGGTCGGCTTGGCCGCGATCAGCCACCGCAGCCCCGTCTTCGTTGCACGGGCCTCGAGCACGATCGGGCCGAGCGTGGACGAGGCGGCCAGGTGTTCCAGTGTCGCGTGGACCGCGGCGGGGGTGAGCGTGTCGGGCCACGTGAGTTCTTGCCACTCCCACTCCTCGTGTTTAGTGTTACTCGTCATGCCCGCCCCCTTTCTGCTCGGCCGTTGGTGCCGAATTCTGCTTCCGTGTATGAGCCGCCCGACGGGTTTCGTCAAGATGCATCGCGAGCAGCAGCAGAACCCTGGCCAGGCCTTCCCGGTCGACCTTGTCCTTCCAGATCGGGGTGAGACGGTGGCGCCCACCGGCCCGGTTCTTCTTGCGGTTCATCGTTGACCTCCTGTCCGAGAGCTCAGAGCCAGGTGTTCCGGCGTCGCCACCACCACAGCAGCCCACCGACGATGACGACCGTGAGAGCGATCAGGGCGAGGATCCACCAGATGCTCTTGATCAGCTCGATTGTGAGGACGAGCAGGATCACGCCGCCGAACAGCAACAGGCAGGTCCTCCAGAACTTCTCCGCGAGCGAGCGCGGCCCGGTATCGTCCGGCATGTTTCACGCCCCTCATTCCTGAATCTCCGCCGCCGCTGCCGGGGCGTGGTTGGGTTGGTGGTCGGCAGGTACGGGGTATCCCCATTTCGCGAGCGAGATCGTGGCGTCGCACTCGTTTCCCCAGATGTCCCAGTGCTTGCTCGACGGTGCGGGACGACGAGCGAACAGTTCGAGGAATGGCCCGTCTCCGCCGACGAGTCGTTCGACGATGAGGTGGATTTCCTCGGGTTTGCGGCTGTGGGCCTGCAGGGCGTGCATGCCCCAGTTCGGCTGACCTTTGAACGCGACTTTCGTGCCCTTCCCACGTATGCCGAGGAGCAGCAGTTCCCCGGAGTTGCGGAACGTGTTGCCGAGCATGAGACGGGGCTTGGCCCAGAAGTAGAAGCTCGTGTACCTGTAGCCCCACGCTTCGAGGACCTTGATGCCCAGGGGAACGGTGGCGGTGGTGACCCACAGGAAGCAGAACGAGTTCTCCGCCATGATCTCCTGCATGGCCTCGCCCATCCCGAGGATGCGCTCATCGGTCATGAGGTCGTAGTGATTGACCGCGCCGAGGTCGCCTTTCTGCTGCAGCGACCACGGCGGATCGCACAGCGCCGCACGGAATGTCCCCGGCAGCGGCGTCTTGTCCGGCAGGTTGTGATTGATATGAATGCTCATACGCAGACTCCTCCTTTCAAGAGGTAAGAATTTGATGGATCGGCCCGCCAGCAGCAGTCGAGCTGGGCGGTGTCAGCGCCCATTACGCACCCCGGCGACCGAACCGTGAAGACAACACCGCAGCGCTCCGCCCCTCGATCCGACACAGCAGTGACCGAGGTAAGCCACGGCGGGCGGTGCGGTGAAAGCCGTCGTTGTGAAATAGGCAACGATGTACGCCTACTGATGGGCTACGAGCGAGGGAGATCGGTGCGCCCGGTCGTCAGAAACATCGCTCGCGTCAACGCCTTGGATACCTCATCACGCTCGGCCGCGAGATCATCGGCGAGGGACAGGATCGTCTGCCGGAGCTGCTCGGACTTCGCGTCCAGCTCCGCCTCAACCCGTGCACGACGACGCTCCTGCCACGCCTCGTACTCGTCCCACAACGCTTCGGACACGCACCACACAACCAAGGCGGTAATTGCGACAAGGAGAACGACTCCCGCGACCGTCGCGATCGCGGCGACCGCCTCCATTACAGCCCCCGAGCGATACGCTGGCCCGCGCCGATGGCGTATCCGGCGATGATCGCTTCATAGAACTGCGCCCCTGCAGGAGCAACCTTCATCTGCGCCTCCGCCTGCGCCACCAGCGTCGCGACATTCGTCATCGCCTGCGACGCCAGGAACGCGTGCCCCTGCTCCCGCACCGCCGCGATCTCCGTGGACGCAGCAACCTGCTCCACTTCACGCTTGGTCTGGCGCACGAGGCTTCCCGTGATCTTCTGCCCCTGCTGGGTCGTGTGCCCACCGAACAGCGGCACCACCTGATTGCTCGACATGTTGCATGTCCTTCCGGTTGAAGAGAACAGCCCCGGATTTTCCGGGACACTTTGACCGTAGAAACCCGCCCGAGGGCACTCTGAAACTCGGAATAAAGTTGGAAGCGAACACGGACGCGAGGCGGAGGTGATGGCGTGAGACTCGATGAAGACGATGTCGCCACCCTTCACCAGCAGCTCGCCTGGTTGACCAAGCGCGAGGGCTTCGTCCAACGTCGCCTCGCCCAGGCTGGGATCGTCGACGAACTCCTCCGCGGCTCCCTCGAGGACAGCTTCGAACGCCTCCGGCACCGCTTCATCTCCGCGATCCACACCCTGCCCGGCGAGCAAGCAGACCTGCTGCTCGACGTGTTCGCGCTCAGCCCCGACACACACCAGGTGCCCAAGCTGATGCAACGGCGACAGATCCACGGCGGCAAGATCGGACGGAAAGTCGACACCGTTCGCACGCGGGAGACCGCGGCGCTCAAGGCGTTGCACTCCCGTCTCGTCACTGGCCGCTACGCGCAGGCCCCGCTCGTGCTCGACGTGCCCGAGATGCACGGCGGCATCATCTACGAAGAGACCAGCACCCTCATCGTCGTCGAGAACAGACGCTGGCAAGCCACCTACGAGCACTACCGGTTCGCGAACATGGCAGGCGAACTCGACTACGTCACCATCGGCCGCTCCTATCCCGGCATCGTGACCCCGAGCAACAAGGGCGACTTCAAGGTCAACACCCGCCCGATCGACGGCGCGGGCTGGAACGACCACTTCTGGCACCTCAACACCGCCCGCACGGCGACCGAGCCGATGCAAGACCGAACACGCTACGACCTGCGCTTCCGCATCACCCCACCCGAAGACGGCAGCGAACCGGAGCCAGTGACTCTCGCCAGCCGCGCGCTCCACCACCGGTCACTGCTGTTCACGCTCCGTGTCGGGTTCATCGGGGACCAGCCCGCCAGCATCTGGAAGTTCGAGGGAGCCAGCCCGTTCGCCCGCCCGCACGCCGCCAACGAATACAACCGCGTCCAGCTCGACGCCCGCGGCACCGCGACCCTCACCCTGCGCGACGTCCACGGCGGCCTCTTCAACGGCTTCGCCTGGAACTGGGACGCCTGACCGAGGCCGCAGGGTCTTCTCGAAAACCGCCGGTCATGAGATAATCACAGGTAGATCGCAGCGCCCGGTCGACGCGACACATGCTCCCGGCTGCATCGCCCCTCAGGCTCATGCCGCGCATGGCACCCGACCGATGTCAGTGCCCGGCGCTACGGTAAGAGATGACCCTCAACGACAACTTAAGACGCGCCCCAGGCGCAGGAGACGAACCACATGGCACCGACCACCAAAGAAGGACAGCGCGCCGAACTACACAAGACCATCTGGCGCATCGCGAACGATCTGCGCGGCTCTGTCGACGGCTGGGACTTCAAGTCCTACGTGCTCGGAATGCTGTTCTACCGGTT
The DNA here is from genome assembly GCF_054782875.1 of Microbacterium petrolearium. NCBI lineage: Bacteria > Bacillati > Actinomycetota > Actinomycetes > Micrococcales > Microbacteriaceae > Microbacterium > Microbacterium petrolearium. The sequence goes on from NZ_BAAGRQ010000013.1 coordinate 70,520, forward strand.
CATCTCCGAGAACCTCACCGCCTACATCAACAAGAGCGAACGCGAAGCAGGCGACCCGAGCTTCGACTACGCCCAGCTCGGCGACGCACAAGCCGAGTTCGGACGCAAAGAGACCGTGGAGGAGAAGGGCTTCTACATCCTCCCGTCCGAGCTGTTCCAGAACGTCCGAAGGCGTGCCGCGAACGACGCGAACCTCAACGAGACCCTTGCGCGGGTCTTCAAGAACATTGAAGGCTCCGCTGTCGGCACCGACGCCGAGGACGACCTCAAAGGCTTGTTCGACGACCTCGACGTGAACAGTTCCAAGCTCGGCAACACCGTCGCGAAGCGGAACGAGAAGCTGGTGAAGCTGCTCGATGCGATTGGTGACCTGCCGCTGGGGAACTTCGAGGACAACTCCATCGACCTCTTCGGTGACGCCTACGAGTATTTGATGCAGATGTATGCCTCCAGCGCGGGCAAGTCCGGTGGCGAGTACTACACGCCGCAGGAGGTCTCCGAACTGCTTGCCCGCATCACCGTGGTCGGCAAGACCCAGGTGAACAAGGTCTACGACCCTGCTGTCGGTTCCGGATCGCTGCTGTTGAAGTTCGCGAAGGTGCTCGGCAAAGAGAACGTGCGCCAGGGATTCTACGGTCAGGAGATCAACCTGACCACCTACAACCTCGCCAGGATCAACATGTTCCTGCACGACGTGAACTACGAGAAGTTCAACATCGCGCACGGAGACACCCTCATCGACCCCGCGCACTGGGACGACGAACCGTTCGAGGCGATCGTCTCCAACCCGCCCTACTCGATCAAGTGGGATGGTGACGCGAACCCGCTGTTGATCAACGACCCGCGCTTCGCACCAGCCGGTGTGCTCGCACCGAAGTCCAAAGCTGATCTCGCGTTCACGATGCACATCCTGTCCTGGCTCGCCGTGAACGGCACCGCGGCGATCGTCGAGTTCCCCGGCGTGCTCTACCGAGGCGGCGCGGAACGGAAGATCCGCAAGTACCTCATCGACAACAACTATGTCGACGCCGTGATCCAGCTGCCGCCGGACCTGTTCTTCGGCACCACGATCGCGACCTGCATCATCGTGCTCAAGAAATCCAAGACCGACAACTCCGTGCTCTTCATCGACGCATCCGCCGAATTCAAACGCACCGGCAACAAAAACAAGCTCACCGAAGCCAACCAGCAGCACATCCTCGACACCTTCACCACCCGCGAAAGCGTCGACCACGTAGCCGCACTCGTGTCGAACGAAGACATCGCCGCCAACGACTACAACATCGCCGTGTCCTCCTACGTCGAGCAAGAAGACACCCGCGAAGTCATCGACATCACGGAACTGAACGCCGAGATCTCGCGCATCGTCGCCCGCCAGCAAGAACTCCGCGCCTCCATCGACGAGATCGTCGCCGACCTGGAGGGGACGAAGTGAGCCGCATCGACGAACTGATCGCGGAACTTGCTCCGGATGGTGTGAAATACCGCGCGCTTGCCAGTCTGGGGCGCAGAAACTCGGGCACGGCAATGACGGCCAGCAAGATGAAGACGATCCGATCGGAGAACGGGCCCGTCCGTATTTTCGCTGGCGGCCACACTATCGCTGACGTTGCGGAAGACGCTGTCCCGGCCAAAGACATCATTCGCGATCCAAGCATCATCGTGAAGTCGCGCGGACACATTGGATTCACGTTTTACGAACGCCCGTTCACCCATAAGGCGGAGCTCTGGTCCTACACGCTAACCGACCCGTCCATCGATCAGAAGTTTGTTTATTACTACTTGCTGACAAAGGTTGGTGAACTCCAGGATCTTGCTAGAGCGACGTCGGTGAAGCTCCCGCAACTTGGAGTCCGCGACACTGACACGTTACGAATCCCCGTGCCGCCTCTCGAGGTGCAGCGGGAGATCGTGCGAGTATTGGATCAGTTCACTCAGCTGGAAGCGGAGCTGGAAGCGGAGCTGGAAGCGGAGCTGGAAGCCCGACGACGGCAGTATGAGCACTATCGTCAACTTGCGATGTCGTTTGACAACTCGGTCCCACGCGTAGCGCTTGGTGATGTTGCTGAGGTCCGCAGCGGCTGGGGATTCCCTAATGCGCACCAAGGTCAAGAAGAGGGTGAGTACCCCTTCTACAAGGTTAGTGACATGAATCTGCTCGGGAACGAGACGGTAATGAGCATTGCCAACCATTACGTATCTGCCGAAGTGGCGAAGAAGTTGGGAGTGCGCCCTGCACCCGCGGGGACTGTCATCTTTCCTAAGATTGGCGCGGCTGTCGCGACGAATAAGAAGCGAGTGCTTTCCGTTCCTTCTGCCTATGACAACAACGTGATGGGTCTTGTGCCTACCGAGCGGGTGAGCTCGAGGTTTCTCTACCACTGGATGCAGACGTTCGACCTGAGCCGCCTGGCGAACGACTCGGGTGCAGTGCCATCAATCCGTAAGACTGAGGCAGAGAAAGTCCTCATTCCACTTCCCGACCTCGACACGCAGCGCAAAGTGGCCGGTCTTCTCGACAAGTTCGATGCGCTCGTCAATGATCTCAGCGTCGGACTTCCTGCTGAGCTTGCTGCGCGGCGTAAGCAGTATGAGTACTACCGTGACAAGCTGCTGACGTTCACGGAGGCTGCCTAAATGACGAGCCATCATGTGACAGTCGCGACCTTGGCCGACGAGGTATTACAGGACCTTGGCGATTCACGTAGCGCCCTGATCTACGCTCCGAACACGATCGGGAAGACTCGGCTGGCCCAGCACCTTAAGGAGCGAGATCCGGAGGGGGTGGTTCTTTACAACTCGTTTGTTGAGGACGTGTTCACCTGGGATAACGAGCGAGTTGTACTCAAGATGAACCCGACGTCAGAGCTACTAGAAACTATCGTGACTCAAGGTCTTGATAGTGCGATCATCGACAACTTTCAAGCTTTTACGAACGGCAGAATTGAGCCAAAGCTCGACTTCGAAAGCGGCGAGATTAGCTTTGGCATACACAAGGGTGATGATGATTCAGCGGACGGCATCAAGATATCTCGAGCTGAGGAGAGCATATTTGTCTGGAGTGTCTATTACTCTGTCTTGAGTGAAGCGATCGAGACGCTTCGCGACAGCCTCGAACTACGTTCTACGACTGACTACGATCAGCTAACTCTTGCGGTCATCGACGACCCCGTGTCGTCTATGGACGATGCGCGAATTGTATCAGTGGCGCTCGCGCTGTCGGAACTTATTAAACGAGCGTCAGCGATCGACTTGAAGTTCGTTATCGCCACCCACCACGCTCTTTTCTTTAACGTTCTGTTCAATGCGCTCCGCCGGAAGAAGAACCAAGCCTACGTTCTTCAGTATCATCCAGCTGAGGGATGGTCACTGAGAAGGCAATCGCACGACTCGCCTTTCAGCTACCACCTGGGGATTATCGAGGATATCCAAAGGGCGATCTCCGCGAATGAGGTGGAGCGAAGCCATTTCAACCAGTTCCGAGCACTGCTCGAGAAGACCGCCAATTTCCTTGGCTACACAGGCGGTTGGGGAGCTCTGCTGAGAGGACCTGATGCGGCCCTGCTGACGAAAGTCCTCAATCTATATAGCCATGACCGATTTGGTGATATCGATACCTCGGAGGTAGCGGCAGAGTACAAGCAAGCCTTCACGAACGAGTTTCAGGAGTTTCTGAAGACGTACAGATGGGCGGCAGCGGCATGAGTGACGCTACTCCCCGTAAGTATGATCCGATTGCTGTGTCGTCTGAGAGCACGGTTGTTGCTGAGTACATTCCTGACGTGGCTGGTGCTGGGTCGTATCAGTCGGAGGCGGAGCTTGAGCGTGAGCTGATCCGACTGCTTAAGTCGCAGGCGTACGAGTATCTGCCGATCACGTCAGAGGCGCAGCTGGTCGCGAATCTGCGCACCCAGCTTGAAGCTCTGAACTCGGTGTTGTTCTCTGACACGGAGTGGGAGCAGTTCTTTTCGGAGCGGATCGCTGGCGCGAACGATGGCATTGTTGAGAAGACGGTGCGTATCCAGGAGGATCACGTTCAGCTGTTGAAGCGTGATGACGGTTCGGTGAAGAACATCCTGCTGATCGATAAGCAGAACATTCACAACAACCGGCTGCAGGTGATTAACCAGTACGAGATCGACCAGGGCAGCGGTGGCTCTGCTCGCTCGAATCGTTATGACGTGACGGTACTCGTCAACGGCCTGCCGATGGTGCACATCGAGTTGAAGCGTCGCGGCGTTGACATCCGAGAGGCGTTCAACCAGATCGACCGCTACCAGCGCGACAGTTTCTGGGCAGGCTCTGGACTCTTCGAGTACGTGCAGTTGTTCGTGATCAGCAACGGCACGCTCACGAAGTACTACTCGAACACCACTCGTCGCCAGCACTTGAGTGAGGCGGCCGGGTCGACGCGGGTGCGGAAGACCTCGAACAGTTTCGAGTTCACGTCGTGGTGGGCGGATGCACAGAACAAGCCGATCCAAGATCTCTCGGCGTTTGCGAAGACGTTTTTCGCCAAGCATGCGCTGCTGAACATTCTGACGAAGTACTGCGTGCTCACGGCTGACCGGATGCTGCTGGTGATGCGTCCGTACCAGATCGTGGCGACCGAGCGGATTCTGCAGAAAGTCGATATCTCCACGAACTACAAGACCCTCGGCACTGTTGCCGCGGGTGGATACGTGTGGCACACCACCGGATCCGGTAAGACCCTGACCTCGTTCAAGGCCGCGCAGCTCGCGTCGAAGCTCCCGAGCGTCGACAAAGTGCTGTTCGTCGTTGACCGCAAAGACCTCGACTACCAGACGATGCGCGAGTACGACCGGTTCGAGAAGGGCGCGGCGAACTCCAACACCTCGACCGCGGTGCTCAAGAAGCAGCTCGAAGACCCGGGTGCGCGGATCATTATCACGACGATCCAGAAGCTCTCGACCTTTATCGCAGCGAACAAGGGGCATGCGATCTACGACGGGCATGTCGTGATCATCTTCGACGAGTGTCACCGGTCGCAGTTCGGCGACATGCACACCGCAATCACGAAGGCGTTCAAGCGCTACAACCTCTTCGGTTTCACTGGCACCCCGATCTTCGCGGCAAACTCCGGCAGCGGCGGGAACCCGCAACTGAAGACCACCGAGCAGGCGTTCGGCGAGAAGCTGCACACCTACACGATCGTCGATGCGATCACGGACAAGAACGTGCTGCCCTTCCGGATTGACTACGTCAACACGGTCAAGGTCGGCAACGTCATCGACAAGCAGGTCTCGGCGATCGACACCGAGAAGGCGCTCCTGGCCCCGGAGCGGATCAGTCAGATCGTGAAGTACACGCTCGAGCACTTTGACCAGAAGACCAAGCGTGCTGAGCACTACACGCTCGGGGAGCGCCGGGTGCGTGGTTTCAACGCGCTGTTCGCGACCGCATCTATCGAGGCCGCCCGCACGTACTACAACCACTTCCAGATCCAGCAAGAAGGCTTGCCATCCGATAAGCGGTTGAAGGTCGGTCTGATCTACTCCTACGGAGCGAACGATGCTGTCGAAGATGGCGCGCTCGATGAAGAGGGCTTCGACACCGGTGCGCTGAGCATGGATGCGCGGTCGTTCCTTGAGGATGCGATCCAGGACTACAACGACATGTTCGGCACGTCGTTTGACACCTCCGCCGACCGGTTCCAGAACTACTACAAGGACCTCTCGCTGAGGCTCAAGACCCGCGAGATCGATCTCGTCATCGTTGTGAACATGTTCCTCACCGGCTTCGACGCGACCACGATGAACACGCTGTTCGTCGACAAGAACCTGCGCGCGCACGGGCTGATCCAGGCGTACTCGCGCACGAACCGCATCCTCAACTCCGTGAAGACGTATGGCAACATCGTCAGCTTCCGCGACCTTGAAGAAGAGACCAACGACGCGATCGCACTGTTCGGCAACAAGGACGCTCGCGGTGTGGTGCTTCTCAAGCCGTACAGCGAGTACTACAACGACTACGCCGAGAAGGTCACCGAGCTGCTGAGCACCTTCCCACTCGGCGAGCCGATCATCGGCGAGGCCGCGCAGAAGGAGTTCATCCAGCTGTTCGGTGCGATCCTCCGCCTGCAGAACATCCTCACCTCGTTCGACGAGTTCGACGGCTCTGCACTGCTTACGGACCGGCAGGGTCAGGACTACCGCAGCGTCTACCTCGACCTGTATGCGGAGTTCCGCAAGGACAAGGACGCCGACAAGGAGCAGATCAACGACGACGTCGTCTTCGAGATCGAGCTGATCAAACAGGTCGAGATCAACGTCGACTACATCCTCATGCTCGTGCAGAAGTACCGCGACGAACGAGGCGACGGCGACGACAAGGAGATCCGCGCCGAGATCTCACGCGCCGTGGACGCCAGCCCGACCCTGCGCAACAAGAAAGACCTCATCGAAGACTTCGTTGACTCACTCTCCGTGGACGGCGAAATCGACCAGGAATGGCGAGCATTTATCGCAGCCAAGCGCGAGGCGGAGCTCGAGACGATCATCGCCGACGAGAATCTCCGCGCAGACGAGACCCGCGTCTTCGTCGAGACCGCCTTCCGCGACGGACAGATCCGCACCAGCGGCACCGCGATCACGAAGGTGCTACCGCCAGCTTCGAGGTTCTCCGCTGACGGTGGCCACGGCGAAAAGAAGCAACGCGTCATTCAGAAGCTCGGCGCCTTCTTCGAGCGGTTTTTCGGCTTGAGTTCGGGTGGGAGCGAGTAGTGAAAATTCAGTCGGTTCGTATTCGTAACTTTCGGTCGCTGAAGGATGTAACGATCGCCTTCGATAATGTCACTACCTTCATCGGGCCGAACGGCACCGGCAAATCAACAGTGCTCCGTGCTCTCGACTGGTACTTCAACGGCAAACCCGGGTCGTTGAGCGAGACGGACTGCTCGTTCGGAGCGACCGATGAAGACATCGAGGTGCAGGTAACCTTCCACGATTTGACCGAGAAAGACCGTGAGGCGTTGGGCAAGTACGCTCCAGCCGAGGCCGACACCTTCACCGCCTGGAAGCAGCGTCTCCCCAGCGGCGTGGAGGTCTTCTCGGCGAATGCAAAGGGCTTACCCGAGTTCAATGACATCAAGGCTGCAACGAGCGCCGCTGCGAAAAAGGAACTCTACGCAGAGCTCCGTCGAAACCGTTCGGATCTGGGGCTTCCCGCGGCGACGACGGGGACGGCGGTGGATCAAGCGATCACAGCCTGGGAAGCAGCGAACACCGCGCAATTGGTTGAGGCCCCAGAGGCGCTGCAGACCAACTTCTTCGGCTTCAACAGTGGTGGCAAGATGAGCGGACTGTTCGACTTTGTGCTTGTCACTGCTGATCTTCGCGCCAGCGAAGAGTCGCTCGACGGAAAGGCGAGCGTCATCGGACGCATCCTCGAGCGTTCTGTTGACCGCACTGCGGCCGACGAGGAGATCGCGACGATCGTTGAGGATGCCCGAGTTCGACAGCAACAGGTCTACGAGGACAAGTTCAAGGCGCAACTCGAAGTGATGACGGAGCAGCTCAACGAGGTCGTGACGTCGTACGCGCCGGGGCGAGCAGTCTCGGTCACACCCGCGGAAGTGGAACTCAAGGCTCCGCGGACGACGTTTGGTGTGTCGATCTTGGACGGCGAGACGGAGACTGCCGTCGAGCGTCAGGGGCATGGCTTCCAACGCACCCTGCTGATCTCTGCCTTGCAGTTGCTGGCGCAGTCTGGTGCGGCGTCGACGGAGGGCGTCATTTGCTTGGCGATCGAGGAGCCGGAGCTCTTCCAGCACCCGATCCAGGCTCAGACCTTCGCGAAGGTGCTGCGCTCCTTAGCGGAGGACGCTGATAAGCGGATTCAGGTGAGTTACGCCACCCACAGTCCGTACTTCCTGGAGGCGCGCCATTTCGACCAGGTACGCCGCCTCACGCGGTCAACCGATGACACTCCGGTCGTCACTGTGCACTCCGCAAACATCGCGGACGTGAAGGCAAAGCTCGCGGGAGTCGTCAAGGAGTCGGTCGTTGATCGCCAGCTCGACGGCATCGTGACGAATCAGCTCTCGGTTGCGCTGTTCGCTCACCGGGTTCTTCTTGTCGAAGGTGCCACGGAGTCCGCAGTGTTCTATGGCGTCGGCGACCGAGAACGAGTGAGTTCCTTGGAAGCTGCTGGCTTGTCAATCGTGCCGGTTGGCGGAAAGCAGTCGATCCCGCTGGTGCATGCCATCTTGACCGCCCTTGGGATTCCCACCTACGCGCTCTTTGACGCTGACGGCGGGTTCGAAGCGCGCGCTCAGGCGAATGATAAGGAGCAAGACAAGATCGATGAGGAGCGGGCTGGCCATGCCGCTGCCAACCGCTCTGCCCTCAAATACTTCGGGCGCACGGAGGAGGACTTCCCGACGGCAGTCGTTGCCGACAATGTTGCGATCTTCGATGATCATCTCGAAGCATTCCTCGGAGCTGCCTGGCCCGAATGGGTGACGGCGTGCGAAGCAGTCGAGGCGGCTTCGGGCATCAGCCTGTCGAAGAACCAGCTTGCCTATCGGGCAGCAACGCTCGAGGCGGCCGGTTCAGTTCCCTCGATGCTCACCGATATCTTGACGAAAGCAATGGAGGGTTGATCATGCATGAGATTAAGTGTCCACATTGCGGGAAGACGTTCACCATCGATGAGGCTGGGTATGCCGAAATCGTCAAGCAGGTGCGCGACAATGAGTTCGAGAAGCAGCTCCACGAGCGTCTCGAACTCGCCAACCAGGACAAGCAGAAGGCGCTGGAGTTGGCTGAAGCGAAGGCTGCGGCAGAGCTGCAGAGGGCAGCCTCTGCCAAAGACACTGAGATTCAGGCTCTAAAGGCCCAGCTCGACGCCGGTGACGTTCAGCAGCAGCTCGCCGTGAAGGAGGCGCTCGCGGCTGTCGAGAAGGAGCGCGATTCGCTCGCCGGAGAGCTGGAGAAGGCCAAACAAGAGAAGCAATCTGCCGTCGAGCTCACTGAAGCAAAGCTCGTCGCAGAACTGCAGAAGACGGCCTCGGCGAAAGACGCCGAGATTCAGGAGTTAAAGGCCAAGCTCGAGCGCATCGAAGTTTCTCAGAAGCTGGCGATCACCGAAGCAGTGAGTGCCGTAGAGAAGGAGCGCGACGACTTCAGGAGCGGTCTCGAGAAAGCCGAACTGGAGAAGCAGCTCGCGGAGAAGTCCCTCAGAGACAAGTACGAGACCCAGATCAAGGACCGCGATGACGCGATCGAGCGGCTGCGAGATATGAAGGCCAAGCTGTCGACCAAGATGGTCGGCGAAACACTCGAGCAGCACTGCGAGATCGAGTTCAACCGTATCCGTGCCACGGCCTTCCCCCGCGCCTACTTCGAGAAAGATAACGACGCGCGCACGGGGAGTAAGGGAGACTTCATCTTCCGCGACTACGACGAGTCGGGTACCGAGGTCGTATCGATCATGTTCGAGATGAAGAACGAGAGCGACACCACCGCCACCAAGAAGAAGAACGAGGACTTCCTCAAAGAGCTCGATAAGGATCGCACGGAGAAGGGGTGCGAGTATGGGATCCTCGTTTCCCTTCTGGAACCGGAGAGCGATCTTTACAACACGGGGATTGTGGACGTCTCGTATCGCTACCCGAAGATGTATGTAATCCGTCCCCAGTTCTTCATCCAGATGATTACTCTGCTGCGTGATGCAGCACTCAACGCGCTCGCCTACAAGAACGAGCTCGCACTGGTGAAGGCGCAGAACATCGATATCACGAACTTCGAGAATGAACTCGACGCTTTCAAAGCTGCGTTTGGCAAGAACTACGAACTAGCCGCACGACGGTTTCACTCCGCCATCGACGAGATTGACAAATCCATAGATCGGCTCCAAAAAGCGAAGGAAGCGCTCCTGGGCTCAGAGCGCAATCTGCGACTCGCGAATGATAAAGCTCAGGATGTGACTATCAAGAAGCTGACCAGGCGCAATCCGACGATGGCGGCCAAGTTCGCAGAGCTAGAAGTGTCAAAGAACGACGAAGGAGTCGATGAATGAACCGAGTGCCAGTAGTCAGTAGCAACGTGGCCGAGGTCGGCTACGACCCGGAGACGAAGACGCTGGAGGTCGCGTTTATCAAGGGCGGCCTCTATCAGTACCTCGGTGTTCCGGTCTCCGTCTACGAAGGGCTATTGGTTGCCCCGAGCGTTGGCCGTTACTTGGACGTCAACGTCAAGAAGGCTGGGTACTCAGTACGCAAGGTCGCCAGCTGAGCTGCAGTACTCATCCTGTGGGGGTACTGGGGGTGAGGCCAGTTAATCTTCATCGCTGGGTCGAGTTGCGAGTCGTTCTCCCCGCCGCACGAATTCGGTGCAGCACGGTGGTCGCGCTGAAACCGAGGTGCTCACCTACTTGTGTGAGAGAGAGGCCAGTTTCGTAAAGACGAATCATCTCGGTCACTTGCTCATCGCTTGGCGGCATGCGGCGCAGCGCAACTCCCCGACGCTTCAAGATTGCGCTGATCGTGACGCGATGGCAGCCGTACTCGGCAGCAAGTTCGTAGACCGTTTTCCCCGTCTCGTAGGCGCTGACGATCTGGCCGATCTTCTCGTCCGAGAGCCGCGGCTGCGTCGTGCGCTTGCGACGGCTGGTCGCCTGCGGAAGCTCGCGGGCTCGCTCGGTTGACAGGTGCTGGTGTGCCTTCCGCAGTTCGTTTGCATGCGAGGAGAACAGTCCCACGTAAGTTGAGAAAATCGAAACCTGCCCCGTCTGATGGCGGGGCAGTTTCGTGTTCGGGCCGGGATCGTCTGCGGTGCTGCTGCTGCCGGACGCGAGGACGCTGGCGGCAGGCTCTACCGGGACAAACGTGGTGTTCTCGTCCTCGTCCACGATGATCTGCTTGAACAGGGCACGGTTCAGGATGCGGCGTTCAGAAGGTTCGCACTTGCTGTAGAGGTCGCCGAGATCGGTGTGGATGTCGGTGATCTGGTCGAGGCCTCCGCGGGCGCTAGTGTATGAATCGGCCTGACTTTCGTTCCGTTCTTCAAGTAAGGATGGAACACGATGAACAGGAAGTACTCGCCGGAGATGCGTGAGCGGGCGTTGCGGATGCTCGCGGAGACGCGGCCGTCGCATCCGACGATGATGAGCGCGGTCCGGCATGTCGCCGGGCTGCTGGGGATGAGCCCGGAGACGCTGCGGTTGTGGCAGCGCCGCTACGAGGTCGACGCCGGGGTGAAGCCCGGGTTGACGACGGATGCGGCGGCGGCGATCAAGCGACTGCAGAAGGAGAACGCGGAGCTGCGCAGGGCCAATGAGATCCTCAAGGCTGCGAGCGTGTTTTTCGCGAAGGAGCTCGACCGCCCCTGACCGAGATGATCCGGTTCATCGATGAACATCGGGATCGTTTCGGGGTCGAGCTCATCTGCCGAGTGTTGCGCCCGGCAGTGCAGGGGTTCCTCACCTCCCGCGGCTATCGCGCCGCCGTCGGCCGCGCCCCGTCTGCCCGGCAGCTGAAGGACGAGCTTCTCGTCCCAGAGGTGGCCCGGCTGCATGCGGAGAACTACGGCGTCTACGGGCGGCGGAAGATGCACGCGCTGATGCGTCGGCAGGGGTGGCAGGTCGGCCGCGACCAGACCGAACGCCTCATGCGGCTCGCTGGGGTGCGTGGCGTCCGTAAGTCGAAGCGGGTGTTCACGACCCGCCCCGACAAGACGACCGTGCTGCCGAGTGATCTCGTGAACCGCCGCTTCACCGCGCCGGCGCCCCGGCGGCTCTGGGTCTGCGACGTCACCTACGTCGCGACCTGGAGTGGTTTCGCCTACGTCGCGTTCGTCACCGACGTCTATTCGAGGCGCATCGTCGGGTGGAACGTCGCGGCGACGCTGCGCTCGGAGATTCTGCCGTTGCAGGCCCTCGACATGGCCGCCTGGAACGTTGGCGGGCGTCTCGACGGACTCATTCATCACGCGGATCATGGGTCGAATTACACCGCGATGGTCTACACCGAGAGGATCGTCGAACTCGGCGCCGTCCCCTCGACCGGGACCGTTGGCGACTCGTTCGATAACGCGATGGCGGCGGCCGTGAACAACCTCTACAAGACCGAGCTGATCCGTCAGCGCGGCCCCTGGCGAACGGTTGAGCAGGTCGAGCTGGCGACTCTCGAGTGGGTGTGGTGGTGGAACAACTCCCGCCTCCACGGCGAGCTCGACATGCGCACCCCGGCAGAGGTTGAGGAGGCGTACTACGCTGACCAAGAATCAGGCCAGCCGGCACCTGCTGGACAAGCCTCCCGATAGGAACGAAAGTCAGGCCGATTCATTCTGGGGTGTGACACTTCTTGTAGACGGTCGTTACCAGGAAGGAACGACAGGCAGAGATGTCTACGAATCGCAGGAAGTTCACTGAGGAGTTCAAGGCCGACGCGGTCCAGCTCGTCGTGCAG
>NZ_BAAGRQ010000014.1:0-68934 GCF_054782875.1 Microbacterium petrolearium
GGCGGCGCTGGATGCGCCCGCCGAGGCCCTGCCGCTGGGCGGCGCGTCGGATGCGCTCGCGGCGGCGGCCGCCGTGCGGGCGCGCGGCGGCACCGTCGTCGCGACCGGCGGCTGCTTCGACCTGCTGCACGCCGGCCACGCCCGCACCCTCGCGGCCGCGCGGGCGCTCGGCGACTGCCTCATCGTGTGCCTCAACAGCGACGACTCCGTGCGGCGCCTCAAGGGGCCGGAGCGCCCCATCATGGCCGAGCCCGACCGCCGCGACCTGCTGCTCGCGCTCGAGTGCGTCGATGCCGTCGTCGTGTTCGACGAGAGCACGCCCGTCGAGGCGCTGCGGCGCATCCGCCCCGACATCTGGGTCAAGGGCGGCGACTACGCCGCCGACGACCTGCCCGAGACGGCGGTGATCGCCGAGTGGGGCGGTCGCACCGTCACGGTGCCGTACCACCCCGGCCGCTCGACCACGCGGCTGGCCGGCGCGCTCGCCCGCGTCGGCTGACGCGGATCGCCCCGTCCCCCCATCCGCATCCGTCCTCCCGAAGCGAAGGAGAATCATGACCGCTGATCGCACCCTCGGAAACGTCATCGTCACCGGCGGCGCCTCGGGCCTCGGCGCCGCCGTCGCCCGCGCCGTGCGCGACGCCGGAGGGCGCCCGCTCGTGCTCGACCTCGATGTGTCGGGCGCCGAGGTGCCCGACGCGTTCGCGGCCGACGTGTCGGACACCCGCGCGACCGAGTCGCTCGTGGCGGAGCTCGCCGAGCGCTTCGGCGGCCTCGACGCCGTCGTCACCGCCGCCGGCGTGGACCGGCCCGCCCCGCTCGACGGCCTGCCGGGCGAGGCGTGGGAGCGGATCGTGGCCGTGAACCTGCTCGGCACGGCGGCGGTCGTGCGCGCGGCGCTGCCGGCACTGAAGGCCTCGCACGGCCGCGTCGTCACGATCGCGTCGTCGCTCGCGCTGCGCGCGTTCGGCGACGCCACCGCCTATTCGGCCTCGAAGTTCGGCGTGCTCGGCTTCTCGCGCTCGCTGGCGGCCGAGACGAAGGGGCAGCTGGGCGTGACGACCGTGTTCCCCGCCGGCATGCGCACGCGATTCTTCGACGGGCGCGACGAGCAGTACAAGCCCGGTCCCGACGCCGCGCTGATCGACCCCGCGCACGTGGCCGACGCGATCGTGTTCGCGCTGCGTCAGCCCGCGGGGGTGGAGATCCGCGAGCTCGTCATGTGCCCCGAGGAGGAGCCGTCGTGGCCGTGACCGGCGCGCCCTCGAGCAGCGCCCGCACGTCGTCGTAGACGGCGTCGACGGGCACGTCGTCGACGAACGAGACGTCGTGCTCGCAGCGGGGCGCGGTCCAGCCCACCTGGGTCGCGTCCCGCCCGCACACCGGGCAGTGCGTGGTCCACGACAGCTGCACCCGATGGGAGGCGCGCGTGAGCGGGCCCGCGTTGATGAGGTTCCCCACCCAGTAGACACTCGCGGTGGGCGTGCCCACCGCCTGCGCGAGGTGGCGCGGGCCGCTGTCATTGCCCACGAACGCGTCGGCGACGGCGAGCACCCCCGCCAGCTCGCCCAGCGCGAGGCGGCCCGCCAGCGATCGCACGGAATCCCCCGCGGCGCGGGCCGCGCGCCGGGCGATCGCGTCGGCGAGATCGGCGTCGTCGCCCTCGCCGACGAGGACCACCCGCATGCCGTCCGCCGCGCACCGCAGTGCGATGTCGGCGAACCGCTCGGCCGGCCACCGGCGCCGGGGGTCCGTCGCCCCGGGGTGGATGACGACGAGCGGCCCGGGTCCCGCGCCCGTCAGCTCGCGGCCGCGCCGCCGCTCCGCCGGCGTCACCGCCAGCGTCGGCTCGGGGCCCACGGACGGCGCCCCGGCGAGCGCGACCGTCTCGAGCCGGCGCACCACCTCGTGCTGGTAGTACACGTACGGCAGCGTGCGCTCGAGCGGCGCGGCGTCCGGCGGCGCGGTGCCCACGGTGTGCCGCGCGCCGAGCGCGAGGAGGAAGGGGTTCGAGTACCGCCCGCCGCCGTGCATCTGGCAGGCGAGGTCGAAGCCCTCGGCCCGCATCCGTCGCATGAACGCGCCCGTGGCGCGCGGGTCGCCCTCATGCTCGCCCCCGTGCACCCCCCTGGTCTTCGGCAGCACCTCCACGCGCGCGACCGGGCCCGGCCGGCCGCGCAGCAGCGCGGCGTGCATCGGCGTGCCCAGCAGCACGATCTCGGCCTCCGGGTACGCCTCGGCCAGCGCATCCAGCGCCGGCAGGGCGAACAGCAGGTCACCCAGACCGCCGCCGCGCAGCACGGCGATCTTCAGCACCTCGTCGAATCGGCCGTCGGCCGGCGGCGCCTCGGCGGGCATCCGCGTCGTCCTCACTCGCGCTCCCCTGTCGCGGTCGGTCTGTGTCCTCTGCCGATCTGTTCCCCGCGGCGCCCGCGCGCAAACGTTCCGAAGCGGTCCTCGCGCCGGCAAGGGATCGCGGCGCAGACGTGTAGGGGGCGGGCGGATCGGGTACGGGAGTGGGCATGAGGGACTTCAGCGGGATCGTCCGCCACGTCGGCGCCGCGGCGCCACGGGTGCTCGTGGTGGGCGACGTCATCCTGGACCGCTGGCTGCGCGGCGGGGTCCGGCGGCTCAGCCGCGAGGCGCCCGTGCCGGTGGTGCAGGAGGCCGAGCAGGTGGACTGCCCCGGCGGGGCGGGCAACACGGCGGCCAATCTCGCCGCCCTCGGGGCGCGCGTGCGCGTCGTGGCCGAGGTCGGCGACGATGCGGAGGGCGCGGCCCTGCGGGATCGGCTCGCGGCGGCGGGCGTCGACACGGCCGGGCTCCTCGTCGACGGCGGCCGGCCGACGGCGTGCAAGACGCGCGTGGTCGGCGACGACCAGATCCTTGTGCGCGTGGACCGCGCCCGCCCGGCGCGGGCGGACACCGACCGGCTGCTGGCCGCGATCGCGCCCGAGCCCGACGAGACGCTCGTCGTCTGCGACTACGACGGCGGGCTGCTGGGAGACGAGCTCGCGCGGCGGCTGGCCGAGCGGCGCCCGCGGGCCCGGATCGTCGTCGACGCGCACGACATCGCGCGCTGGGCCCCGCTGCGGCCCGATCTCGTCACCCCCAACGCGGCTGAGGCGGCGGTGCTGCTGGGGCGGGCCCTGCCCGAGGGCCGGCGCGCGCCGAGGACGTGGCCGCCGCGGCGACCGAGGTGCTCGACGCGGCGGGCGCCGAGCGCGCGATCGTGACGCTGGATCGCGACGGCACCGTGCTGCTCGAGCGCGGGGCCGGCGGGACCGGGGCGGCGACGCACCGCACCCGCGCGCGCCCCGCGCCCGAGCACCAGGCCGCGGGGGCGGGCGACACGTTCGTGGCGGCCGCGGCCGACGCGCTCGCCGTGGGCGCCGCGCCCGCCGAGGCCGCCGACTTCGCCCAGCGGGCCGCCGACGTGGTCGTCTCGCGCCCCGGCACCGCCGTGTGCGCGCTGGCGGACGTGCACACGCCCGCCACCGGGGTGCCGGGCACGCTCGACCACGACGCCCTGCGCGCCGCCCTCGCGCGCGAGCGAGAGCGCGGCCGCACCGTGGTCTTCACGAACGGCTGCTTCGACCTGCTGCACCTGGGCCACACCGCGCATCTGCGGCAGGCCAAGGAGCTCGGCGACGTGCTCGTCGTGGCGCTCAACGACGACGCGTCGGTGCGCCGACTCAAGGGACCCGGCCGCCCGGTCACCCCCGTGGAGGACCGGGCGCGCGTGCTCGAGGCGCTCGAGAGCGTGGACTACGTCACCGTCTTCCGCGAGGACTCACCCTCGGCGCTGCTGGCCGACCTGCGGCCCGACATCTACGCGAAGGGCGGCGACTACGTGCCCGAGATGCTCGAGGAGACCGCCGTCGTGCGGGCGTACGGGGAAACGGTGCGGATCCTCGACTTCATCCCCGCGCACTCCACGAGCGAGATCGTCACCCGCATCGCCCAGCGCGCGCCGCTGCGCTGATCCGCCCTCCGGATCCGCCCCGCTATCCTTGCGACCGTGAGCGACTCGGTCCCCACCGTCCCCGTCGTCATGTGCACGTGGCGTCGCCCGGAGTACTTCCCCCGCACGCTGCGCGCGCTCGAGGCGCAGACGGGGGTCCGCGTCGAGCTGCACGTGTGGAACAACAATCCGGCCATCGCGGGCGAGCTGGAGCGCGCGGCGGAGGCGAGCCCGCTGACCGTGCGGTTCCACCACCACGACGAGAACATCGGCGGCTTCGGCCGCTTCCACCTGGCGCGCGAGCTCGCGCCCGCCCACCCCTACGTCGTGTTCGTCGACGACGATCAGCTGTTCGGCCCGCGGGCGATCGCCACGCTGCACGCCGAGGCGCGGCCCCGCAGCGCGAGCGGCTGGTGGGCCTACCGCTTCCCGTTGCCGCCGCACTACTGGCTGCGCCTGCCGGTGCGCCGCGGGCACCGGGCGCAGTACCTCGGCACGTGCGGCATGATCATCGACACCGCGGTGTTCCTCGACGAGCGGCTGTTCGCGTGCCCCGATCGCTTCCGCTTCGTCGAGGACGTCTGGCTCAGCTACGTCGCCGCGCACCTGAACGGCTGGACGCTGCGCCGCTCGCGCGCGACGTTCCTGTTCATCCCCGACACCCGCAACCAGTTCGCCGGGCTCATCCGCGAGAAGTACGAGTTCCTGCGCTACCTCCACGCCCGCGGCTGGCTGCGCCGCGGGTGAGGGCGCCGCGCCCGAGGGCGCGCGCGACTCAGAGCCCGAGTCGCTCCAGGAAGCCGTTGCGGAAGACGCCCCGCGGATCCATCCGCTCGCGCAGCGCGCGGAAGTCCTGCCAGCGCGGGTAGCGGCGGGCGATGTCGGCCGGATCCGTGCCGAAGATCTTGCCCCAGTGCGGTCGCGCGTCGAACGGAACCAGCGCGCCCTCGACCGCCGCCACGGCGCGCCGGGCCGCGGCCTCGTCGCTGCGCCACGTGAAGTGCAGCGCCACGGAATCGCGCCCGCCCGACGGGCTCAGCCACAGGTCGTCGCCCGCCACCGTGCGCACCTCGCACACGTGCAGCGCGGGCGCGACCGTCGGGGCGATGCCGCGCAGCGCCTCGATCGCGGCGACCGCCTGCTCGCGCGCCACGAGGTACTCGCTCTGCAGCTCGTCGCCGGCCGAGGGCGTGAACTCGAGGCGGAAGTGCGGCAGGCGCTCGAACCAGGCGCCGGGCACGCCGCCCTGGGTACTGCACGCCGCGGCGTCGGCGCCCGGGACGGGGTGGCGGGGCCCGTCGGCGGGCACGGCTCCCACCGCCGCCGGCACCTCGCCGTCGAGCGGCGCGAGGCCGCCCGAGGGCACGCGCCGCTTCACCCACAGCTGCTGCGCGACGTCCGGATCGGCCCACGTGGTGAACACGCTCACGCTGTCGCCCAGCGCGGTGACCTCGTCGAGGCGCGCCAGGACGTCGTCCCAACGGGGCCCGTCGAACACCTGCTGCACCACCTCGTACGCCGGCTCGGTGTCGAGCTCGAGGCTCGTGACGACGCCGAGCGCGCCGAGCGACACGACGGCGCCGGGGAAGTCGGCATCACCGCGGCGCAGCTCGACGATCTGGCCGTCGGCCGTCACGAGCGTGAGCGCCCGCACCGCCGCGGACAGGCTGCGCAGGCCGTTCCCCGACCCGTGCGTGCCCGTGGCCACCGATCCGGCGATCGAGATGTGCGGCAGCGAGGCGAGGTTCGCCAGCGCCCGGCCGCGCGCGTGCAGCACGGGCGCGATGTCGCCGTACCGCAGGCCCGCCGACACGCGCACCCCGCCGTCGAGCGGCTCGATCTCGCGGGGCATGCCCTCCAGTGACACCTGCACTCCGTCGGTGTCGGCGATGTCGTTGAAGGAGTGGCGCGTGCCCACGACGCGCACGCGGTCGGCGCCGGCGAGCGCGTCGCGCAGCTCGTCGAGCGACCCCGGGCGCAGCACGCGCTGCGCCCGGTACGCGATGTTGCCCGCCCAGTTGGCGCCGGCATCCGCCATGCTCACAGCCCCTCCGCGATGTGGTGGTAGACCTGGTTCCACTTCAGCTCGTTGTGGAAGCCGGCCGTCGTCGTGTGCTCGTCGATGACGAGCAGCTCGATGCCCGCCATCTGCGCGAAGTCGCGGAACGCGTCGACGCCCACCGCGGTCGTCATGACGGTGTGGTGGGCGGCGCCGGCGGCCATCCAGCACGCGGCGCTCGTGGGCAGGTCCGGCTGCGGGTGCCACACGGCCCGGCCGACGGGGAGCTTGGGCAGATCGGGCGCCTCGACGTTCTCGACGACGTTGGCGGTGAGGCGGAAGCGCGTGCGCATGTCGCTGAGGGCGACGACGAGCGCGGGGCCCGGGTCGGCCGTGAACACGAGGCGCACGGGGTCGTCCTTGCCTCCGATGCCGAGCGGGTGGATCTCGGCACGCGGCCGCGTCGTCGTCAGCGACGGCGACACCTCGAGCATGTGGGCGCCGAGGATGAGCTCCTCGCCCGGCGTGAGGTCGTAGGTGTAGTCCTCCATGAGGCTCGCCCCGCCGGGCAGGCCCGCGCCCATGACGGCGGCGACGCGCACGAGCACGGCGGTCTTCCAGTCGCCCTCCGCGCCGAAGCCGTATCCCTCGGCCATGAGCCGTTGCACGGCGATGCCCGGCAGCTGCTTCAGGGCGCCGAGGTCCTCGAAGCTGTCGGTGAACGCGTCGAAGCCGCCCTCGGTGAGGAAAGCCCGCAGGCCGGCCTCGATGGCCGCCGCGTCGCGCAGCGACTGGTGGCGCGCGCCACCGGGCTTCAGCTCGTCGGCCACGTCGTACAGCCGCTCGTACTCGGCCACGAGCGCGTCGACCTCGGCGTCGGTGGCGGCCTCGACGCGCGCGACGAGCTCGTTCACGCCCCACGTGTTCACCTGCACGCCCAGGCGGATCTCGGCCTCGGTCTTGTCGCCCTCGGTGACGGCGACGAAGCGCATGTTGTCGCCGAAGCGCGCCACCTTCATGCCGCGGGCCGCGGCCAGGCCCGCCGCCGCGCGGATCCACGTGGCCACCTCGCCCGCGACGCGCTCGTCGCTGACGTGCCCGACCACCGTCTTGCGGGCGAGGCCCAGGCGGCTCTGGATGTACCCGAACTCGCGGTCGCCGTGGGCGGCCTGGTTCAGGTTCATGAAGTCGAAGTCGATCGTGTCCCACGGCAGCGCGACGTTCGCCTGCGTGTGCAGGTGCAACAGCGGCTTGCGCAGCTCCTCGAGCCCGGCGATCCACATCTTCGCGGGGCTGAACGTGTGCATCCAGGCCACCACGCCCAGCACGGCGTCGTCGGCGTTCGCGTCGAGCATGGCGCGGCGGATGGCGGCCGGATCGGTGAGGACCGGCTTCCAGATGATGCGCGCCGGCACGACCTCGTGCGCGTCGAGCACCCTCGCCACCTCGCGCGACTGCTCGGCGACCTGACGGAGCGTCTCCTCCCCGTACAGGCCCTGGCTCCCCGTGAGGAACCAGACCTCCTTGTCGGCATAGGGTTTCGTCATGCGATTCTCCTTCGTGTGCGCGGCGCCTCAGCGCTGGCCGTAGACGTTCTGGTAGCGGTCGAAGAGCGAGTCGACGATCTGCGGCGGGATGGCCATCGGCTCCCCCAGCTGACGCGAGATGTGCACCGTCCGCGCCACCTCCTCGAGGAGGACGGCGGTCTTCACCGCCTCCTTCGCATCGCGGCCGATCGTGAAGGGACCGTGATTGCGCATCAGGACGGCCCGGGACCGGTGGCCCGCCAGCGTCTCGACGATGCCGCGGCCGATCGAGTCGTCGCCGATCACGGCGAGCGGCCCGACGGGGATCGGTCCGCCGAACTCGTCGCCCATCATCGTGAGCACGCACGGGATCTCCTCGCCGCGCGCGGCCCACGCCGTCGCGTACGTCGAGTGCGTGTGCACGACGCCGTTCACCTCGGGCATGTGGGCGTACACGTAGGCGTGCGCGGCCGTGTCGGACGACGGGCTGCGGCCGCCTTCGACGAGCTCGCCGTCGAGGTCGGTGACCACCATGGCGTCGGCGTCGAGCTCGTCGTACGACACCCCCGACGGCTTGATGACGAGCAGGTCGGGGGCCCCGTCCACGCCCTTGACCCGCTCGGAGACGTTGCCGGCCGTCCAGACGACCAGCTCCCAGCGGATGAGCTCGGCGTGCAGCCGCGCCACCCTCTCCTTCGCGGCGTCGACCGCGGCGCGCATCCCTGCGGGCACCTCGTTCACGGCGGGCATGTGCTCTCCCTTCAGCGGATGGCCTCGGCGGCGGCGCGCTCGGCGGAAAGGCCCGCCTCCCAGCGCGACAGGAACGCCTCGTGGTCGGTGCGGTCCGCCTCGGTCGGCTCCACCCGCACGGCGCCGATCTCGCCGAACACGCGGGCGGCGAGCCACTCGGACAGCGGCGGCACCTCGCCGCGGCGGGCCTCGGCGGCGTACCGCGCGAGCAGCGCCATGCCCCACGCGCCGCCCTCGCCCGCGGTGTCCGAGACGGCCACCGGCGCGCCCAGCGCGGCGGCGAGCAGCCGCTGCGCGGCGCCCTTCGTGCGGAACATGCCGCCGTGCGCGCTGATCTCGTCGATCCGCACACCCTCGCCGGCCAGCGTGCGCATGCCCATGCTCAGGGTCGCGAACGCGCCGCGCACCTGGGCGCGCATGAGGCCGGCCAGCGTCAGGCGCGATTCGGGGGTGCGCACGATCATGGGGCGGCCCTCGTCGAGCCCGGCGATCGGCTCGCCCGAGAGGTGGTTGTAGGCGAGGATGCCGTCGTCCGCGCCGGCATCGAGGGCGCCGCCCAGCAGCGCGCCGAACACCTCGTCTCGCGTGGCGGACGAGCCGACGCGGCCGGCGAACTCGTGGAAGACGCCCGCCCACTCGCCCAGCTCGCTGACGCCGTTGTTGCAGTGCACCATGGCCACGGCCTCGCCCGAGGGCGTCGCGACAAGGTCGATGTCGGCGTGGCGGCCCGCCAGGGGCCGCTCGAGCACGACCATCGCGAAGATGCTCGTCCCCACGCTCACGTTGCCCGTGCGCGGGGCGACGGCATTCGTCGCGACCATGCCGGTGCCCGCGTCGCCCTCGGGCGGCGCGGCGACGGCGCCGGGGCGCAGCACGCCGGTGGCGTCCAGCAGCGCGGCGCCCTCGGCCGTGAGCGCGCCGGCCGGCTCCCCCGCGCGGCGCACGGGCGGCAGCACGCTGCCCAGCCGCAGGTGCGGCGCGCCCGCGTCGGCGAGCAGCGCGTCGGCCGTGCGCATCCGCTCCGCGTCGTAGTCGCCCGTCGCGGGATCGACGGGGAACATGCCCGAGGCGTCGCCGATGCCGAGCACCCGCTCGCCCGTGAGCAGCTCGTGCACGTGGCCCGCGAGGGTCGTGATGTGCGCGATGCGCCCCACGTGCTCCTCACCGTCCAGCACCGCCTGGTTCAGGTGGGCGATCGACCAGCGCAGCGGGATGTTCACATCGAGCGCGTCGGAGAGGGCCGCGGCCGCCCGCGTCGTGTTGACGTTGCGCCAGGTGCGGAACGGGACGAGCAGCTCGCCGTCGGCGTCGAACGCGAGGTAGCCGTGCATCATGGCCGACACGCCCACGGCCGCGAGCCGCTCGAGACGCTCGCCGTGCTCCCGCTCGACCTCCGCCGCGAGCGCCGCGTACGCGGACCGGAGACCGGCGCGCGCGTCGTCGAGCCGGTAGGTCCACAGGCCGTCGGCCAGCTCGTTGTCCCACGCGTGGTGGCCCGAGGCGAGCGTGCGGCCGTCGGCATCGACGAGACACGCCTTGATGCGGGTGGATCCGAGCTCGATGCCGAGCGAGGCGCGTCCCTCCCGGATGGCCTCGCGCGCCGATGTGATGGTTCGCTGCGTCATCGCTCGCTTCCCGTCGTCGTCTGCATCCGTCGCCGATGCCGGCTCCCGGACATGTTAGCGCTCACACACGCCGCGCGGAACCCGCACCCGGCGGCGGCGCCGTGCTGCCGCGGACGATCAGCTCCGGCGCCACGGCGCCGCGGCCGTCCTCCCCGCCCGCGATGGCCCGCACCACCTCGTCGGCGAGCCGCTCGAACGGCTGCCGCACCGTGGTGAGCGGCGGCAGGAGGTGCGCGGATCCGTCGATGTCGTCGAAGCCCACGACCGACGCGTCGTCCGGCACGCGCAGCCCGGCCTCGGCGAGCGCGTGGACCACGCCGATGGCGAGGTAGTCGTTGGCGCAGAAGACCGCCGTGACCGCGCCGTCGCGCACCTCGTCGGCCAGGCGCACGCCGACCGCGTGCCCGTGCCGCGCGCTCCATCCCCCGGCGCGCAGGATGCGCGGCGGCGCTCCGGCCGAGCGCATGGCGTCGGCGTACCCGCCCGCGCGCTCGATCGCGTCGAACCAGTCGTCCTCGCCCTGCACGTGGGCGATGCGCTCGTGGCCCCGCTCGCGCAGGTGCCGCGTGGCCGCCGCCGCGCCCGCGCGCTGGTCGATGGACACGTACCGCGCCGCGCCGGCCCCGGGCGCGTCGCCGCGCGCGGCCACCACGACGACGGGCACGGGCAGCGCGATCCCGTCGATCAGGAGCGCGATGTCCCGCGTCGGCGCGATCACGACCACGCCGTCGACGCCCTGATCCATGAGCCGATCGAGCACGCGGGCCGCGCCCTCGGAGTCGGGCGCGGCGAGCGAGGCGAGCGACACGAAGAAGCCGGACGCGCGCGCGGCGCGCTCGATCGCGAGGACCGCGCTGGCGATGCCGAACTGCGTGGTGCCCGCCGTCATGACGCCCAGCACGCCGGTGCGCGCCGTCACGAGCGCCCGCGCGGCCTGATTGCGGCGGTAGCCGAGCGTCTCGATCGCCGCGAGCACCCGCTCGCGCGTGTCCTGCCGCACGTACGCATGACCGTTCAGCACGCGCGAGACCGTCTGATGCGACACGCCCGCGGCGGCCGCGACATCGCTCATCGACGGCGGCCGGGTGCGGGGCATGCGCCTCAGCGTAGCCACGGCGCCGCACCGTGCGCGAGGATGGACCCCGGGGCCGCGCAGGGCAGCCGGCGCCGGAAGGGATCGACGTGAGCGAGAATCCGATCGACGTGCTGGAGAACGATCACTGGCGCGTGGGCATCCTGCCCGGGACGGGCGGATCCGTGGCCTTCGGACAGGTGCGGCACGACGGCCAGTGGCGCGACGTGCTCCGCCCCACGCCCGAGCCGGACGCCGCCGCGTCGGCGACGGCCTGCTATCCGCTGATCCCGTGGTCCAATCGCGTGGCCGGCGGCCTGTTCTCGTTCGCGGGCGTGACGTGGGAGCTGGACCGCAACGAGAAGGACCGCAACGCCCTGCACGGCGTGGCCATGAACCACCCGTGGCGGGTGCTCGAGCGCACGCCGGAGCGCCTGCGTCTCGGCTTCGACTCGGAGGGGGTGCCCCCGCAGAAGTGGCCGTGGCGGTTCTCGTCCGAGCTCACCTACGAGCTGCACGGCGACCGGCTCGTCGTCGACACGCTGCTGCGCAACGAGGCCGAGGAGCCCGTGCCGGCCGGCTTCGGCCACCACCCGTACTTCGTGCGCCGCATGGACGGCGACGCCGAGGAGGTGCGCGTGCGCATCCCCGCCGCCGAGATGTTCGAGCTCGTCGAGTGCATCCCGCACGACGCCCCCGTCCCCGTCGAGCCCCGCGTCGACTTCCGCGAGCTGCGCAGCCTGGGCGACGTGCACATCGACGACGACCTCACCGGCCTCTCCGACGACGGCGCGTCGCTGATCCGGTACGAGGCGCTGGACATCGTGCACGAGGCCGACGCGCTGTACACGCAGCGGATCCTCTTCGCACCGCCGGACAAGGACTTCTTCGCGCTCGAGCCCGCGACGAACGCCAACGACGGCTTCAACCTGTTCGACCGCGGCATCGCCGGCAACGGCGTGTTCACGCTCGAGCCCGGCGAATCGGCCTCGGCCGCCTGGTCGCTCACCGTCGTCCCGCGCTGACCGGTCCGCCAGAAGCAGCTCCCCTCACCCGAGGGGGTCGGCCAGGAGGGGGTCGAACGCGGCCTCGGCGGCGCCGATGAGCAGGCGGTCGGCGCCGAGCGCGGCGGCGCGGATCTCGACGCGCTCGGCGGGCGCCGCGAGCGCCTGCGCCCGCACCGCCGCGAGCAGGCCCTCCGGATCGTGCGCGCGCAGGATGGCGAGGAAGCCGCCCAGCACGATCACCGAGGGGTTCAGCACGTTGACGGCGTTCGCGAGCGTCGCCGCGAGGACCCGCCGCTGCCGCGCGATCTCGGCCGCCACGGCGGGATCTGCCGACGCGGCGAGCGCGCGGGCGAGTGCCTCGTCGTCGGCGACGCCGAGACCGGCCGCGTCGAGCAGCCTCGCCCTGTTCACCTCGTCCTCCAGGACGCCGCGAGGCACCCGGCGGTCCGCGGCCTCCGTGATGCTCGGGCGGCTCTGACCCCACTCCCCCGCGTAGCCGTCCGCGCCGCCCATCGCGACGCCCTGCATCACGACGCCGCCGCCGATGCCGGACGGGCCTCCGTTCAGGTAGACGACGTCGCCGTGGTCGCGCGCGGCGCCGAACAGCCGCTCGGCGCGCGCGCCCAGTGACGCGTCGTTGCCGACGGCGACCGGCAGCCCCGTGGCGGCCTCGATCCGTCCCGCGACGTCGGCCTCCCGCCATCCGAGGTGGGGCGCGAGCCGGACCATCCCGTCCGCCGCGCGGACGAGACCGGGCACGGCCACGCCGATTCCCACGATCCGCGCGCCGCGCAGCGCCCCGGCGCGCCATCCGCTCACGATCCGGGCGACGGCCGCCGCCACCTCGTCGACGCCCGCGGGTCCGCCGGCCTCCTCGCGGACGCGCTCGCGCACCCGGCCGCCGAGCGCGACCGCGCCGACCTCGAGCGCGTCGACCTCGGGGTTGACGGCGATCGCGACGACGTCGTCGCTCGGGGCCACGATGGGCGAGGGCCGACCCACCCGCCGGGTCGGGTCCGGATCCCGCTCCTCGACGAGGCCGGCGCCGGCGAGCGCCGTGACGAGGTCGGAAACCGTGGAGCGGTTCAGCCCCGTCTCGGCGGTGAGTATCGCGCGGGAGCGGGCACCCTCGTGGTGCACGAGCCGCAGCACCTCGCCGAGATTGGCGCGGCGCACGCCCTCCAGGCTCATCGCGCGCTCGACCATCCGCCACCTCGTCCCGCCGGGTTTGTTGTCCCCGCCACGATATCGGCAGGCGGGACGGACCCCGCGACGGCACGGCCGGGGGCGACGGCGCGGCCCGACCCCCGCCTCGGGCAAGCGGGGGTCGGGCCGCAGGCGGTTCAGCGCACGGTCACCGCCACCGTGCGCGGGTCATCCGGGCCCACGGCGTGCACGTCGCCCGTGAGCACGACGGTCGCTCGCGTCGTCGCCTCCCCCGGCACATCCCTGGCCGCCTGCGCCCGCGCGTTCGCGATGACGCCGCCCGTGGACTCCTGCGCCTGCGCGGCCCGCGGCGACGCCTCGGCGTGCGAGCCGACCCACACCTCCACCTCGCCGGGCTCCACGACGCGTCGCAGGTCGCGACCCGTGAGGGCGAAGCGCTGGGCCGGCACGTCGAAGGCCACACGGCGCGACTGGCCCGGCTCCAGGGCCACGCGGGCGTAGCCGAGCAGCTGCGCGACGGGGCGGGTGACGGAGGCGGCGACGTCGCGCCCGTACAGCTGCACGACGTCGACCCCGGCGCGCTCGCCCGTGTTCGACACCGTCACGGCCGCCGCGAAGCGCCCGTCCGTCGCCGCCGACGCGTCGACGTCGAGGTCGGTGTACGAGAAGGTCGTGTACCCCAGGCCGAATCCGAACGGCCGCACGGGCGTCGAGTCGGTGGAGGTGACGTCCGAGGGACCGCCGAGCACCGGGCGCAGGTAGCCGTAGGGCTGGGCACCCGCGGAGCGCGGCAGGCTCAGCGGCAGCCGCCCGGAGGGGCTCTGCTCGCCGGTCAGGATCGACGCGATCGCCCGCCCGCCCTCCTCGCCGGGGAAGAACGACTGCAGCACCGCGGCGGGCCCGGCGCCCGCGGGCGCGTCGAGCGCCCACGCCAGGTCGTACGGGCGCCCCGTCAGCAGCACCACGACGACGGGTGTGCCCGTGGCGGCCACGCGCTCCACGAGCTCGCGCTGCACGCCCGGCAGATCGAGCGATTCCACGTCGTTGCCCTCGCCCACGGTGCCCCGGCCGAACAGGCCGGCCTGGTCGCCCACGACGACGACCGCGACATCGGCGGCCGCCGCCGCGGCCACGGCCTCCTCGAAGCCCTCCCGATCGTCACCCTCGACCTCGCAGCCGCGCGCGTAGACGACCTCCGCGTCGGGGAGCGCCTCCTCGAGCGCCTCGCGCACGGTGGGGATCTCGATGCCGATCTCGTACTCGGGGTGGTGCGCGAGCACGTGGTTGGCGAAGGAGTAGCAGCCCTGCAGGGCGTCGGCGCGGTCGGCGTTCGGCCCGAGCACCGCCACGCGCCGCGCGTCGGCGGCCAGCGGCAGCACGCCGTCGTTGGCGAGAAGCACGACCGACTCGGCCGCCAGCCGGCGCGCGATGTCGCGGTGACGGGTCCCGTCGAGCGCGACCGACGCGGGCGGCTCGTCCTCGAACGCGTCGGCGTCGAGCAGTCCCAGCTCCTCCTTCTGCGACAGCACGCGCAGCACCGCGCGGTCGAGGTACGACTCGTCCAGCAGCCCGGAGCGCACGCGCTCCAGCAGCGGCGCCAGGTAGGCGTCGCCGGTGGGCAGCTCCACGTCGATGCCGGCGCGCAGGGCGAGCTCGCCCGCCTCGCCGCGGTCGGCGGCCACGCCGTGCATCACCTCGAGGAAGCCGACGGAGAAGTAGTCGGCCACGACCACGCCGTCGAAGCCGAGCTCGTCGCGCAGCAGCGTGGTGAGCAGGGCGGGATCGGAGGCGACGGGCACGCCGTCGATCTCGGCGTAGCTGTTCATGACCGACCGCACCCCGCCGTCGCGGATGGCCATCTCGAACGGCGGGAGGAAGACGTCGGCCACCTCGCGGGGGCCGGCGTGCACGGGCGCGTGATTGCGCCCCGCCTGCGAGCCCGAGTAGCCGAGGAAGTGCTTCAGCGTGGCGTGCACGCCGGCGCCCTGCAGGCCTCGCACGTACGCCGTGCCGATCGTCCCGACGACGTACGGATCCTCCGCGATGCACTCGTCGACCCGCCCCCAGCGGGGGTCGCGGATGACGTCGAGCACGGGAGCCAGGCCCTGGTGGATGCCCAGCTCGCGCATCGAGGCGCCGACGGCCTCGCCCATCTCGGCCACGAGCTCCGGGTCGAACGACGCCCCCCAGGCCAGCGGCGTGGGGAAGGTGGCGGCCTTCCACGCCGCGAGCCCCGTGAGGCACTCCTCGTGCACGATCGCGGGGATGCCCAGGCGCGTCTCGCGCTTGAGCCGCCGCTGCTCGCGCCACAGCCACGCCGCCCGCTCCTCCGGCTCGACGGGCCGGGTGCCGTAGACGCGCGTGTAGTGCCCGATGCCGTCGCGCGTGATGTCGGCCAGCGAGCGGCCGTCCTTCGCCGTGCTCATCTCGTCGGCCATCGGCGCGACGACCTCGCCGCCCTGGTCGATCCAGTACCCGACGAGCTGCGCGGCCTTCTCCTCCAGCGTCATGCGCGAGAGCAGGTCGCGCACGCGCTCGGAGGCGTCGCCCCGGTGCGCGGCGGTGGCGGTGAGCGTGGCGTCGGTCACGTCGTTCTCCTTCTTCTGCGCCGCGAGCGCGGGCGCCTCGGTCGTCTGCGCGGGCGTGACCGGCGTCATCCCTTCACCGCCCCGGTGAGGCCGCCCACGATGCGGCGCTCGAACAGGCTGAAGAAGATGAGCGCCGGCAGCATCGACAGCGAGGTGTAGGCGAGCACGCGGGCCGTGTCGACGGAGTACTGCGACGAGAAGTTCTGCACGCCCAGCGGCAGCGTGTACAGCGAGCTGTCGGTGAGGATGAACAGCGGCAGCATGTAGCCGTTCCACGAGCCCACGAACGCGAGGATCCCCACGGTGATCACGCCGGGCAGGCTCAGCGGGATCACCATGCGCCAGAAGAAGCCGAGGCGTCCGGTGCCGTCGATCGAGGCGGCCTCCTCGAGCTCCTTCGGGATCGCCCTCAGGAACGGCACGAGGATGATGATGGTCGTCGGCAGCGCGAACGCGATCTGCGGCAGGATGACGCCGCCCAGGCTGTTCACCAGCCCGAGGTTCCGCACGAGCAGGTACAGCGGCGTGATCGCCACGGTGATGGGGAACATCAGCCCCGCGGCGAACAGGGAGTACATGACGCCCTTGCCGCCGAAGTCGTAGCGGGCGATGACGTAGCTGGCCATCACGCCGAGCGCCACGGCGCCGGCGGTCGTGCCGAGCGCGACGAGGGTGGAGTTCCACGTGGCCGACCAGAACTCGCTGCCCGCGAGCACGTCGCCGTAGTTCGCGAGCTGCCACGGCGCCGGCCAGCCCGACGGGTCCTGGGTGATCTGGGCGTTCGTGCGGAAGCCGCCGATGATGATGTACAGCACCGGCGTGATGCAGATGCTGATGAGGATGACCGCCAGCAGGTACACCCAGGGGCTGCCCCACTTCTCCTTCGGCGCGCGGGGGCGCCTGTTGCGGCCGATCGCCTGGATCGCCACCGAGGTCGCGGTCATCGCTCGGCCCTCCCGTCCGTGATGGCTCCCGCCGTGTCGCGCCGCAGCACGAAGCGCTGGTACACGAGAGCGACGGTGAGCGAGATGAGGAACAGCATCACCGCGACGGCGTTTCCGAAGCCGTAGTTCCCGGCGAGGTGGCCGTTCTGGTACATGTACGTGGCCATGGTGGACGTGCCGGCGGTGGCCGCCACGTACTGGCCCCAGATGATGTTGACGAGGTCGAACAGCTGCAGCGAGCCGATGATCGACAGGAACGCCCAGATGCGGATGGTGGGGCCCAGCAGCGGCAGCGTGATGCTCCACTGCGTCTTCCAGAACCCGGCTCCGTCGATCGCGGCCGCCTCGTACAGCTCCTCCGGGATCGACTGCATGCCCGCGAGCATGAGGATCACCGCGAAGCCGATGTACTTCCACGAGATGATGAGCATCAGGGTCCAGATGGCCACATCGGGATCCGCGATCCACGACTGCCGGAGCCACTCGAGGCCGAGCTTGCCGAGCAGCGAGTTGACGGCGCCGTTGTCCTGCATCATCAGGCTCCAGCCCGTGCCGACGACGACCTCGGAGATGACGTAGGGCACGAAGATGAGCACGCGGATGAGCGAGCGGCCCTTCATCTTCTGGTTCATCAGAAGGGCGCACAGGATCGCGAGCGGGCCCTGCAGCAGCAGCGACAGGAACACGATCGCGAAGTTGTGGCCGACCGCGGCGCGGAAGGTCTCGTCCTCCCAGATGAGGACGTAGTTGCGCAGCCCCACGAACTCGGTGGGCCAGCCGAAGCCGTTCCACTTGAAGAAGCCGTAGAACGCGGCCATCACCACCGGGAAGATGACGAAGGCGACGAAGACGATGAGCGCCGGTCCCGAGAGGAGCGCGATCTCGCCGCGCTTGCGCCAGTCGGCCCGCGGCTTCCGCCTGCCGGTCACCGGGGCGGGCGCGGTGCCCGCCCCGGTGTCGGCGATCCTCTCAGGCACGGGCGCGGAGCGCAGTGCCTGGGTGTCGGTCATGGTCGGCGATCAGCCTCGCTCGGACGCCGTGACGACGCCGTCGACGAGCGACTGCGCGTCGCCCTGACCGGCCAGCATGTCGACGACGCCCGTGTTCAGCGCGTTGCCCACGTTCTGGCCCAGCGCCGTGTCGAGCCACAGGGTGACGTACGCGGCCTCGCCGTACGCCTCCATGAGCGGCTGCAGCGACGGGTCGGTCACGGCGCCGAGTGCCTCGGACGAGGCGGGGATCGTCTGGTACGCCTCGGCGTACTTCTCCTGCCACTCCTTGCCCGAGATGAAGTTCAGGAACTCCTCGCACGCCGACGGCGAGTCGACCGAGCACGAGTAGCCGTCGACGCCGCCCATCATGGCGGTCGGGTCGCCGTCTCCGCCGTCCACGGCGGGGAACGGGAACCAGCCGAGGTCGGGCAGCGGCTGCTCGTCCGGGGTCAGGCTGGCGATGACGCCCACGTTCCAGGCGCCCATGAGCTCCATGGCCGCCTGGTGGTTGGCGATGAGACCGGCCGACGAGTTCGCGCCCTCCTGCGGGTCGGTGGTGAGGAAGCCCTCGTGGAACGGGTCGGTCCCGGCGAACTCCTCGAGGTTCTGCGCGGCCTCGAGCCAGCAGCCGTCCGTGAAGTCGGGGTTGGTCGTGAGGTTCGAGATGACGTCCTCGCTGCACGCGCGCAGCGCGAAGAAGTAGTACCAGTGCGCGGCGGGCCAGGCGGCCTTGCCGCCCAGCGCGATCGGCTGGATGCCCGCGGCCTTGAGCTTGTCGACGGCCTCGCCGAGCTCGTCGATGGTCGTCGGCGTCTCGGTGATGCCGGCCTGCGCGAACAGGTCCTTGCTGTAGAAGATGCCGCCGGGCAGCACCGCGGTCGGCACCGCGTAGATCTTGTCCTCCAGCGTGAAGGCGTTGAAGGACCCCTCGCCGAGCGCCTCCCTCACGTCGTCGTCGATCGCACCGGTGAGGTCCTTGACCTGCCCCGCCGCCACGATGTCGGCGAGCTTGCCGCCGCCGCGCTGCAGGAAGATGTCGGGCATGTCGCCCGAGTTGACGGCCGTCTGCAGCTTGCCGTCCAGGTCCTCGTTCTGCACCGAGGTCACGTTGATCGTGACGCCGGGGTTCTCCTCGGCGAACGCCGCGGCCGCCTCCTCCCAGAACTCCTTGCCGGGGCCCGTGGTCGAGTTGTGCCACATCGTCATCTCGACGCTGCCGTCGTCGCCGCCGCCGGTGTCGCCACCGGCACAGCCGGACAGCCCGAGCGCCCCCACGGCCACGACCGCCGCCGCGGCGGTCCATGCCTTCCGAACGTTCATGCGCAGGTCTCCTCTTCGTTGAGTGATCGACGCACCCGCTCGACGCTGTTGTCGAGTCCTCCAGGCGTGTCGCGTCCACTGTGACATCGGTCGCGCGACGTGTCAATCGTTGTCGATAACGTTTTCGCTCTCCGTAGGATCGATCCCCGACGCGGCGTGAATATGCCGCGGGGCGGCGCCGCGCCGCCCTCCGATGGGGCTACCGTGAGGGATCATGACGGCGAACGCACTGGGCCCGCGGCCCGGCCGGCGGATCACGATCACGGATGTCGCGCGCGCGGCGGGGGTCTCGGTCGCCACGGTCTCGAAGGTCATCAACGGCCGCGACGGCATCGCCGACGCCACGAGCAAGCGCGTGCTCGGCATCGTGCGCGAGCTCGGGTACGAGAGCTCGCTCGTCGCCACCTCGATGCGGCGCCGCCGCACGCAGGTCGTCGGCGTGCTCGTCGCCGAGTTCGAGCCCTTCGCGGTGCAGCTGCTGCGCGGCGTCTCGACGGCGCTGCAGGGGACCGAGTACGACATCCTCGCGTACGCCGGAAGCGTGTCGGCGGGCGAGCACACCGGCTGGGAGCGGCGGTCGCTGTCGCGCCTGGGCGGCACCCTCATCGACGGCGCGATCATCGTCACCCCCACCGTGGCGCTGCCGGAGACGGACATGCCCGTCGTCGCGATCGATCCGCACACGGGCCCCATGGGCCCGGCGACCGTCGACACCGACAACCTGGGCGGTGCCCGCGCCGCGACCGAGCACCTCGTCTCGCTGGGACACCGCCGCATCGCGCACCTGCGAGGCCGCGCAGACCTCGAGTCCGCGCAGCTGCGCGAGCGCGGCTACCGCGAAGCGCTCGAGGGCGCGGGGCTGCCGTTCGACCCGGCCCTCGTCGTCGACGGCGGCTACCGCGCCGCCGACTCGACCGCCGCCGCGGCCGCACTGCTCGACCTGCCCGAGCCGCCCACGGCGATCTTCGCCGCGAACGACCTCTCCGCGATCGAGGCCATGCGCGTCGCCGCCGAGCGCGGGCTGCGCATCCCCGAGGACCTCTCGATCGTCGGCTTCGACGACATCCCGGAGGCCGTCGCGTCCACGCCGGCCCTCACCACCGTGCGCCAGTCGCTGCACGCGATGGGCGCGGCCGCCGTGCGCATGCTGCTGGGCATCTTCGACGGCCGCGACGGCGAGCACATCCGCATGCCCGCCGAGCTCGTCGTGCGCGGATCGACCTCCCGCCCACCGCGGTAGCCCCCACCGACACCGACACCGAGGAGCTGACATGGACGTCATCCCCCACCGCACCGGCACCGCCGAGATCGTGCTCACCACCGGCGGCGGCGCGCCGCTCGCCCACCACGAGGCGACCGTCGAGCAGACGCGGCACGCGTTCGGCTTCGGCAACATCGGGTTCGACCTCATTCCCCACGCCTGCGGCGAGGAGGACGCGACGCCGCTCGCCGAGGCCTGGCTGGGCCTGTTCGACACGGCGACGCTGCCGTTCTACTGGGGGCGCTTCGAACCCGAGCGCGGGCGGCCCGACACGGCGCGGCTGCTCGCCGCCGCGCGCTGGTTCGCCGAGCGCGGCGTGCGCCTGAAGGGCCACCCGCTCGTGTGGCACACCGTGAAGGCGCCGTGGCTCGATCCGCTCCCCTCCGACGAGGCCGAGCGGCTGCTGCGCGAGCGCGTGGCGCGGGAGGTCGCGGACTTCACGGGCGTGATCGACGCGTGGGACGCCATCAACGAGGTGGCGATCATGCCGGTCTTCGAGAACGAGCCCGACGGCGTGCCCAACGCCGTCTCGCGCCTGGCGCGCCAGCTCGGCCGCACCGGCATCGTCCGGCTCGCGTTCGAGACGGCGCGCGCGGCGAACCCCTCGGCGACGCTGCTCATCAACGACTTCGACCTCTCGGAGCGGTACGAGCGCGTCATCGAGGACGCGCTCGAGACGGGCGTGCGGATCGACGCCATCGGCCTCCAGACGCACATGCACCAGGGCTTCCGCGGCGAGGAGTGGCTGCGGGCGAAGGCGGATCGGTTCGCGCGGTTCGGGCTGCCGCTGCACTTCACCGAGGTGAGCCTCGTCTCCGGCCGGCTCATGCCGCCGGAGATCGAGGACCTCAACGACTACGTCGTCGATGCGTGGCCGTCCACGCCGGAGGGCGAACAGCGGCAGGCCGACGAGCTCGAGCGGATGTACCGGACCCTCGTGGCGCATCCCGCCGTCGAGGCGATCACGTACTGGGGCATCTCGGACGCCGGCGCGTGGCTCGGCGCGCCGATCGGGCTGCTGCGCGCCGACGGCAGCCGCAAGCCGTCGTACGACCGGCTGCACGCCCTCATCCGCGGCGAGTGGTGGCTCGCGCCCACCCCGCTCCGCACGGACGGCGACGGCCGCGTGCGCGTGGAGGGCTGGCGCGGCCGCTATCGCGTCGCCACCGGTGCGGCGAGCGCGGAGTTCGAGCTCAGCGGGAGCGCCGACGGGCCGGTGCCCGTGCAGCTCTGAGCCGCGTCATCCCCGCGCCGCACGCCGCTGCGCGAGCAGCGCGGCGGCGCGCCGTGAACCCATTGCGGCGGCACCCCGGCCTTGATATGTTCTGTTTCACAACAATTCACCGACGACGCTGAAAGCGGGTCCCCCATGTCCCTCACACCCACCAAGGACGACCGGTTCTCGTTCGGACTCTGGACCATCGGATACAACGGCACCGACCCGTTCGGCGGACCCACGCGGCCCGCGCTCGACGTGGTCCACGCCGTCGAGAAGCTGGCCGAGCTCGGCGCCTACGGTCTCACCTTCCACGACGACGACCTGTTCGCCTTCGGCTCGACCGACGCCGAGCGCCAGACGCAGATCGACCGCCTCAAGCAGGCCCTCGCCGACACCGGGCTGATCGTCCCGATGGTCACGACCAACCTGTTCAGCGCCCCCGTCTTCAAGGACGGCGGCTTCACCTCGAACGACCGCCAGGTGCGCCGCTTCGCGCTGCGCAAGGTGCTGCGCAACATCGACCTCGCCGCCGAGCTCGGCGCGAAGACGTTCGTGATGTGGGGCGGCCGCGAGGGCGCAGAGTACGACTCGGCCAAGGACATCCAGGCGGCGCTGGCGCGCTACAAGGAGGCCGTGGATCTGCTCGGCCAGTACGTGGTCGACAAGGGCTACGACCTGCGCTTCGCCATCGAGCCCAAGCCGAACGAGCCGCGCGGCGACATCCTGCTGCCCACGCTCGGGCACGCGCTCGCGTTCATCAACTCGCTCGAGCGCCCCGAGCTGGTGGGCCTGAACCCCGAGGTCGGCCACGAGCAGATGGCGGGCCTGAACTTCGCCGCGGGCATCGCTCAGGCGCTGTACCACGGCAAGCTCTTCCACATCGACCTCAACGGCCAGCGCGGCATCAAGTACGACCAGGACCTCGTGTTCGGTCACGGCGACCTGCACAACGCGTTCGCGCTCGTCGACCTCCTCGAGCACGGCTCGCCGGCCGGCGGCCCCGCCTACGAGGGCCCGCGCCACTTCGACTACAAGCCGAGCCGCACCGAGGACGAGCAGGGCATCTGGGACTCCGTCTCGGCCAACATGCGCACCTACCTGCTGCTCAAGGAGCGGGCCGACGCCTTCCGCGCCGACCCCGAGGTGCAGGAGGCGCTCAAGGCCGCGAAGGTCGACGAGCTGCGCGCCCCCACGCTGAACGAGGGCGAGTCGTACGACGACCTCCTGGCCGACCGCTCGGCCTTCGAGGAGTTCGACGCCGGCGCCTACCTCGGCGGGCACGGCTTCGGCTTCGTGCGCCTGCAGCAGCTGGCGACCGAGCACCTGCTCGGCGCGCGCTGACATGCCGCTGGTCGCGGGCGTCGACTCGTCGACGCAGAACTGCAAGGTCGTGGTGCGGGATCTCGCCACCGGCGCCGTCGTGCGCACGGGGCGGGCCGCCCACCCCGACGGCAGCGAGGTCGACCCCGCGGCCTGGTGGGACGCACTGCAGGCGGCGCTCGCCCAGGCCGGCGGCCTGGGCGACGTCGCGGCGATCTCGATCGGCGGGCAGCAGCACGGCATGGTGGCGCTCGACGCGGACGGGCGGGTGATCCGACCCGCGCTGCTGTGGAACGACACCCGCTCGGCCGGCGCCGCCGCCGACCTCACCGCCGAGGTGGGGGCCGAGGAGTTCGCCCGGCGCACCGGCCTCGTGCCGGTGGCGTCGTTCACGGCGACGAAGCTGCGCTGGCTCGCCGACGCCGAGCCCGAGAACGCCGCGCGCGTGGCCGCGGTCGCGCTGCCGCACGACTGGCTCACGTGGCGGCTGCGCGGCTACGGCCCCGAGGGCGAGTCGCCCCTCGGGCCGGTGCTGGACGAGCTGGTGACGGATCGATCCGACGCGAGCGGAACGGCGTACTTCGACGCGGCCTCCGGCGCCTACGACCGCGAGCTGCTGAGCCTGGCCCTGCGGCGCGACGCGTCGGGCATCGTGCTCCCGCGCGTGCTCGGGCCGTCCGAGTCGGTGGCCGGCGGCGCGGGATCGCTCGCCGACGGCCTCGTCGTGGGCCCCGGCTGCGGCGACAACGCCGGAGCCGCGCTCGGCCTCGGCGCCTCGAGCGGCGACGTCGTCGTCTCGATCGGCACGAGCGGCACGGTGTTCGCCGTGACGGACGCGCCCGTGCGCGACGCGAGCGGCACCGTGGCGGGCTTCGCCGACGCGGCGGGCGGCTACCTGCCGCTCATCGCCACGCTCAACGCGGCCCGCGTGCTCGATCGGATCGCCGCCCTCCTCGGCGTCGACCACGGCGAGCTCGGGCGCCTCGCGCTCGACGCGCAGCCGGGCGCGGGCGGCCTCGTGCTGCAGCCCTACTTCGAGGGCGAGCGCACGCCCAACCTGCCGGACGCCACCGCGACGCTGTTCGGCATGACCCTCGCCGCCACGACGCGCGAGAACCTCGCGCGTGCGGCCGTCGAGGGCATGCTGTCGGGGCTCGCGGAAGGCCTCGACGCCGTGCGCGCGCACGGCGTGACGGCGGAGCGGATCCTGCTCGTCGGCGGCGCGGCGCAGAACCCGGCGGTCGCGGCGATCGCGGCGCAGGTGTTCGACGCGCGCGTCGTCGTGCCCGAGCCGGGCGAGTACGTCGCCGCGGGCGGCGCCGTGCAGGCGGCGTGGGCGCTGACCGGCGAGCGCCCGGCATGGCCGGTGTCGCTCTCCGCCTCTCCGGAGCCGGACACGCGCCCGGTCATCCGCGAGCAGTACGCCGCGCGGCGCTGACGGCGGCCCGTCGGCCGCGTCAGCGGTAGACGGGCCACTGCGCGCCCGCGGCGTAGCAGGCCGCCACGAGCGCCGCGGTCGCGGCGAGCACGAGCACATCGAGCCAGCGCACGCGCAGTCCCTCGATCCGGATGCGCCGGCCTCGGTCGTCGACCGTCGCGAACGTGAAGCCCCGCGCCTCGAGCGCCTCGACCGTGGTGCGCACCGACTTGGCCGTGTTGAGGAAGATCGGATAGAACGCCCGCACGGCGAGCGTCGCCCAGTGCACCACGTGGCGCCAGCCGAGCAGGCCGGCCTGCGCGGGCGGCGCCTGCCGCAGTCGGTAGCCCTCCATCACCGTCGAGAACTCCTCGACGAGGATCGGCATCATGCGGTACCCGTACGACACGGCGAAGGCGATCGCGGGCGGGCAGCGCAGGGCGAGCAGGGCGTCCGAGAGCTTCTCGGGATCGAGCGACACGAACGCCGCCAGACTCACGAGCGACACGACGCCGATCTTCGCCGTCACCTCGGTCAGGGCGACGAACGTGGTGAAGTCGCCGCCGAAGATCGTCGCGGCGAGCACGAGGTAGACGAGCTCGAATCCGAGGCCGATCACGAACAGGCCGAGCACGAGCGGACCCACGCGGGCCAGGACGACCGCGATCGTGCCGAGCAGGAACAGGCAGCCGATGGTCGTGAGGTTGTGCGTGAACCACGGCGCGAGCGCCGTCGCGACGTACCAGAGCAGGACGACACGGGGATCCATCGCCGCGAACAGGCCGCCGCGCGTGGAGTACGCGGTGCGGATGAGCTCGAGCTTGATCCACTCGACGCTCAGCACGTCGCGCTGCTTGCGCGCCACGGCGCTCATGCCGTCACCCTCCCGCCGGCGGGGGCACCGGCCCGCGCCCGCGGGTGCCACGCGGCGAACTCGTCGAGCGTCACCGGGAGGGGGTCCATCCCGAGCGCCCGCCCCAGCTGCGCCACCTGCGGCGGCACGAGGCGGGCCCTCGCGAGCACGGCCTCGTCGGCGAACAGCTCGCGCGGGGTCGTGTCGGCGACGATGCGCCCGTCCTCGAGCGCGATGACGCGCGTCGCGACCTCCGCGACGAGGTGCATGTCGTGGGTCGCGATCACCGCGCAGCCGATCCGGTCGCCCAGCTCGCCGAGCATGCCGATCACGTCGTCCCGGCTGGCGACGTCCAGGCTCGCGGTGGGCTCGTCGAGCAGCAGCAGGCTGGGGCGCATGGCCAACCCGATCGCGAGGGTCGCGCGCCGCTGCTGGCCTCCCGAGAGCGTACGGCCGTCCCGGTCGGCGAAGGGCACGAGCTTCACGCGATCGAGGATCCGATCGGTGAGCGCCTCGGCATCCGGATCGCGCCGACTGCGCGGGAAGAGCGCCACGTCGGCCCGCACCGACTCCTTGAGGAACATCCGCTCCGGCTGCTGGTACAGGTAGGCCGCCCGCTCGGCGAGCCGGCCCGCGCGCTTCGACCTCGTGTTCTCGCCGTCGAGGAAGACGTCGCCCTCGCGCGGCACGTGGATGCCCGCGAGCAGCCGCATGAGCGTGGTCTTGCCCGAGCCGTTGCCGCCGATGAGCGCGATCCGCTCGCCCTCGCGCAGCGTGACGGACAGGTCCCGGATGACGGGCTGGATGTCGCCCGCCACGGAACGGAAGCCGTGCGAGACGCCGCGCGCCTCGGCGACCACGCTCGCTGCCTCGGGCGCGACGGATGCCGCCGGCGGTGCGACCGCGCGGGGCGGCTCGTCGACGCGCACGCGGATGGCCTCGGCCGCCTCACCGACCGAGCGGGCGACACCCGGCACCCCCACCCGCCGCATCGCGTCCACGACCTGCGGGGCGGGGATGCCGTGCTCGGCAAGGTCGTCGGCGCGCGTCAGCGCCTCCGTCACGGGCAGGTGCCACACCGGCGCCCCGGCGCTCATGAGCACGACCGAGCGGGCGTACTGCGCGATGAACTCGGCGTGGTGCTCGATCGTGATCACCGTGATCCCGCGCTCGCGGTTGAGCGCCGTGAGCCGGTCGTACACGTCGTGGGCGGCGGCGGGGTCGAGCTCCGCCACCGGCTCGTCGACGACGATCACCTCGGGCCGCAGCGCCAGCACGGAGGCCAGCGCGACGAGGTGCGCCTGGCCGCCCGACAGCTGCCAGACGAACCGGTCGGCCAGATGCGCGATCCCGACGGCCGCCATCGCCTCGGCCGTGCGCTCGGCGTGGTCCTCGAAGCCGAAGTTGATCGGCCCGAACGACACCTCGTCGCGCACGGTCGGTCGCACGAGCTGGTTCTGGAAGTCCTGGTACACGTAGCCGACCGACCAGGAGAGCCGCGCCACCGACGACTCCCATGTGTCGATGCCGGCCACGTGCACCGATCCGGCGAACTCGCCCGCCCAGTAGTGCGGGACGAGGCCGTTGAACGTCTTGCAGAGGGTGGTCTTGCCGGAGCCGTTGCCGCCGACCATCGCGACGAAGTCGCCGCGCTCGATGGTGAGGGTGACGTTGCGGAGCGTGTCGGCCTTGGCTCCCGGGTAGCGGAAGCTGAGGTCGCGCACCTCGATGATCGGGTCGGCCACGGGTCAGGCGTCCTTGCGGCGCTTGCGCCAGACGGCGAACAGGATGCTCGCGAGGGCGAGCACGACGACGATCGCGGCCACGCTCACCCAGAGGAACTGGTCGCCGTAGACGTCGCGGAACTCGCCCTCGACCGCCCCGACCGACACGTCCCACGCCTCGAGGAAGGCGAAGAAGAACGAGGCGATGCCGGCGAGCACGGCCACCACGACGAACCAGGCGGCCTGCGGCACGCCGCCGGGGATGGGCTTGCCCGGCTCGCGCGGCGCGAGGCCCAGCATCGGCTCGATGCGGCGGTACAGGGCCGGCACGAGCCAGATGGCGGGGATCGCGCCGAACAGGATGCCCGACATGACGAGGTCGACGCCGAAGCCGATGGCCTCGAGCAGCAGGACCGACTCGGGCAGACCCTGCACGAACTCCGCGTCCTCGACGCCGATCCACACCTTGAGCAGGTCGACGGCCGCCGAGAGGAACTTGTCGATGCCGACGATCAGCAGCGCACCCAGCACGATCTGCCCGCGCTTCAGCGGATTGCGGATCACGGAGCCGGCGATGTAGATGGCGAGGAACATCTGGATGAAGCCCTCGACCTCGGCGAGGCCGGAGAAGTCGCCCATCAGCAGGTCGGTGAAGACGATCTCGCCGAGCGGGGCGCCCAGCGCCACCCAGAACGGGCTGAACAGTGCCGCGAGGGTGATCGGGATGAACACCATGTAGCTGACGGAGAAGTCGACCGGACCGATCGTGATGTCGGGGATGACCTCGAGGATGATGTTCGACAGCCCGAACAGTGCCATCGAGAGGACGAAGACCATGAGGTTCTGGGGCGTGGACGGCGCCGCGGAGCCTCCGCCGCGCAGCTGCCCGCGGCGTGCTTCGGTGGTGGTCACTGCAGTCTCCTTCGGGTAAGGGGGAAGTACTCGGGATCAGGCGACCGGCGCGAGCCGGCTGGTGCGGACGAGGGGGACGAGATCGCCGGGCGTTCCGACGATCTCGGTGGCGAGTCCCGACGCCAGGGCGGCGTCGAGCTCGGGATCCGGGGTGGATCCGCCGCGGACGAGCACGCGACGGGCCACGCCGCACGCTCGGGCCGCGAGGGCGTCGTTCTCGGGCTTGTCGCCGAGGAACCAGGTGCGCGCGGGGTCGGCCCCCGCGATCGCAAGCGCCTCGTCGACGATCCGGGTGTCGGGCTTGCGCACGCCGATCTCGTCCGAGCACACGTAGGCGCCGATGAGCGCGTCGAGCCCGTGCTCGCGGCACTCCTCGCGCACGGCGCGCCCGCTCACGGTGTTCGAGACGACCACGACCGGCATGCCCGCGTCGCGGCACGTCTCGAGTAGCTCGCGCACCCCCTCGCGCAGCGTGCGCCGGGACTTCGCGCGCCCGTAGCGGGCCATGACGTCGTGCGCCTCTGCACGCAGCACGGCGCGGCGCCGGGGCGAGAGCGCGGCTCCGAACCATTCGCTCCAGAACACCACGGCATCGGCCTCGGGCAGCGCGGCGCCCTCCTCGTCGAAGCGGCGGCGGGCGGCGGCCTTCCACGCCCGGTGCGTCGCCCTGGCCTGCGCGATGAGACGCTCGACGCCCGCCGCGTCGAGCTCTGACTCCGGGCCGGCGAGCAGCCGGGCCAGCCAGGTCGCGAATCCGGCCAGCTGCTCCTCGTCGGCCGCGGACGCCGAGATCACGCCGCCGTGGTCGATCAGCAGGGCGGCGCGCCCCGCCGGCGGGACGGGCGCGGCGGGCGCCGGGCGCGCGCCGGCGGCGAGCGCCGCCTGCAGCGCCGCGACGATGCCCCGCGGATCCTCGTAGACGGCGTCGGCCTCGCCGTCGACCGCGAACGGCGGCGCGTCGGTGTGGTGGCTGCGGGTGAGGATCACGGCCGCGACGCCCGCGCGGCGCCCCGCCACGACGTCGCGGTCCTGGGTGTCGCCGACGTACCAGCAGCGATCCGCCGTCGTCCCGCACGCCTCGGCCGCGAGCTCGATGATGCCAGGATGCGGCTTGCGCAGGCCCACCTCGTCCGAGTAGCACTGCACGGCGAATCGCCCGTCCAGCCCGTGCTGCGCCATCACGGCGCGGTGGCTGCGCCCGGAGTGCGCGTTCGAGACGATGCCCACGGGGATCCCGTTCGCGTCGGCCAGATCGAGCAGCTCCCGGATCCCGGGGCGCACGCGGTGCTCCGACAGCGTCGTCGTGACCTCGAGCAGCACGTCGCTCGCCTCGGCGACGAGCAGCAGCCGCGCCCGCTCCGGCAGGTCGGCGGCCAGGAAGTCGCCCACGATCTCGCGCGGGGCCAGCTCGCGCGGCGCGAGGCGCCGGCTCTGGGCGTGCTTCCAGTGCTTGAGCGCCGTCAGGCCCGCCGTGAGCGAGCTCTGCAGGCGGTCGGTCTCCACGTCGATGAGGCCCCTGGCGAGGCGCTCGCGCAGCTTCTGGGCGAGGCGCCGCTTGCCGGCGGGGTCCTTGGCGGTTTCGAACACCACGCCGCCGAAGTCGAGCAGCAGGGCGTCTGGAACGTTCCGGAGCGGTGCCGGAAGGAGATCAGCGGAGGTCACGGACGCGACGCTACGGGCGCATCGTGACCGGCGGCGGTCCGGAAGGTGAACGGATCCGGAACGTTCCAGGCGCGCCGCAGACCGGCGCCCCCGCGCGATGCGCGGATGCGAGACTCGATGCATGACCCCGGCACACCGTCGCCCCACGATCGTGGACGTGGCGCACGCCGCCGGAGTCTCGAAGTCGCTCGTGAGCGCGGCGCTGCGCGGCGATCCCGGCGTCAGCCAGGCCAGCCGGGACCTCATCCTCGCCACCGCCGACAGCCTGGGCTACCGACGCAACGGCTGGGCGCAGCGGCTCGTGAGCGGGCGCAGCGAGCTCGTGGGCGTGCTGCTGACGGACCTGCGCAACGCCTATCAGACCGACGTCGTCAACGGCATCGAGGACGCCGCGCGCGACGCCGGCTTCGGCGTGATCCTCAGCCACGGCCGCCGTGACCGCGCCCTGCTGCGCGAGCGCCTCGCCGGCCTCATCTCCCTCGGCGTCGACGCCGTGATCGCGGTGACGGGGCACCTCACCGAGGACGACCTGTGCGACGCGTCGTCCCGCGTGCCGCTCGTCGTCGTCGGCCGGCCGCCCTCCGTGCCCGCGGATGCCGGATGGATCTCCAACGACGATGAGACGGGCGCGCGCCTGGCCCTGCGGCATCTGATCGACGCGGGACACGAGCGGATCGCGCACCTCTACGACTCCGACCGCCCCGCCGCCTCCGCCCGCCGCGCCGCCTATCGGTCCCTCGCGACGCCACCCCGCGAGTACGACTCGCGCGACGGGGGGATCGAGGCGCTGCTGGACGCGATGACCGGCGACGCCGGGCCGACGGCCGTCTTCGCCGCGCACGATCGCCTCGCCGCGCGGCTCATCGCCGACGCCACCGCGCGGGGCGTCCGCGTGCCCGCCGACCTCGCGGTCGTCGGCTACGACAACACCGACCTGGCGGATCTCATGCGCATCACGAGCGTGGATCAGCCGCGTCAGCGGATGGGCGCCGACGCCATGGCGATGGCGCTCGCGCTGGCCGTGGGCGAGGCCCCGACCCGCGTCGTCGCCGCGCCCACGCTCATCCTGCGCGACTCCAGCCGCTCGCCCGCCTGAGACCGGCCCCTCAGGCGGGCTTGATCGCCTCGATGACGACGAACGGCATGCGCAGGCGGCCGAGCACCGGCACGGCGAATCGCTGCACGCTCTCGAGCCGGAGGGCGCTCGCGCGCACGGCGCTCTCGGTGTCGCGGACCGGGTCGCAGCCGTGGTCGAGCAGCCGCGTGAGCGGGCGCGCGAGCCGCTGCAGCCGGCGCGTGCCCGATCCGGCCGGGGCCGCCACGTGCTCCGCCAGCAGCACCCGTCCGCCGGGCACGAGCACGCGCGCGGCCTCGTCGAGCACCGCAGCCTGATCGCGCACGCTGCACAGCACGGTGGTCGCCAGGACCGCGTCGACGCTCGCGTCGGCCAGCGGGATCTCCTCGGCGCCCGTCACGAGCGGCGCGGCGCGGTGCCCGTGGCGCCGGGCGTTCTCGGCCAGGGCGCCGCTGCGCCCCGCGGACGGCTCGAGCCCGATCCACTCCACGTCGGCGTGCAGGTGCGCGAAGTTCGCGCCGGTGCCGGCGCCGATCTCGAGCACGCGCCCGCGCAGGCGCCGGATCGCCCCGTCGCGCGCGGCGGTGTACGCGGGCCGGCCGGTCGCCGGCGCCGTCTCGGTCGTCTCGCGCGTCATCGGCTCAGCCGAACGCCGCCGCGCCGTCGCGCTGCCACTCGGCGAACCGCTCATCCAGGACCGCGCGGACCTCCGCGCGCTTCTCGGGCGAATCGGGCTCGTGGTAGATCGTCGGCAGGTCGTCGTCCGAGAGGTCGACGTAGTCGTCGAGGTAGAGCGCCTCGTAGTAGTCCCGCGCGAACGCGTCGCCCTCCTCCGAGAGCACGTCGGCGCTCAGCACGTCGTCGCAGCAGTCGCGCAGGAAGGCCGAGCCGCTCAGCTCCCCCGCCCGCACGGCGGCGACCTCGTCGGCGTTCTCGCGCGCGACGTCCTCCTCCAGCAGCCCGCGCTCCACGATCCACGCGAGGAACACGCCGATGTGCGTGCGCGCGGCCGCGTCGTCCAGGTCGTCGGGGAAGTCGCCCCCGAGGTGCCAGTCCACGCTGTCGTAGACGATCCCGTCCGCCATGGCTCCTCCAGCTCCGTTCCGCGAGACCCGCGCTCGCGCCGAGCGTATCGCGACGCGCGGCGGAACTCGATCGGCCGGAAGAATCTGCGTGCGGGGGCGTTGGCCTCTGTGAGGCGCCCGACCGGGCGCCGACCGCGTCATCACCGAGGAGCGCCATGTCCACCGTCCTGTTCGTCGTCACCGGAGCCCGTTCCTGGACCCTCTCCGACGGTGCCACCCACCCCACCGGCTACTGGGCCGAGGAGCTGCTCACGCCCTTCCGCCTGCTGACGGGCGCGGGGCACGACGTCGTGTTCGCCACGCCCGGCGGCATCCCGCCCGTGGCGGACGAGGGCTCCCTCGAGAGCGACGAGACGCGCGCGGCGCTCGCGGAGATCGTGCGGCTGAGCGAGCCGCTGCGCCTCGAGGACGTCGCGCTGGGCGACTACGACGCCGTCTTCTACCCCGGCGGGCACGGCCCCATGGAGGACCTGGCCGTCGACCCCGTCTCCGGCGCGCTCATCGCCGACGCGCTCGAGACCGCGACGCCCCTCGCGCTCGTCTGCCACGGCGTCGCGGCCCTGCTCGCGGCGCGCGGCGCGGACGGCGCACTCGCCGCCGCGGGCCGCCGCGTCACCGCGTTCACGGACGAGGAGGAGATCCAGAGCGGGCTCGCGGCCCGCGCCCCGTGGCTGCTCGAGACCACGCTGCGCGACAACGGCGTCGAGGTCGCCACGGCCGACGCGTGGGCCGACCACGTGATCGAGGACGGCGCGCTCATCACGGGCCAGAACCCGCAGTCG
The DNA here is from genome assembly GCF_054782875.1 of Microbacterium petrolearium. Lineage (NCBI taxonomy): Bacteria > Bacillati > Actinomycetota > Actinomycetes > Micrococcales > Microbacteriaceae > Microbacterium > Microbacterium petrolearium. The sequence continues at coordinate 32,265 of NZ_BAAGRQ010000014.1, forward strand.
TCCGGCTCCGTCGCCCGCGCGCTCCTCGCGCGACTCGGCGCGTGACGCGCTGACCCGATCCGCCCGGGTCGCACGAAGGCCCTCACCGATCGGTGAGGGCCTTCTTCATGTGGTGGACCCAGGGGGACCCCGTCGCGCGGCTGGCGCCGCACTCCTCCTCGAATCGCTCTGCCTGATACATGACAGAAGGGCACGTCCCGGAGGACGTGCCCTTCTGTCATGTGGTGGACCCAGGGGGATTCGAACCCCCGACCTTCTCATTGCGAACGAGACGCGCTACCAACTGCGCCATGGGCCCGTGAACCTCAGATACGTTACCAGATTCGCGCGGGCGCTCCGTTCAGGGAGCACCCCGGGCGCGTCCCGGGACTGGCCCGGATCAGCTGGCCGCGCGGCGCTCGAGCAGGCGGCGGACGTGGTCCTCGATCTCTGCATCGTCCACGATGCCCATGCGGGCGTACGGCGACTCCGCGGCCGCCGGGGCGGTCTCCGGCGCGGCGGCGGGGCGGGCATCGGCGATCGACACGGGAGCGGGCAGCGGCTCCTCCGCGCGGGCCCGCAGGGCCTCCTCGCGGGCCGCCTGCAGCAGCGCGTCGCGGGCGCTCTGCGCGGCGACGGTCGTCGCGGCGCGCGATCCGGCGGTCGCCACGAGCGGCGCCGGCAGCGTGCGCGGGGTCCAGCCGCGGTCCTTCGGGTTCATCAGCTGCGGTTCGGCGGCCGCGCGGCGCACCGGCGGCGCCGTCGCCACGGGCACGGGGCGCGCACGACGCACGACGCGTGCCATGCGGTTGAGCACGCTCACGCCGAGCGCGGCCAGCGCGAGGCCCGACAGCAGCAGCCACGGTCCCGCCGCGAACGCCACCGTTCCCCAGGCCGCGAGCGCGCCGCCCGCGAGCGCGCCGACGAGCGCGCCGAGGCGCTCTCCGCGCCGCGCCCTGGCCCTGCGGCGCTCGGCGTGCAGCGCCCGCTGCGCGGCCTCCAGCGCGCGGCGGCGGCGCTCCAGCTCCTGCCGCTCCCGCTCGCGCTCGAGCCGCTGCTCCTCGGCGGCGATCCGCTCCCGCTCCCGCCGCAGCCGCTCCACCTCGGCCTGAGCGCGGCGGGCGAGCTTCTGCTGCAGGTGCGCCTGCCGGGCGGTCAGCTCGACGCGCACCTCCTCGGGCGTCTCGGTCGTCTCGGCCAGCACGCGCAGCGCCCGCGACAGGCGCACGGCGTTGCGCTCGGCCGCGTCGTAGCGCGAGCGGTTGATGAGCGTGGGCAGAAGATACACGAGCCAGAGCGCGACGGCGACGAGGACGATCACGCCCCCGCCCAGCACCTGGCCCCCATCCATGTTCGCAACGGTAGGCGACCGAGACCGCATCGCCCGTGAGGCGGTGGCGTGTGTCTCGCAGAACCCGGGCGCGCCGCGTCCGACGCGCGGCCCGGACGGCTCAGCTGTGCTGGCGGTCCGCCGGGGGGATCGCCGCCGCGTCGACGGGCGCGCGGCCCGCCACCCAGCGGTTCAGCACGCCCTCCGGCACGTCCTCGCGCACGAGCGCGAAGGCGTAGTGGTCGCGCCAGTCGCCGTCGATGTGGATATAGCGGCGACGCAGGCCCTCGTAGCGGAAGCCGAGCTTCTGCACGACGCGCAGGCTGGCGCCGTTCTCGGGGCGGATGCAGATCTCCATGCGGTGCAGCCCGAGCTCCTCGAAGCACAGATCGGTCGCCATGGCGACGCACGTCGGGGTGATCCCCAGGCCCGCGTAGCGTTCGCTCACCCAGTAGCCGATCGTGGCCGACTCGAGCGATCCGCGCGCGATGCCCCAGACGTTGAGCTGGCCGGCGACGCGCCCGTCGTGCTCCATGACGAGGGGAACCCCGTTGCCGTCCTTGTACTGCTGCAGCAGCCGCCGGATCGCGAAGCGCATGTCGAGCGAGACGGCACCGTGCGGATTCGTCGCCTCCCAGGGCCGCAGCCACGAGCGGTTCGTGAGCAGCTCGTGCTGCAGCGTGCGGGCATCGCGGGGACGGATGAGCCGGATGGAGATCGGCCCGTGCTGTCGCGCGTGCTGAGCGTCCATCCGGCTCTCCCGTCCTGGCGTGACTACAGCGTCGCCGCGAACTCCTTGATCCACGGGCGGAGCTCCGGACCGAGGTCGTCGCGATCGGCGGCGAGGCGTATGATGGCCTTGATGTAGTCGAGCTTATCGCCGGTGTCGTAGCGACGGCCGCGGAACACGACGCCGTACACGTCGACGCTGCCCGGATCGCGCGCGACCTCCTTGAGCGCGTCGGTCAGCTGGATCTCGCCGCCCTTGCCCGGCTCCGTGTGCTCGAGCACGGGGAAGATCGCGGGTGTGAGCAGGTAGCGGCCGATGATCGCGAGGTTGGAGGGCGCGTCCTCCTTGGCCGGCTTCTCGACGAGGTCGGTCACCTTCACCACATCGGGGTCGTCCGTCGCCTCGACCGAGGCGCAGCCGTACATGTGGATGTGATCGGGGTCGACCTCCATGAGGGCGATGACCATCGCCTGGCGCTGCTCGTGCACCTCGATCATCTTCGGCAGCAGCGGGTCGCGCTCGTCGATGAGGTCGTCGCCCAGCATGACCGCGAACGCCGCGTCTCCCACGTGCGCCTTGGCGCGGTGGACCGCGTGGCCGAGGCCCTTGGGCTCGCCCTGGCGCAGCATGTGGACGTCGGCGAGGTCGCTCGAGGCGCGCACGCGGCCGAGCTTGGCCTCGTCGCCCTTCTCCTCGAGCCTCTCCTCGAGCTCGGGCACCGAGTCGAAGTGATTGGCGATCGCATTCTTGTTGCGGCCGATGATCATCAGCACGTCGCGGATGCCGGCGGCGACGGCCTCCTCCACGACGTACTGGATCGCGGGCTTGTCGACGACGGGCAGCATCTCCTTGGGAGTGGCCTTCGTCGCCGGGAGGAAGCGGGTGCCGAGTCCTGCGACCGGCATGACCGCCTTGATCTTCGCGGGTTCCATGCCATTACCCTAGGCGATCGATGCCGAGAGACGGGGAAAGATCCCCAGGCCCGGCGGATCGCGGGTGTCGCGCGCACGCGGGCCCGTAGACTCGCGGCATGACGGATGCCGTCGAGCACGAGAAGCGCGCGCTGCGCGCCGAGTTCCGCGAGCGGCGTCAGCTGCTCTCCGATGCGCAGCGCGACGCCGCGGCCGCCGACATCGCGGCGCGGCTCGAGGCCCTCGTGACCGAGCACGGCGCCGCCTCGATCGCGTGCTATCTCTCCTCGCCCACCGAGCCGGGCACGCGCGCCTTCCTCAACGCGGCGATCGACCGCGGCGTGCGCGTGCTGCTGCCCGTGACGCGCGAGGACGGGCTGCTGGACTGGGCCGTGGCGTCGCCGGAGGGCGGCGAGGTGATCGGCGCCTACGGAGTGCCGGAGCCGGTCGGCGAGGTGCTGGGGCCCATCGCGGTGAACGACGTCGACCTCATGATCATCCCCGCCGCCGCGATCGACGAGGACGGCTGGCGGCTCGGCTGGGGGCGCGGCTACTACGACAAGACGCTGGGATCGATGGAGAACCGCCCGCCCGTCTACGCGGTGATCTATGATTCTGAATTGGTGGAGCGAATTCCCCGCGAGGTCCACGACCAGCCGGTCTCCGGCGTCGTGACCCCCACCCGGACGCTCGCATTCCCGCGCGGGCGTCGCTGATCCGGTCATCTCTGCGAGGACGCATGCCCACGTACGCCTACGCCTGCAAGTCCTGCGGGCACGCCTTCGACGCCGTCCAGTCCTTCAGCGACCCGTCGCTGAGCGAGTGCCCCGAGTGCGGCGGCCCGCTGCGCAAGCAGTACGGATCGATCGGCGTCACCTTCAACGGCTCCGGCTTCTACCGCACCGACTCCCGCGCGGCGTCTGGCGCGAGCGGCTCGTCCGCGCCATCATCGACTTCCGGAGCATCCGCTCCGGCGCCGGCGGCATCCTGACCGGCGCCCACTGACCCGGCCGAGACGGCCGGGAGGGGGAGGAAACAGACATGCTGCAGGGCTTCAAAGACTTCATCATGCGCGGCAACGTGATCGAGCTCGCCGTCGCGGTCGTGATCGGCGGCGCGTTCGGCGCCATCGTCACCGCGCTCGTCGACTACCTGATCAACCCGCTCATCGGCGCGTTCGTGCCGAGCGGCAACCTGGAGAGCTGGGTCATCACGTTCCCCGGCGTGTTCGACGACGTGAACTTCGGCATCGGCGGCATCATCTCGGCCGTGATCAACTTCCTGTCGATCGCGCTCGTGGTGTACCTCGTGCTCGTGATGCCCATGAACAAGCTCGCCGAGCGCCGCGCCGCCAAGATCCAGGTCGAGGAGGAGGAGGAGCCCGCCCCCACGCAGGAGGAGCTGCTCATCCAGATCCGCGACCTGCTGGCCAAGCAGCAGGCCTGACGATCGCGAGGGGCGCCGTGCGGATCCGTCCGGGCGGCGCCTTCGTCGTCTCCGGACGCCCGGGCGGAGTCACCAGTGCGGCGGGCGGTCCCGGCGCAGGCGGTCGTCGTTGGGCCCGCGCTCACCGCTCGAGAGGGGCGCCGGATCGGCGCCGCGCAGGGTCGATTCGGCATCGGAGTCCGACAGGGTCCCCTCGACGCGCGTCAGCCGGGCACGGCGCGATCCGCGCACGCGCTCCACGCGCTGTCGCGGCCGCGCCGCGTCCGATCCGGTCACCGGCTCAGGATAGGTGGAGCGGCTGGGTGTCTTCCTCGGCCCTCGCGGTGTCCTGCGAGACTCCCAGCACGGCCGCGATGCGCGCCGCGACGGCCGCCGGGTCGCTGTACAGGTCGAAGGCGTGCACGCGCACGTAGTGCCAGCCGAGTCGCCGCAGCACGTGCGGCCGCAGGCGCAGCGACTCCCGCAGCGACTCGCCGCGCGACTCGGGGTCGGACTCCACGACCACGGCCTTGCCCCCGTGCTGGGCCACGAGCGGCAGCAGCCCCCGGTAGTCCACGTCGACCGCGACGCCCAGGCGCCGCAGCTCGCGGGCCAGGGCGAGGGTGAGCGGATCGGCGAGGTCCTCGAGGCGCGCCTCGCGGCCGCGCGTGGCGATCCCGCCCAGGATGCCCATGAACGTCGCCGCGCCGTGCTGCAGGCGCCCGTCGTCGAAGGACGAGGGGCGGATCGACGACACGATCACCATGGACCGGCGCGCGCGGGTCATCCCGATCGTGAGCAGGCGCTCGCCGTCGGGCGTGGACAGGTCGCCGAAGTCGCTGAGCACGCGGCCGTGCTTGGTGAGGCCGTAGCCGAGCGTGAGGATGACGCGGTCGCGGCTCTCGGCCGCCGCCTCCTCGAGCGTGAGCACGGCGAGCGGCTCGGCCGTGTCGCGCGAGACGAAGTCGGCCACGTCGCTGCGACCGGCGAATGCCTCGTTGATGGCCGCGCGCACCCGATCCGCGTGCCGCCGGCTGACGCTCACGACCATGAGCGACTCGTTCGGGCGGTTGACGGCGTGCTCCACGACGAGTGAGACGACGCGGTTCACCTCGGGATCCGGGCTCTCCACCGTCCCCGTCACGGGGTCGGGCGTGCCGTTGCCGCCCTCGACGTAGTCGACCGTGAGGCTGCCGCGGCCGAGGTACGAGCCCGCCCACGGCAGCGAGACGATCTCGCCCCCGTAGAACGCGTCGTTCACGAGCGCCGCCAGGTCCTCGCCGCCGGCGCGGTAGCTGCGCGTGAGCGTCTCGAGCGGCACGATCTCGGCGAGGCTCTCGAACAGGCTGGTGCCGTCGAACACCGCGCCGTCCTCGGCCTCGCCGCCCGTCTGCACGACGAAGGGGGTCGGGCGCTGCGTGACCGGATCGCCGAAGGCGACGACCTGGCGGGCGCGACGGATCGCGGGCGCCACCTCGGTCACGCTCACGGCGGCCGCGTCGGCGGCGATGACGGCGTCGAACGCCTCGCTGTCGGGGATCGAGGGGACCTCGTACGGCGAGGCGAGCCACACGGGCGCGAGCACGCGCATGAGCGTGGGGGCCTGGCGCAGCACGCTCTGGGCGTCGACCTCGCCGCGCATCAGCGCGCGCCGCAGCGCCGCCGACTCCTCGGGCTCGTCCACGATGCCGATCCGCCACTGCGCCGCGAGCTGCCACGCCAGCAGCGGGCCCGACGCGGCGGCATGCGCCTCGTCGACCAGGCGGAAGTCGCGCTCCAGCCGGTCGACGACCGAGGTGTTCGCGCCCAGCAGCGCGCGATCGCCCTGCAGCATGTGCTCGAGCGCCGACTGCCACCACGCGAACTCGAGCTCCTCGCCCACGCGCGCCTCGTCCACGTGCCGCACCGACAGCTCGGTCAGCAGGGGCTCGAGGCCGAGCGAGGCGAGCTTGGTGCGCAGCTCGGCGCGCTCCACGATGTTGTCGAACACCTGCGACTCCGCCGCGAGCCCGCCCAGGGTGCGCACGAGCCGCTGCACCGGCATCGCGGCCAGCCGCGTGCCGCGCCCGAGGGCCCGGTCGAGCTCCTCGAGGTCGGCGACGACGCGCTTCCACGCCTCGTGCACGTCGGCCAGGCCGATGGGGATCTCCGGCACCGTGCCCACGTCGACGAGGTGCTGCCACTGCGTGCGCTGGTGCTGGATGCGCACGAGGGCGGCGTGCATGTCGACCACGTGGCCGCCGGGGCGCACGTACTCGCGCGCGAGCTTCTTCAGCCGGCGGCGCGTGGCGGCCGGCATGTTCACCGAGTCGCGGCGGGGTCCGTGCGCCTTGATGAGCTCGCCGAGCGGGCGCTCGAAGACGGTGGGGCTGAAGCGGTCGAGCGAGTCGCGGATGCCGTGCAGCAGGCGCAGGTACTCCCCCAGCTCGTCGATCGTCGTGAACGGGCGCATGCGGGTCTGCGAGATGAGCTCGTAGCCGCGCTCGAGCAGCTGGGGCACGTCGACGCCCTGCAGCCGGCCCGCGAGCGCGTGCGCGTCCTTCGCCTCCTGCGTGGACGCGAACGTCACGCCGTACCACGGCGAGTCGTCCGGGCCCACCCGGAACTCCCCGAGCCGCGCCGCGAGCGCGAGGGTACGGGCCGCGTCCGTCCGATCGCCCGAGAGCCGCTCGAGGGTGCGCAGCCCCAGCCGCGCGCTCGTCGACGGCGGGTTCGGCAGCGACGCGAGCCTCGTGAGGGTGCGCGTGGCGTCGAGCGCCGAGACCCCGAGGGTCTGGTGGGGCCGCACCAGGGCGCGGCGGTAGTCGCGCAGCACCGTGCGCAGGCGCACGAGGGCGTCGTCGATGTCGGCGACCGTCGGCTGCTCGGCCTTCTCGTTGCGGCCGATGGCGCGGATCAGATCGCGGCGCAGCGACGAGGGCGACACGGCGAGCGCGTCGAGCCCGACCGCGGCGAGGCGATGGCGCACGCCGTCGAGGGTGGAGCGGCGCGGGCTGACGACGAGAACCCTCTTGCCGGCCCGCACGAGCGCGCCGACCGCGTTGATGACGGTCTGCGTGCCGCCCGTGCCCGGCAGCGTGTGCACGACGAGCGACTGGCCGGCCGCGATGCGCGCGAGCACGCGCTCCTGCTCGGCGTCGGCGTCGAGCAGCAGGGTGTCGGATGCCGGCGCCCGCTCGTCCGGGTGGGGCACGTGCGGCACGTCGCGCTGGCTGCGGAACGCCGCGAGCGCCTCGGAATGGCCCGAGAGCGCCTCGAGCACGGGATGGTCGAACGTCGTCAGGTCGCGCGCCATCGCTGCGCCGACGTCCGCGAACGTCGAGACGACGAGGCGGGGGCGCACCGTGAAGGTCTCGATGTGCGAGGTGGCCGAGCGCAGCCGGTCGATCACGGGTTGCGGCTTGAACACGCCCTCGGAGTGCGCCAGCGCCGCCAGCGCGGCGCCGTCCAGCTCGATGCCGAACTGCTCCCGCAGGGCGCGCACGAGCTCGGGGTTGACCGTGAACGCGCCGTGCAGCTTCAGCTCGAAGTCGGCGTGGTGGCGGCGGATCGCCAGCGGCCGCAGCAGCAGGGGCGCGTTGAACGTCTCGGAGCCGAGCCGCCAGGACGCCAGCCCCACGGCCAGCCGCACGGCGTCGAGCGCGCGTACCGTGCGCAGCTCGATGTGCTTGGCCGTGATGCGCTCGGCCGCGAGCCGCGCCGTGCGCAGCGCGACCTCGTCGCGGAAGAGGTTCGACAGCAGCGTCGATTTGCCCGTGATGAACTGCGGCAGGCTGCCGGGGTGCGCCTTCGTGATGTCGATGCCGGAGCCGGGGGCCTCGCGGTAGCTCAGCAGGGGCGAGGGCCCGCCCAGGTCGGCGGCCGCGAGGCGCAGCCGCTCGCGCTCGGCGTCGGCGGCGTGCACGACCTGCACCCCGGGCTCGGCGACGCCGAGGTCCGCGGGGGTGACGTCCGCGGCGGTGCGGACCGCCGCGGCGCTCGTCTTGGCTCGGAACACGCAGTCAGGCTACGCATCGGATGCCGGATCGACGTTGCGATCCGCGGAGTTTCGCGGTATTCCCGCTCCCGCGGGTGTCCGGGCACGACGCGGGCGCGGTTCGCTCACAGCCCGCGCGCCGGCGCGCGTCGTCCACATCCCGGGCCGCGGCCGTCCGCGGTGTCGGCGGCACGCGACAGGATGGACGCATGGACTTCCGATTCGGCACCGTCGACTGCCCGCTGGGCGTCGTGCTCGCGGTCGCCTCGGCCGAGGGGCTCGTGGCCGTGCGGGTCGCCGAGGACCCGGGGCACGCCCTCAGCGCGCTCGCGCACGCGCACCGCATCTCCCCCGATCCGTATCAGGCGGTCGTCGCCGACCTCGCACCGCAGCTCGACGCATACTTCCGCGGCCGGCTGCGGGCGTTCGAGCTGACGCTCGACTGGCGGCTCGTGTCGGGCTTCGCGCGCGAGGCCCTGCGCGCGGTGCGCGAGATCCCCTACGGCGAGACCGCCTCGTACGGCGAGGTCGCGGCGATGGCGGGTCGCCCGCGCGCCCATCGCGCCGTCGGCACGGCCTGCCGCGACACACCGTTCTCGCTCGTCGTGCCCGTGCACCGCGTCATCCGCGCGGACGGCACGCTCGGCGAATACGGCGGCCACCCGGAGCACAAGCGCTTCCTCGTGGCCCTCGAGCGCGGGGCCCTCTCGCCCGCGCCGGAGGGGGTGCCGAGGTGACGGATCTCGTGATCGGCGACGACGGCCTCGCCCGCCCCGCCTGGGCCTCGCGCGACCCGCTCCTGCGGGCCTATTACGACACGGAATGGGGCATGCCCGTGCGCGACGAGCGCGGGCTGTTCGAGCGGCTGAGCCTCGAGGCGTTCCAGTCGGGGCTGTCGTGGGCGACGATCCTGCGCAAGCGCGAGGCCTTCCGCGAGGCGTTCCGGCAGTTCGACCCCGACGCCGTGGCGGCGTTCGGAGAGGACGACGTCGAGCGGCTGCTGGCCGACGCCCGGATCGTCCGCAATCGCGCGAAGATCCTCGCGACGATCGGGAACGCCGCCGCCACCGTCGCGCTGCGCGAGGACGGCGGGCTCGTCGAGCTCATCTGGGGCCACCGGCCGGCCGAGACGCCGGCGCCCGCCACCCCGGCAGACATCCCCTCGTCCTCGCCCGAGTCCGTCGCGCTGTCGCGCGAGCTGAAGCGCCGCGGCTTCCGGTTCGTGGGTCCGACGACGATGTTCGCGCTCATGGAGGCCGTCGGCATCGTCGACACGCACCTGGTCGGCAGCCACCGGCGCGGCACGAGCGGCGTCTGGTGAGCGGGTCCGCGCGGTGTGCCCCGTCCTCACGCGCGAGCGGACCCCGCAGGTGCCGAAGGCCTGCCGGGCCCGCACGCGGCGGGGCCCCGCGAAGCGTCGCTCCGCGGGGCCCCGACCGCTGTGACTAGTGCTTCACCGCCTTCTCGGCGCCGTGGCCTGTGAGCGAGCGCACCTCCATCTCGGCGGCGATCCGCGGGTCCTCCGACCCCTTCGATGTGAGCGAGCCGATCCATCCCAGCAGGAACCCGACGGGGATCGAGACGATGCCCGGGTTGCTGAGCGGCCAGATCGCCACGCCCGTCTCGCCGAACACGCTCGTGGGCGTGCCCCAGAAGACCGGAGAGAGCACGATCAGGATGATCGCGGTGCCGAGGCCGCCGTACATGCTCCACACGGCGCCGCGGGTGGTGAAGCCGCGCCAGAAGAGCGAGTACAGGATGGTCGGCAGGTTCGCCGAGGCGGCGATCGCGAACGCGAGCGCCACGAGGAACGCCACGTTCTGCCCGAGCACCGCGATGCCGCCGACGATGGCGAGCACGCCGATCACGAGGATCGTGATGTTCGCCACCTTGCGCTCCTGGCCCTCCGTGGCCTTGCCGCGCTTGACGACGCCGTTGTAGATGTCGTGCGAGAACGACGCCGCCGCGGTGATCGTCAGGCCGGCGACGACCGCGAGGATCGTCGCGAACGCGACGGCCGAGATGATGCCCATGAGCACCGCGCCGCCGAGCGCCTGCGCCAGCAGAGGCGCGGCCGAGTTGACGCCGCCCGGCGAGCCGAGGATCGTCTCCTCGCCCACGAGCGCACCCGCGCCGTAGCCGAGCACGAGGGTGAGCAGGTAGAACAGGCCGATGAGCCAGATGGCCCACACCACCGAGCGACGCGCCTCCTTCGCCGTGGGCACCGTGTAGAAGCGCATCAGCACATGCGGCAGACCCGCCGTGCCGAGCACGAGCGCGAGGCCGAGCGAGAGGAAGTCGACCGGGTTGGTGTACTGCAGGCCCGGGTTCAGCGTCGCCTCGCCGTCCGGCGAGGCCGCGACGGCCGCCGACAGCAGGTCGTTGAAGTTGAACCCGTGGATCACGAGCACCCAGACGGTCATGAGGATGGCGCCGCCGATGAGCAGGAACGCCTTGACGATCTGCACCCAGGTGGTGCCCTTCATGCCGCCGATGAGCACGTACCCGACCATGAGCACGCCGACGACGCTCACGACGACCGCCGTGCCGATCTCGTCGTCGATGCCCAGCAGCAGCGAGACGAGCCCGCCGGCGCCGGCCATCTGCGCCAGCAGGTAGAAGAAGCACACGGTCAGCGTCGAGATCGCCGCCGCCATCCGCACCGGCCGCTGCTTGAGCCGGAACGACAGCACATCGGCCATCGTGAACTTGCCCGTGTTGCGCATCAGCTCGGCCACGAGCAGCAGGGCGACGAGCCAGGCGACGAGGAATCCGATCGAGTACAGGAATCCGTCGTAGCCGTTCACGGCGATGGCGCCGACGATTCCGAGGAACGAGGCCGCGGAGAGATAGTCGCCCGCGATCGCGAAGCCGTTCTGCGGGCCGGAGAAGGCGCGCCCGCCCGCATAGAAGTCCGCGGCCGTCTTGTTGTTCCGGGAGGCGCGGATGACGATGATCAGCGTCACCACGACGAACAGGCCGAAGATCGTGATGTTCAGGATCGGGTTGTTCTCGGCCGCCGCCGTTCCGGCGGCCGCGTGGACGACGTTCATGCGCGCGTCTCCTGCTTCTCGAGGTCCGCGCGAATGGCGGCGGACTGGGGGTCGAGCCGGCGGTTCGCGAACGACACGTAGGCCATGGTGATCGCGAATGTGGTGACGAACTGCCCGAGGCCGATGAGCAGGCCCACATTCACCTGGCCGAACACCTTGATCGCCATGAAGTCGGGCGCCCAACCGGCGAGCAGCACGTAGACGAAATACCAGATCAGGAAGAACGCCGCGAGCGGGAAGACGAAGCCGCGGTGGGCACGCTTCAGCTCCCGGAATCGCGGGGAATTCTCCTCCGCGATGTAATCGATGGTGCTCCTCGCACCGGTCGATGGTTCGGTCATGAGGCCTCCTTGCCACATGGTCGGGTGACGGCGCCGCGACTTTGCGTCGCCGACCGGCGCGCCGCAGGCATCGCCGATGGTAGCTTCGACGCTACGAACGCGGCGGCACGGCCGTCACCCCCGAAAGTCGGTACGCGGGAGCCCCCGCGCACACCGGACCGAGGACGCGGCGATGGCGCCGCGGAAGCGGAGGTCATTCGTGAGAACCGAGGCACCATCCCCGCGCGACCCGCTGCTGGAGCGAGCGGTGCGCGACCTCGCGCGCCGCACGCGCTTCCCCGTCGCGTTCGGCGGCCTCCTGCAGCACGATACGGCCGCGGTCGATGCGATCGTCGGCGCCCAGACCAACGCCCTCGACGGGCTGGCCGTGCGCGTGGAGCGCGGCCTCGGCGGGCGGGCGATGCGCGAGCTGCGCCCGCGGATGACGGGCGACTACGGCACGGCCACGCAGATCACGCACGACTACGATCGCTGGATCCTGGGCGAGGGGATCGGCACCCTGCTGGCGGTGCCCGTCGTCGTCGGCGGGCGGCCCCGCGGCGTGCTCTACGGTGGCGCCTGGGGCCGGTGGAACATCGGCGGCGTCGCCACGGCCCCGGCGATGCGCGTGGCCGAGGAGCTGGCGGCCGAGCTGCGCATCCGCGACGAGGTCGACCGCCGCCTGGCGCAGTCGGCGCCGCCGCCGCAGGCGCCCGCGCTCAGCGCCGCGCAGCAGGAGGAGCTGCGCGAGAGCTATGCCGAGCTGCGCCGCATCGCCGCCGATGTGCCCGATCCGCAGCTGCGGGCGCGGCTGGAGGATGTGGAGCGCCGACTCGCGGGCCTGTCGGGCGAGACCGCACCGCAGGCGAGCGCGCCGCAGTCGGGGGTGCGGCTGTCGCGACGGGAGACGGATGTGCTCGCCTGCGTGGCGCTGGGCGCGACGAACGCCGAGATCGCCGAAAGACTGGGCCTGCGCGAGGGCACCGTGAAGGCGTATCTCGGGTCGGCCATGTCCAAGCTCGACGCGTCGACGCGTCACGCCGCCGTCGCGAGGGCGAGGCGCACGGGCCTCCTCCCCTGAGACCCGCCACTACTCCCCTCACGAATGGGGATTTCCGCGAATTGATCGCGCATTCCTCCATCAGGGGAATTCCCTTTTCCGGCACGCCGGTATTCCGCGAGGTGGCGATTAGCACATCCGGTGTTATCCTCGGGCACATGGCTCGCAAAATCGTGCATCAGCTCGTCGACGATATCGACGGAACCGTTCTCGAACCCGGAGAGGGCGAGACCGTGCTTTTCGCTCTGGACGGAAAGAGCTACGAGATCGACCTGACCGAGGCGAATGCCGCGACGCTGCGTGACGCGCTCGCACCGTACATCTCGGCCGGTCGCCGCGCGGGCGGCGGCTCGTCCTCCGGACCGAAGCAGCAGCAGCGCCGCCGTGGCGGGCAGAAGGACTACGGCCCCATTCGCGAATGGGCCAAGGCCAATGGCTACACCGTCTCCGAGCGCGGCCGCGTGCCGGCCTCGGTGCTCGAGGCCTACGAGGCCGCGAACTGATCGCACCGGCAGACGCGCAAAGGCCGGGCGGATCCCTCCGCCCGGCCTTTGTCGCATCCCTGAGGCGGCGCGCGGCGGGTTAGGCTGGACACCGACGCCCCTGTAGCTCAGTGGATAGAGCGTCGGTTTCCTAAACCGTGCGTCGCTGGTTCGAGTCCAGTCAGGGGCACAGGCGAGCGAGGAGCGAATGCACCGCATCGGGCCGGCTCTCGTGGACTTCGCGGCGATCGGTCCCGATCGCTCGGCCGCGGCGGACGCCCTCCTCGCGTCTCTCGTCTCGGCGCTCGCCCCCTGGTCCGGCACGCGCATCGCGCGGCGCTGCCCGCGCTGCGGCGGCGCGGATCACGGCGCCCCGGTGGCGCTCGAGGCCCCGGTCGCGCTGAGCGCGGCCTACGCGGGCGGTTTCGTCGTCGCCGCCGCGGCGCCCACCCGCGAGGCGGAGGCCATCGGCGTCGACGTCGAACGCGGCGAACCCGGCACGGTCCTCTCGGACCTCGCGAACCTCCTCGATCCCCCACCGACACTGCGGGGATGGACGCGGATCGAGGCGGCGCTGAAGGCCGACGGCCGCGGGCTGCGCGTGCCGCCGGGCGACGTGCGGATCCGCGGCGAGCGCGCGCGGATCCCCGGCCGGGACGGGCCGATCGCGTTGCACGACGTGCCGGCGCCCGACGGATTCGTCGTCAGTCTCGCGATCGCGGCGCGCCCGTCTCGAGCGCGTCGCTGAGCACGGCCGGGCGCACGCGCGGCCCCGGCGGCAGCACGGGCAGCGCGGCGTCGTCGAGCCAGGGGCCGAGCACCTGCGCCGCCGCGTCGCCCGCCCGCTCGCGGCACAGCGCCACGAAGTGCGAGGTCTTGGCCGTGCCGCCGCGGTGGGCGGCGGCCCAGTCGCGCAGGATCCCGAAGAACGTCTCGTCGCCGGCGGTCAGGCGCAGCGCGTGCAGGGCGAGCGCGCCCCGCTTGTACACGCGGTCGTCGAACATCCGGTCCGCCCCGGGATCGGCGAGCACGAGATCCTGCGGCCGCCCCGCCAGATCGGCCCGATACCCGAGGGCGAGGGCGTGCGCCGTGGGGCCGCCCGAGCGCTCCGCCCAGATCCACTCGGCGTAGCAGGCGAAGCCCTCGTTCAGCCAGATGTCGCGCCAGCGCGCCACGCCCACGCTGTTGCCGAACCACTGGTGCGCCAGCTCGTGCGCGATGAGCCGCTCGAGGCCGCCGCAGCCGTCGATGTGGTTGGCGCCGAACACCGCCATGCCCTGCGACTCGAGCGGGATCTCCAGCTCGTCCTCCGTCACGACCACCGTGTAGCCCGGCAGCGGGTAGGGACCGAACGCCTCCTCGAAGACCGCCATCATGCGCGGCAGATCGGCGAAATCGGCCTCGACGCGCGCCTCGATCGCGCGCGGGTAGGCGAGCGCGCCCGGCACGCCGCCGAGGGCCACCTCGCGCCGCGTGTAGCGCCCGATCTGCAGCGAGACGAGGTAGGTCGCGGTCGGCACGTCGAGGTCGAAGGTCCATCGGCGGCGGCCCCGCGCGGGCTCGACGGTGCCCGGCACGCCCGAGACGACCGCGTAGTCGGCGTCGGTCGTGATCTCGATTCGGTACGTGGCCTTGTCGCGCGGCAGGTCGTTGCACGGGAACCAGGTCGGTGCCCCCGTGGGCTGCGATGCGACGAGCACGCCGTCCTCGAGCTCCTCCCAGCCGAGCGTGCCCCACCGGGTGCCGCGCGGTCGCGGCGAGCCGGCGTACGTCACGGTGAGGGTGAACGACTCGCCCTCCTCGAGGAAGCGTCCGAACGTGAACCGCGTGCGCGTGGCCGACTGCCGGAACGACACGTCGAGGCCGCGCACCGTGCGCACCTTCTTGACCTGCAGCCCGACGAGATCGAGCGCGACCGACTTCGTGCGCTCGCGCACGCGGCCCGTGATCGTCGCCGTGCCGCTGAGGCGGTTCGTGCCGACCTTGTAGTCGAGCGCGAGGTCGTAGTGCTCCACCCGCACGTTCGGGTCGCCGCTGTTCGGCGTGTAGGCATCGGGCTTCATGCGCGCTCCGCCGGCTGGTACCGGCGCGCCCTCACGGCGCGCCACGGGCCGATGGGATTGCCGCTCCAGCGGCTGCCCGCCGGCACCGACTCGCCGCGCATCACGAGCGAGGCGGGCCCGACCGTCGCGGCCTGCGCGATCGTGGCCGCCGGCAGGATCACGCTGTGCGGTCCCAGCGTCGCCCCGGCCTCGAGGGTGACGGTGTCGGTGCTCATCACCCGATCGTGGAACAGATGCGTCTGCACGACGCAGCCGCGGTTCACGGTGGCGCCGTCGCCCAGGCGCACGAGATCGGGCTCGGGCAGCCAGTAGCTCTCGGTCCACACCCCACGCCCGATGCGCGCGCCGAGCGAGCGCAGCCACACGGCGAGCGCCGGCGTGCCCGCCGCCGCGTTGGCGAACCACGGCGCCGCGAGCATCTCGGTGAACGTGTCGGAGACCTCCGTGCGCCACACGAAGCTCGACCACAGCGGATGCTCCCCCGCCCGGATCGTGCCCACGAGCGCCCACTTCGCCGCGGTCGTGACGGCCGCGGCCACCGCGCCCGCCGCCAGCAGCACCACGCCGGACAGCAGCAGCGCGGGCACGAGGCCGAGCGCCTCGATGAGCCACGCGAGAGCGAGCAGCACGCCGAGTCCCAGCGCGCACGTCACGACGACGGGCACGAACCGGCACAGCTCCCACAGTGCCCGCGCCACGCGCAGCGAGGGGCGCGGGCGGTAGGTGCGCTCCAGGTCGGCCTCGTTCACGACGCGGCGCAGCCGCACGGCGGGCGAGCCCAGCCACGACGAGCCGGCCTTCGCCTTGAGCGGTGCGACCGACAGCACGGCCACGAGCGCGTTCTTCGGCACCCGGTGGCCGGCGCCGGCGAGGCCGGAGTTGCCCAGGAAGGCGCGCTTGCCGATCCGCGCCGCCGCGATGCGCATCCAGCCGCCGCGCAGCTCGTAGGTCGCGACCATCGTGTCGTCGGCGAGGAACGCCCCGTCGTCGATCGTGGTCATCGACGGCAGCAGCAGCACGGTGGACGCCTCCACCTCGCGGCCGACCTTCGCGCCGAGCAGCCGCAGCCAGATCGGGGTGAACAGGCTCGAGTAGATCGGGAAGAGCATCGTGCGCGCCGAATCCAGCAGGCGCTCGATCGTCCACGCCTGCCACGCGATGCGACCCCGCACCGGGTGCACGCCCTCCACGAGCCCGATGGACAGCATCCGCACGAGCGCCAGCACGAGCCCCGCGAAGACGAGGCCGGCGACGATCACGGCGGGCACCAGCCAGGCGAGCAGCCCGGGCACGGCGGCGCCGAGCGAGTCGGCGCCGCGCACACCCGCCGCGAGGACGAGCCCGCCGGCGGCCATCGCCGCGAAGGGGAGCAGCGCGAGCACGATCGACGACGCGGCGTACGCCCACAGCCAGCGGCGCGGCGCGGCGGGGCGGCCGACGGCGAGCGGGGCCGAGGCGCCGCCCACGCGCACGGCGGGCGACCCGGCCCACCGCTGCCCGGCCTTCACGCGGCCGAACACCGCCGAGCCCGGGGCGACCTCGGCGCCGCGGCCGATGCGGGTGCCGGGGGCGAGGGTGCTGCGGGAGCCGACGGTCGCGTCCGCGCCGATCCGGATCTCGCCGATCCGCACCGTGTCGCCGTCGATCCAGTACCCGCTGAGGTCGACCTCGGGCTCGATCGCCGCCCCGGCGCCCACGCGCAGCATGCCCGTGACGGGCGGCATGGTGTGCAGGTCGACGCCCTCGCCGATCCGCGCGCCGAGCGCGCGGGCGTAGTACGTCACCCACGGCGCGCCCGCCATGCCGACCGCGTCGATCTGGTGCGCGATCTGCTCCGCCAGCCACAGCCGCAGGTGCACGGCACCGCCGCGGGGGTAGTCGCCGGGGCGCAGGCCCGTGAGCAGCAGCCGGGCGGCGAGCGCCGCGATGGCCATGCGCCCGAACGGCGTCGCGAACACGACGATGCCGAGCAGGATCGTCCACCACGGCGCGTCCGGCAGGAACGCGAAGCCGGGCGCGAGCTGCAGGATCCACGACGCCGCGAGGAGCCACACGATCCAGCGCGCCCCGCCGAGGGCGAGCAGCGGCGCGCCGAGCAGCGTCTGCACCCACTGCATCCGCCGCGGCGTGGGCGCCGCCGCCGGCACGGGCGGGCGGTCCGGATCGTCGTCCGTGGCGTCGGCCTCGACCGCGGCGGCCATCTGCCCCAGGCGCGGCAGGTCGTACACGTCGGCCATCGTGAACTCGGGCGCCCTCGCGCGGATGCGCGAGACGAGCTGGGCCGCGGCGAGCGATCCGCCGCCGAGCTGGAAGAAGTCGGCCTTCTCGTCGGCCGGCCGGATGCCGATCACGCCCAGCCACTGCTCGGCGAGCCACGCGGCCGTGCCGGAGAGGCGCGAGTCGGCGGGATCGCCGCCGTCGAGCGGCCACGGCAGCGCGGCCTTGTCGACCTTGCCGGAGGTGCGCACCGGCAGCTCGTCCATGACGGCGAGCAGCGGGATGAGCGGCGCCGGCAGGGTCTCGGCCAGCTCGGCGCGCGCCGTCTGCCGGTCGAACCCGGCGTCGGGAACGACGTAGCCGACGAGCAGGGGCACGCCGCCCTCCGACCGCTGCACCGCGACGGTGGCCGCGGAGACGGCGGTGAGCGCCTGCAGCGCCGCCTCCACCTCGCCGAGCTCGATCCGCCGCCCGCCGATCTTCACCTGGTCGTCGGCCCGTCCCTGGAAGACGAGCCCCGCGGCGTCCGCGCGCACGAGGTCGCCGGATCGGTACGCCCGCTCCCAGCCCAGCCGCGGCATCGGCGCGTACTTCTCCGCATCCTTCGCGGGGTCGAGATAGCGGGCCAGTCCCACGCCGCCGATGATGAGCTCGCCGACCTCGCCCTCCGCGACCGGCGCGCCCTCGCCGTCCACGACCGCGAGCGCCCAGCCGTCCAGCGGCAGGCCGATCCGCACGGGCTCGCCCGCCCGGAGCGCGTCGCCGTCCATGCGCGCCGCGCACGCGACGACGGTGGCCTCGGTCGGCCCGTAGGTGTTCCAGACCTCGCGCTCCTCGCTCGCGAGGCGTGCGGCCAGCTCGGCCGGCAGCGCCTCGCCCCCGAAGATCAGCAGCCGGAGGTTCTCGATCGCGTCCTGTGGCCACAGCGACGCGAGCGTGGGGACCGTCGAGACCACGGTGATCCCGTGCCCCACGAGCCACGGGCCGAGGTCCTCGCCCGAGCGGACGAGGGCTCGCGGCGCGGGCACGAGGCACGCGCCGTGGCGCCACGCGAGCCACATCTCCTCGCACGACGCGTCGAAGGCGACCGAGAGGCCGGCGAGCACGCGGTCGCCGGGTCCGAGCGGCGCGTCCTGCAGGAACAGCCGCGCCTCGGCGTCGACGAAGGCAGCGGCCGAGCGATGCGTCACCGCCACGCCCTTCGGCACGCCCGTGGAGCCGGAGGTGAAGATGATCCACGCGTCGTCGCCGGGACCTGGCGGCGGCACGAGGGGCAGCGCGTTCGTCGCGGGATGCGGGTCGTCGCCGTCGAACAGCGGGGCCGGCCGCGCGTCGACCGCGGCGTAGCCGCCCGGCGCGACGACGCCGCGGACCCCCGCCTCGCCGAAGACGAGATCGGCCCGCTCCTGCGGATCGTCGGCGTCGACGGGCACGTACGCCGCCCCGGCGGCGAGGATCCCGAGGATCGCGATGTAGAGCTCGCGGTCGCCCGACGGCATCCGGACGCCCACCCGGTCGCCGCGCCCCACACCCTGCTCGTGCAGCCGGGCGGCCGTGCGCCAGACGAGCGCAAGCAGCTCGCGGTAGCTCAGCGCGCCGACCTCGTCCTCGAGCGCCGATGCGTCGGGGTGGCGGGCCGTGGTCTCCGTGAGGATGTCGATCAGCGTCCGCTCGTCCGGCGCGAGCGCGCCGCGGTCGAAGGGGCCGGGGTCGTCGATGCTCAAGGGATCCGGCCTCACTCGTTCTCGTCCGCGGGGGCGCCCGCACGGCGCGCGTGCCGACTCTACCGGGCGCGGGTGAACGCGGATCAGGCCGCGAGCGCCAGGTACGGCTCCCAGCGCGGGTCGCTGCGCTCCACGCCGCGCACGGTCCACGCGCCGCCGCGGGGCGGGCGCGGCGTGACGCGCAGCTCCCAGCCCATCTCCTGCGGCGTGCGGTCGCTCTTGACGTTGTTGCAGCGCAGGCAGGCCGCGACGAGGTTCTCCCACGAGTCCGCACCGCCGCGCGAGCGCGGCAGGATGTGGTCGATGGTCGACGCCGGCTTGCCGCAGTAGCCGCAGCGGTGGCCGTCGCGGCGCAGCACCCCGCGGCGCGTCACGGGCACGCGGCGGCCGCCCGGCACGCGCACGTAGCGGGTGAGCACGATCACCGCCGGTCGCTCGTACGACCCGTGGGTGCCCCAGATCGGTTCCTCCTCGATCCGCTCGACGATGCTCGCCTTCTCGTTCATGACGAGCACGAGGGCGCGCTTGAACGAGACGACCGCAAGGGGCTCATAGCCCGCGTTCAACACCAGAGTGCGCATGCCGTGTCCTTTCGACGGGTCCCGGACGGCTTCCGGGCTCTCGATCCAGCGACGTCGCGCTCTGCGGTGGAGAGCGATGCGAGGGCGCGCAGGGACGAAAAAAGGCGCTGTCTCACAGACAGCGCCTTCTGCACGCGGACGACCCGCGCATCGTGTGCACACGATGCCGAAGCACGTAACGCCCGAGCGCATCCGTGGTTCGGATGCGAGGTGTTCGTG
This sequence comes from Microbacterium petrolearium, assembly GCF_054782875.1. NCBI lineage: Bacteria > Bacillati > Actinomycetota > Actinomycetes > Micrococcales > Microbacteriaceae > Microbacterium > Microbacterium petrolearium. Next base: position 52,335 of record NZ_BAAGRQ010000014.1, read on the forward strand.
ACATCGGCTTCTCCCTCCGCTTCGCGCGGCGACGGGATCAGAGTAGCCCAGCCGGGGCCGCGCGGGGCCATCCGCGAGGTGAACATTCCCGGGCGTGTCGACGGCCCCGGCTCGCCCGGTGGTGCCGCCGAGACGACGAGGGCCCCGCCGGCGGCTGCCGACGGGGCCCTGCGAGGCCGCGGATCAGTACGGCAGCCAGCCCTGCGGGTTGACGACGCCGCCGTTGACGTAGACCTCGAAGTGGAGGTGCGGTGCGGTGGAGCGACCGGTCGATCCGACGTAGCCGATGACCTGGCCGGCGGTGACGGACTGGCCCGCCGAGGCCGCGATCGACGACATGTGGCCGTAGCGGGTCTTGGTGGCGCTGCCGCCCACGTTGCTCTCGATCACGACGGCGTTGCCGTAGCCGCCGCTCCAGCCGGCCTGCGAGACCACGCCGTCGGCGGCCGCGAAGATCGGCGTGCCGGTCGCGGCGAGCAGGTCCCAGCCCATGTGGTAGCCCGAGTCGCCGAGGCCGCGACCGGAGGTCCACGAGCCGGCGGGGAGCGGGAAGACGACACCCTCGCTCGGGGCGGACGGCATGACGTTGCCGGAGTAGACGGAGGCGGGCGCGGACGCCGCGGCGGCGGCCGCCGCGGCCATCTCCTTGGCGCGCTCGGCGGCCTCGGCCGCCGCCTTCTTCTTCTCGATCTCGCTCGCCGTCGTGGCCGAGTAGCTCGAGGCGCTCAGCTGCGAGGCGGCCGCGCCGCCCTCCACCGTGAGCGACTGCGCGTCGGCCTCGGCGATGTCGTGGGCCGTCACCTGCTCCGCGTCGCCACCCTGGGTGGCGGCGTAGGCGGGGATGGCGACGCCGGCGATGAGCGCGAGGACCGCGGCCATCGTGCCGGCCGCGCGCAGCGGGCGCACCTTCGGGGTGCTCTCCGCGCGCAGCGTGCGCTCGGCGCGGCGGATGTCGCGCCGACTGATCTTCGCGGGCGCGATCGCGCCGTTCTCGGGGGTGTCCGAGGCCTCGGGTGAGCCTGCGGGCGTGGGGTTCTGGGTCAAGACGTGTTCCTCCGTCGCCTCGCGCTCGGGCAGCGCCGGCTCGTCAGCACTCGTCGTCGGACAGTGCATCCTGCAAGAAGGACGAGCCGGAGAGGCGATTGCTTGCAGAACGGGTTCGGGGCCTTCCGGCCTCGGGATTTCCCCACCCTACGGGAAGATAACGAAAATGTCACGCTCCGATTCTGAGAGCGCCCGCGCGCCCTCGACCGGTCAGCGCGGAGCGACGAGGAAGACGTGCGAGGCGATCTCGACGGGCAGCTCGAGCGCCTCGTCGCTGCCGTCCATGTGCACGAGCACGTACCCCTCGCTGTAGCGGAAGTCGCCCGAGGCGCCGGGGACCACGCCGGCCACGCGCAGCTGCTGCAGCAGCTCGGGGTCGACCTGCGCCGGCTCGGCCAGGCGGCGCACCGTGCCCTGCAGCGGGCCGCCCTGCGCGTCGAGCGCCTTCACGAGGCCGATCACGCCCTCGTCGAAGTCGCGGCCCGGCTCGCCCCCGATGAGATCGAGGCCCGGGATCGGGTTGCCGTACGGCGACTCGGTGGGGCTGCCGAGCAACTCGATGAGGCGGCGCTCCACCTGCTCGCTCATGACGTGCTCCCAGCGGCACGCCTCCTCGTGGACGTACGCCCAGTCCAGGCCGATGACGTCCGACAGCAGCCGCTCGGCGAGGCGGTGCTTGCGCATCACGTCGACGGCCTTCTGCCGGCCGGCCTCCGACAGCTCGAGGCGACGGTCCTCGCCCACGTGCACGAGCCCGTCGCGCTCCATGCGGCCGACCGTCTGCGACACCGTGGGACCGGAGTGGCCGAGCCGCTCGGAGATGCGCGCGCGCAGCGGCACGATGTTCTCCTCCTCGAGCTCGAGGATGGTGCGAAGGTACATCTCCGTGGTGTCGATCAGGTCGGTCATCCGGGCCTCCGTGGGGTTCCTCCGGCAATCCTATGCGGCGCGGCATGTGGGTTCCCCTGGACCCCATCCCGCGCGGAGCCACGGCGCGGCCGGTCCTACCATGGACGCATGACGCTCACGATCCCCGCCGATCTCCTGCCCGCCGACGGACGATTCGGCTGCGGCCCGTCCAAGGTGAGGGACGAGCAGGTCGCCGCCCTCGCGGCCGCCGGGCGGTCGCTGCTGGGCACGTCGCATCGCCAGGCACCCGTGAAGGACCTCGTCGGCAGCGTGCGGGAGCGCCTCGCATCGCTGTTCCGCCTGCCCGAGGGCTACGAGATCATCCTCGGCAACGGCGGATCCACGGCGTTCTGGGACGCGGCGGCGTTCGGGCTCATCGAGAAGCGCAGCCAGAACCTCACCTTCGGCGAGTTCGGCGGCAAGTTCGCCGCGGCCGCGGCGGCACCGTGGCTCGAGGCGCCCGATGTGCGCAAGGCGGAACCGGGATCGATCGCGCTGCCCGAGCCCGTGGCGGGTGTCGACGTGTACGCGTGGCCGCACAACGAGACGTCCACGGGCGCCACCGCCCCGATCGCCCGCGTGGCCGGCGACGACGGGGCGCTCACGGTGATCGACGCCACGAGCGCGGCGGGCGGGATCGACTTCGACGTCGCGCAGGCGGACGTCTACTACTTCGCGCCGCAGAAGAACCTCGGATCGGACGGCGGCCTGTGGCTGGCCGCGGTGTCGCCCGCCGCGATCGAGCGGATCGAGCGGGTCGCGGCGAGCGGCCGGTACATCCCCGAGTCGCTGAGCCTGGCCACCGCGCTGGACAACTCCCGCAAGAACCAGACGTACAACACCCCGGCGCTCGCGACGCTGCACCTGCTCGACAGCCAGCTCGAGTGGATCCTCGGCCGCGGGGGCCTCGCGTGGGCCGACGCCCGCACGCGCGAGTCGTCGCAGGCGCTCTACGCGTGGGCCGAGGCCTCGGCCGTGGCCACGCCGTTCGTCGCCGACCCCGCGCACCGCTCCCCCGTCGTCGTCACGATCGACTTCGACGAGACGGTCGACGCGGCGGCCGTCGCCAAGACGCTGCGCGCCAACGGCATCGTCGACACCGAGCCGTACCGCAAGCTCGGCCGCAACCAGCTGCGCATCGCGACCTTCGTGTCGGTGGAGCCGGATGACGTGCGTCAGCTGATCCGCTCGCTCGACTACGTGCTCGCACAGGGCTGAGGCGGGCCGCCGCGGGTCTCGACTCCGCGCCTGCGGCGCTCCGCTCGACACGTCTCCGCTCCGCGCGCTGCGCGCGCTCCGGTCGACGAGCGCGACCGGCCCCCGCTCGTCGAGCGGAGGCCGCAACGCGGCCGCCGCCGAGACGGGCCGAGCGAGCGCAGCGAGCCGAGGCCGCGACTCATCAACGCGGCGACGTCAGTCCTCTTCGTCGTCCTCGTCGGAGTCGTCGGCCTCGCCGGAGTCCTCGTCCGGGTCGTCCTCGTCGAGCTCGTCGATGTCGACGCCGTCCACGTCGCCCGCGTGCAGCACCGGCGATGCGTCCGCGTCGAGGTCGTCGTCCAGGCCGTCGTCCTCATCGAGGTCGTCCTCATCGAGGTCGTCCTCATCGAGGTCGTCCTCATCGAAGTCGTCCTCGTCGTCCTCGTCAGCCTCGGCGCCGTCGGCGGTGCCCGACGCCGCCCGGCTCGCGGCCTCGGCCGCGGCCTGAGCGGCCTGGTACTCCTTCAGCCGCACCGACCAGGGCACCCACTCCGGCGCGAGCAGCGCGCCCTCACCGGGAAGCAGCTCGGCCTCGAGCACCGTCGGCTCGGCGCCCTCGACCACGGCGAGCGAGACCGTCCAGTACCAGCCGGGGTAGCCGGGCAGCGTGTTCTCGAAGAGCAGCGAGACGACCCCGTCCGGCTCGACCCGGTGCCCCGCGGGGGCGCCGATCGACGAGGCCGGCGTGATCTCGCGCAGCGCCTCGAGCGCGAGGTCGTGGGCCTCGAGCAGCCGCGTGTCGGCGACGACCTGCCCCGGCTCCTCGGCCTGGGCATCCGCCTCGTTCACGTCCGCCCCGGCATCCGCGTCCGCCCCGGCATCCGCGGTCGCCTCGTCCGCCGCGATCGCCTCGCCCGTCGAGGGGACCTCGGACTCCGGCACGACGTCCCCCTCGGGGGCGTCGTCTGGCGTGTCAGACGTCGAGCTCATCGGCGACCCTCCGCAGCACGGCGGCGGCCTTGCGGGCGTGGCTGTTCGAGGGGTAGTGGCCGCGACGCAGGTCCTCGCCCACACCGTCGAGCATCTTCACGAGGTCCTCGATGATGACCGCCATGTCCTCGGCCTTCTTGCGGTTGGGCTTCACCCGCGTGGGGGGCGCCTCGAGCACGCGGACGGAGAGGGCCTGGGGGCCCTTGCGTCCGTCGGCGATGCCGAAATCGACGCGCGCGCCCTGCTTCGGGACGGTGCCGGCCGGAAGCGCGCTGGCGTGCAGGAAGACGTCCTGGCCGTCGTCCGAGGCGATGAAGCCGAAGCCCTTCTCCTCGTCGTAGAACCTGACCTTGCCGGTGGGCATGGGACACCTCTTGCTGAGCGATCGTGCGGACGGATGCGGGTGCGGCACGTCGCCGCTCCCCGTTTCCAGCCTACCCATCCGCCGGCGACGCGTATCCTGGTCGGGATGAGCAGCAAGCAGCCCGCCGACGGGGCCCCGGTCCGTCGCATCGATCGGATCCTCACGTTCATGTCGCTCGGCGTGATCGTGCTGTCGGTGGCCTCGTTCTTCGCGCTCCTGATCGCCGACGCCGCTGGCCTGGAGTCCGAGGACTTCGGCCGCGGCGCGTGGCCGATCATCGCGACGATCCCGATGATCGGCTTGCCGATCGGGTTCCTGCTCATCTTCGCGCTGCTGATCATGTCGATGATCCGAAGGGGACGGGCGTCGGACCGCCCGTCCTGATGCCCCGGATCGCGTGGTAGCCGAAGCGCGCACGCTCGCGGAGCGTCTCGCCGCCAGAGAGGACGGCGAGATCGCCCGACTGCTGGGCGCCCGGAGGGTGTCACCCCACGCGGCGTGGCGCAGCTGGTTCGACGCGGCCGAGGCCCTGCTCGACACCGGCTCGATCGCGGTCGCCCTGCGCGCGCTGCCCCGCGACGACCTGCACGCGCTGCGCTCCGGTTCCGGCCCCGAGCTCCTGGGGCTGACCGACGCCGACGGCCGCCCCTTCGCCCCGGTCGCCGCCGCGCTGCCGGACGTCGTCACGCCGACGCCCCTGCGCACGCCCGAGCCGGCGTCGGCCGACGCCGCCGCCCACGCCGCCGAGCGCGCGTTCACGGCGACGACCGCGCTGGCCGATCTGCTGATCGACGCCCTCCGCGTGCCCCTGGGGCGCGTCGCGACGGGCCTGGCCGCCACCGAGCGCAAGCGCCTCGTGCAGGAGGAGCTGGCGCGCGACGGCGCCGACGCCGACGCGCTCGTGCGCGCCGCCGAGCTCGCCGGACTGCTGCGCGGGCAGGAGCGACGCTGGCTCGTGACGCCCGCGGGGGCGGAGTGGATCCGCCGCTCCACCGGCGAGCGCTGGTCGTCGCTCGTGGCGGCCCTGCGGGGCGCGCTGCCCGCGGGGCTGCGCGCCGACGGCGGCTGGATCGATCCGGAGCTGTGGCCGGACGCGTATCCCCTCGACCCCGAGTGGCCCGAGCGCGCGGCGAGCTGGATCGCGCTGTGGCGCCTCGTGGGCCTCGTCGCGGAGGACGGCGGCGAGCCGGAGTGGGCCGCGCCCGCGCGCGGCGGCGCCGCACCCGACCCCGCTCCCCTGCTGGCGCTCCTGCCGCACGAGGTCGATCGGGTGTTCCTGCAGAACGACCTGACGGCGATCTCGCCGGGGCCGCTGGCCCCCGAGCTCGACGTGAGGCTGCGCGGCATGTCGGTGCGCGAGTCGCACGCGCAGGCGTCGACCTACCGGTTCACCGAGGCGTCGATCGGGCAGGCGCTCTCTGCGGGAGAGACCGCCGAGGGCATCCGCGGCTTCCTCGCGGAGCTGTCTCTCACGGGCCTGCCGCAGCCGCTCGCGTACCTGATCGAGCGCACCGCGGAGCGGCACGGGCTCGTCCGCATCTCGCTGGATCCCGAGACCGGCCACACCGTCGTCTCGAGCCGCGACCACCAGCTGCTCGACACCATCGCGGTCGATCAGGCGCTGCGCGCGCTCGGCCTCGTGCCCGACGGCCGGCTGCTGCGCACCCGCGCCGACCGGGCCGCCGTCTACTGGGCGCTCGCCGATGCGCGCTACCCCGTCATCGTCATCGACGAGGAGGGCGAGGCGGTCGCCCTGCGCCGGCACCGGCTCGCGCCGGAGGAGGCGCCGGACGCCGACCGCTACGCGCCGCTGATCGCCCGCCTGCGGGAGTCGGAGTCGGCCGACGCCGACGCCGCGTGGCTGGAGCGCGAGCTCGACGCCGCCGTGCGCGAGAAGGCCACCCTCATCGTGGCGGTCTCGCTCCCCGACGGCTCGACGCGCGAGTTCACGCTCGAGGCGACCGGCCTGGGCGGCGGCCGTCTGCGCGGACTCGACCGCGGCGCCGACGTCGAGCGCACCCTGCCGATCCGCTCGATCGCCTCCGTCCGCCGCGCGTAAGCGCGCGGGGCAGGGATGTCGGCCCCGCGTCGATCGGCGGAGTGCGCCCACGAGCCGATGCCCCGTTCACCGCACGGCGGTAGACTCGTTCGCTATGTCTGATGGTCCCCTGATCGTCCAGAGCGACCGCACGGTGCTGCTCGAGGCGGCGCACCCCGACGCGGAATCGGCGCGCCACGATCTCGCCGTCTTCGCCGAGCTCGAGCGCGCGCCGGAGCACATCCACACCTACCGGATCACGCGGCTCGGGCTGTGGAACGCGCGCGCGGCCGGCCACACGGCCGACGACATGCTGCAGACGCTCGACCGGTGGAGCCGCTTCCCCGTGCCGCCGTCGGTCTCCACCGACATCCGCGAGACGGTGAACCGATACGGCCGGCTCACGATCGAGCGCGGCGCCGAGGGCGAGCTGCTGCTGAAGTCGACCGATCGCGCGGTGCTCGCGGAGGTCTCGCGCAACAAGCGCATCCAGCCGCTGCTCGTGGGGCAGCCGGCGCCCGACACGTTCGTCGTCGACGCGTGGGCGCGCGGGCACATCAAGCAGGAGCTGCTGAAGATCGGCTGGCCCGCGGAGGACCTGGCCGGGTACACGCCCGGCACGCCGCATGCGATCGCGCTCGACGAGGACGGCTGGGCGCTGCGCCCGTACCAGCAGCAGGCCGTCGACACCTTCCGCGCCGACGGATCGGGCGTCGTCGTGCTCCCGTGCGGCGCGGGCAAGACGCTCGTGGGCGCGGGGGCCATGGCGGCGACGAAGACGACCACGCTCATCCTCGTCACCAACACCGTCTCCGCACGCCAGTGGCGCGACGAGCTGCTCAAGCGCACCACGCTCACGGCCGAGGAGATCGGCGAGTACTCGGGCCAGGTCAAGGAGATCAAGCCCGTCACGATCGCGACCTACCAGATCCTCACGTCCAAGCGGAAGGGCCAGTACGCGCACCTCGACGTGCTCGACGCGCTCGACTGGGGCCTGATCGTGTACGACGAGGTGCACCTGCTGCCCGCCCCGGTGTTCAAGCTCACCGCCGACCTGCAGGCACGCCGCCGCCTCGGCCTCACCGCCACCCTCGTGCGCGAGGACGGACGCGAGGGAGACGTGTTCAGCCTCATCGGCCCCAAGCGCTTCGATGCGCCGTGGAAGGAGATCGAGGCCCAGGGGTTCATCGCCCCGGCCGCCTGCTACGAGGTGCGCGTCGACCTGCCCGCCGACGAGCGCATGGAGTACGCGGCGAGCGCCGACGAGGACCGCTACCGCCTGGCCGCGACCGCGCCGGCGAAGATCGACGTCGTGCGCGACATCATCGCGCGCCACGCCGGCGAGCAGGTGCTCGTCATCGGCCAGTACCTCGACCAGCTCGACGAGCTCTCGCAGGCCCTCGACGCGCCGAAGATCACCGGCTCCACGCCGGTGGACGAGCGCGAGCAGCTGTTCCAGGCGTTCCGCGACGGCACGCTCCCGGTGCTCGTGGTGTCGAAGGTCGCGAACTTCTCGGTGGATCTGCCGGACGCGTCCGTCGCGATCCAGGTGTCCGGATCCTTCGGGTCGCGCCAGGAGGAGGCCCAGCGCCTCGGCCGCCTGCTGCGGCCGAAGAGCGACGGGCAGACGGCGAGCTTCTACACCCTCATCGCCCGCGACACGGTCGACCAGGACTTCGCCCAGAACCGCCAGCGCTTCCTCGCCGAGCAGGGCTACAGCTACACGATCCTGGACGTCGAGGATCTCGTCGCCGCTGCCTGAACGACAGAGCGCGCGTGTTCGCTTTCGGCCGATCCGTCGCGATTTCCAGCCCGATCATCGATCCGGCCGACATAATGGGGCCATGACCGCACCGCGCATCCTCGTTGTCGATGACGAGCCGAACATCCGGGATCTCCTGTCGCAGAGCCTGCGATTCGCCGGATTCCAGGTGAAGACCGTGATCAACGGCGCGCAGACCATCTCCGCCGTCCTCGAGGAGGAGCCCGACCTCATCGTGCTCGACGTGATGCTGCCCGATATGAACGGGTTCAGCGTCACCAAGCGCCTGCGCGACGCCGGCTACACCGCGCCGATCCTGTTCCTCACCGCCAAGGACGAGACCGAGGACAAGATCAAGGGCCTCAACGCCGGCGGCGACGACTACGTGACCAAGCCGTTCAGCCTCGACGAGATCGTGGCGCGCATCCAGGCGATCCTCCGCCGCACCATGCAGAGCGAGGAGGAGGAGCAGGTGATCCACGCCGGCGAGCTGACGATGGATCAGGACACGCACGACGTGTACGTGGGCGACACGCAGATCGAGCTGAGCCCGACGGAGTTCAAGCTGCTGCGCTACCTCATGCTCAACCCCAACCGGGTGCTGTCGAAGGCGCAGATCCTCGACCACGTGTGGGAGTACGACTTCAACGGCGACGCCGGCATCGTCGAGAGCTACATCTCCTACCTCCGCCGCAAGATCGACCCGCACGCCGCGGAGCCGCTCATCCAGACCAAGCGCGGCTTCGGCTACATGCTCAAGGTCGACAAGGCCTCGTAGGGCACGATCCTGTCCAAGGAACCCGACGCCCTCACCCGCTGGTGGCGGCGGATCAGCCTGCGGGCGAAGGTCACCGGCGTCACGGTGGCCGTGCTGGCGATCGGCCTGTTCGTCGCGGGCGTCGGCACCTCCTTCGTGCTCTACAGCGCCCTGCTGTCGAACGTGGACGAGTCGGTCGTGCAGCTCGTGCAGAGCGACACGCTGGCGGAGCGCGTGCTCGACGCCGCGGAGGGCGAGGGGGATCTCGACGACCTGCGCACCGAGTACTTCATCGCCCTCTACGACCCCGACGGCCGCTTCGTGGCCTCGGCGGGCGGCCTGCGCAGCGACGCGGTGCCGCCCGAGTTCCCCGACACGCTCACGCTCGATCAGGCCCAGCCGCTCACCTCGGAGCGATTCGGGCTGAAGGGGGCGGACGGCTCGGAGTTCCGCGCCTCGGTGGGGATCGTCCAGCCCGCGGGGAAGAACGCGTTCTACAGCCAGATCATCGCCCTGCCCCACGCCGAGGTCATCAGCGTCGTGCGCACCTACTTCGCCGTGTTCACGTTCGTCGCGCTCATGACGATCGTCGCCGGCGCCTTCGGCACCCGCTGGCTCGTGACGCTCACGTTCCGCCGCTTCCGGCAGGTGGAGTCGACGGCGATGGCGATCGCCGGCGGCGACTTCCACCAGCGCATGACCGACATCGAGCCGACCACCGAGATCGGCCGGCTGAAGCAGGCGATCAACACGATGCTCGACCGCGTGGACGCGTCGATCTCGCAGCGCGACGCGACCGTGCGTCAGATGCGTCGGTTCATCGGCGACGCCAGCCACGAGCTGCGCACCCCGCTCGTGAGCGTGCGCGGCTACGCCGAGCTGTACCGGATGGGGGCGATCCAGACTCCCGAGGACACCGCGAGGGCGATGGAGCGGATCGAGAAGGAGGCCACGCGCATGGGCGTGCTCGTGGAGGATCTGCTGGCCCTGGCGCGCCTCGACGAGCGCCGCGAGCTCGACATCGCGCCCATCGACCTGCGCCGCGTCGCGCGCGACCTCGCGCTCGACACGCGGGCCGCCGATCCGTCCCGCGCCGTGACGGTGATCGACCGCACCTTCGAGGCGCTCACCGGCCCCGTCCCCACGGTGCGCGAGGCGACGGACGACGCGGGCTCCGACGAGGGGCGCCGGGACGGGAGCCACGAGCAGCGGCGCCGCCATCCGGCGACGTCGGCGATCGAGCGGGTCACGGCGGCGACGATCGACCGGCTGCGCCGCCGGCGGGCGGCCGCCGAGGCGGGCGAGGACGCGCCGGCCATGGACTTCTCGGAGCCCCGTGGGCGGATGGTGGCGATGCCGCCCATCGTGCTCGGCGAGGAGAACAAGGTGCGGCAGGTGGTGACCAACCTGCTCGGCAACGCCCGCCGCTACAGCCGAGGCGGCTCGCCCATCGAGCTCGAGGTGGGCGTGGATCCGGACCGCGACATGGGGTGGATCGCCGTCGTCGACCACGGCGAGGGCGTGCCCGAGGCCATCCGCGAGCAGATCTTCGAGCGCTTCTGGCGCGCCGACACCTCGCGCGCCCGCGAGACGGGCGGCAGCGGCCTGGGGCTCGCGATCGTCGCCTCGATCGTCGAGGCGCACCACGGCTCGGTCGCCGTCGAGGACACCCCGGGCGGCGGCGCCACGTTCAAGGTCTCGTTCCCGCTCGCCGAGCGGCGCGAGATGGCCGAGCACGCCGAGATCGAGACGCAGCCCCTGCCGAAGCTGCGCGATCAGCCGCACGAGTAGCCCCCGGCGGCCGCTGCGCGCGGGAGTTGCGGTGGTCGCTTCATCTTCGTTCAGCAACCGTGGGGTTGATCCGATCGGTTGCTGAACGGAGCGGCCGCAGGCCGCGGAGATGAAGCGACCACCGCAGCCGCCCGTCGTCCGACGGCGGCGGGGCGCCGGAAGCGCGTCAGGCCGGGAGGCCGAGCTTCTCGGCCGTGGTCGACATCGAGGCCGAGGCCGCCCGCGCGTCGCCGTTGAGCGTCGTGCCGAACGTGGGGATGAGCTCCTGCAGGTGCGGCTTCCACGCGTCGAAGCGGTCGGGGAAGCAGCGCTGCAGCACGTCGAGCATGATCGGCGCGGCCGTGGAGGCGCCCGGCGAGGCGCCGAGCAGGCCCGCGATCGATCCGTCCGCGGCGGCGACCACCTCGGTGCCGAACTGCAGCTTGCCGCCCTTCATCACCTGGGCGCGCTGACCGGCCTGGATGAGCTCCCAGTCGGCGCCGTCGGCGTCCGGCACGAACTCGCGCAGGCTGTCGATCTTCTTCGCGCGCGTCTTCAGCAGCTCCGTGACGAGGTACTTCACGAGGTCGAGGTTCGTGACGGCCACCTTGAGCATCGAGCCGATGTTGCTCGGGCGCACCTGCTGCACGATGTCGAGCATGCTGCCCGTCTTGAGGAACTTCGGGCTGAACGTGGCGAAGGGGCCGAACAGCAGCGATCCCTCGCCGTCGACCATGCGCGCGTCCAGGTGCGGCACCGACATCGGCGGGGCGCCCACGGCGGCCTGCGAGTAGACCTTCGCGCGGTGCTTGGCGACGAGCTCGGGCTTGGTCGTCTTGAGGAACTGACCGCCGATCGGGAACACGCCGTATCCCTTGATCTCGGGGATGCGCGCCGACTGGAGCACCTTGATGGCCCAGCCGCCCGCGCCCACGAAGACGAAGCGGGCCTTGAGCGATCCCGGGGTGCGGCCCACGCGGTTGCGGTAGCGCACGTCCCACGTGCCGTCCTTGGCCCGCTTGAGCTTCTTCACCTCGGTGTCGAGGCGCAGATCCAGCCCGCCCTCGACGAGGTGATCGAAGAGCTGGCGCGTGACCGCGCCGAAGTCGACGTCGGTGCCCGACGGCACGCGCGTGGCCGCGAACGGCTCGCCCTTGCGCCGCTTCTGCATGAGCAGCGGCGCCCACTGGTTGATGACGCGCGAGTCCTCGCTGTACTCGATGCCCGCGAACAGCGGCTGCTCCTTGAGCGTCTCGTAGCGGCGCTTCAGGTAGGCGACGTCCTTCTCGCCCTGCACGAACGTCATGTGCGGCGTCGCGTTGATGAAGGTCGACGGCGCGTCGAGGATGCCGCGCTCGACGAGCGAGGCCCACAGCTGGCGGCTGAGCTGGAACTGCTCGTTGATGCCGATCGCCTTGGCGGGATCGTCCGCGTCGGGCATGTAGTTCAGCTCGCACAGGGCGGCGTGGCCCGTGCCGGCGTTGTTCCAGGGGTTGGAGCTCTCCTGCGCGACCTCGCCGAGGCGCTCGAACGCCACGATCTTCCAGTCGGGCTGCAGTTCCTTCAGGAGAGTGCCCAGCGTGGCGGACATGACGCCGCCGCCGATGAGCACGACATCGACAGTTTCACTCACCAGACAATCCTACGGCGGCGCTCAGACGGCCCGGACCACACCCGTGGCGAAAGAACGCGCGTTCCTTCGCGGATGCGGGTCCGATGGGGGTCAGGCCGCGGCGACGCCGATGCGCGCGGCGACGAGCTCCGCGATCTGCACGGCGTTGAGGGCGGCGCCCTTGCGCAGGTTGTCGTTGGAGACGAACAGCACCAGGCCCCGACCCTCGGGCGCGGACTGGTCGGCGCGGATGCGGCCGACGAAGCTCGGGTCCTTGCCGGCTGCCTGCAGCGGCGTGGGCACCTCCTCGAGCGCCACGCCGGGGGCGTCGGCGAGGATCTCGCGTGCGCGCTCGGGCGTGAGCTCGCGCGCGAACTCGGCGTTGATGCTCAGCGAGTGGCCGGTGAACACGGGCACACGCACGCACGTGCCGGCCACGCGCAGATCGGGCAGCTCGAGGATCTTGCGGCTCTCGTTACGGAGCTTCTTCTCCTCGTCCGTCTCGTTCAGCCCGTCGTCGACGAGGTTGCCGGCGAGGGGCAGGACGTCGAACGCGATCGGCGCGACGTACTTCTGCGGCGCCGGGAAGTCCACGGCCGAGCCGTCGCGCACGAGCCGAAGCGTGTCGCCCTGCGCGAGCACGCCCTCCACCTGGCCGAGCAGCTCCTCGGCGCCGGCCAGGCCGGATCCGGACACGGCCTGGTACGTGGAGACGATCAGCCGCTCGAGCCCCGCCTCGGCGTCGAGGGGCTTCAGCACGGGCATGGCGGCCATCGTCGTGCAGTTGGGGTTGGCGATGATCCCCTTGGGCGCGTCGGCCGCGGCGTGCGGGTTCACCTCGGCCACGACGAGCGGGACCTCGGGATCCATGCGCCACGCGCTGGAGTTGTCGATCACGACGGCGCCGGCGGCGGCGAAGCGGGGCGCGTGCTCCTTCGACGCCGCGCCCCCGGCCGAGAACAGGGCGATGTCGATGCCGCCGAGGTCGTCGGTGGCGATGTCCTCGACGACGACGGTGTGGCCGTTCCACTCGATCGCGGTGCCCGCCGAGCGCGGCGACGCGAAGAAGCGCAGCTCGCGGATGGGGAACGCGCGCTCGGCCAGGATCTCGCGCATGACCCCGCCCACCTGTCCGGTGGCGCCGACGACGGCGACGGAGAGTCCAGAATCGGAGATGCGGGTCATGGCGGTTCCTCTGATCGAGCGCGGGGTTGGTCGATTCTACCCGGACGCCCCGCGCCCCGGACCCGCCCCTACCGGCCGGTGCCCGCGTAGACGGTGGCCTCGATGTCGCCGTCCAGCCCGTACGCGGTGTGCACGGCGCGCGCCGCCTCGTCCAGCTCGTTCTCGCCCAGGATCACCGAGATGCGGATCTCGCTCGTCGAGATCATGTCGATGTTGATCCCGTGCCTGCTGAGCGCCTCGAACAGCGTCACCGAGACGCCCGAGTGGGTGCGCATGCCGGCCCCGACGACCGAGAGCTTGCCCACCTGGTCATCGTGCACGAGGTTCTCGTAGCCGATCGCGTCGCGCTCGGCCGCGAGCGCCTTGACGACGTCGACCGCCTGCTGCTTGGGCAGGGTGAAGGAGATGTCGGTGCGGCCCGGCTGGGCGGACTGCGCGTTCTGCACGATCATGTCGATGTTCGCGCCCGTCTTGGCCACGAGGGTGAAGATCGCGGCGGCCGAGCCGGGCACGTCGGGCACGCCCACGACGGCGACCTTCGCCTGGCTGCGGTCGGTGGCCACACCCGTGACGACGGGCTCTTCCATTCCGATGGCGTCGGACATGTCTGCTCCTTCGGTGAGGCGAGGATCGGTCATCCCCTCGCCCAGCACGTACGTGCCGTCGTTCGAGGTGAACGTGGATCGGGCGTGGATGAGCACGCCGTGACGCCGCGCGTACTCGACGGCGCGGATGTAGAGCACCTTCGCGCCGTTCGCGGCGAGCTCGAGCATCTCCTCGGCCGAGACCCGGTCGAGCTTGCGCGCGAGCGGGACGACGCGCGGGTCGGCGGTGAAGATGCCGTCGACGTCGCTGTAGATCTCGCAGACGTCGGCGCCCAGGGCCGCCGCGAGGGCGACCGCGGTGGTGTCGGAGCCGCCGCGTCCCAGCGTGGTGATGTCGCGCGTGTCGCGGTTGAAGCCCTGGAACCCGGCGACGATGACGATCGCGCCGTCGTCGAGCGCCTCGCGCAGGCGCACCGGGGTGACGTCGACGATCCGGGCGGATCCGTGATCGGCCGTCGTGATCATGCCCGCCTGGCTGCCCGTGAACGAGCGGGCCTCGTAGCCCATCGAGTGGATCGCCATCGCGAGCAGCGCCATGGAGATGCGCTCGCCGCTGGAGAGCAGCATGTCGAGCTCGCGCGGCGCCGGCACCGGCGCCACCTGGTTCGCCAGATCCAGCAGCTCGTCGGTCGTGTCGCCCATCGCGCTGACGGCGACGACCACGTCGTGGCCGGCGCGGCGCGTGTCGACGATGCGCTTGGCGACGCGCTTGATGCTCTCGGCGTCGGCGACGGACGAGCCGCCGAACTTCTGCACGATCAGGGCCACGTGTAACTCCCGGTGATCCGGCGCGTACGGGTGCGCCTGATCGTCCATCCTAGGGTGCCGATCCGGTGGTCTCGATCCGCGACAGCGCCGCGGATGCCGCTCAGAGGCGGCGGCGGCCCTCGAAGGCGCGGCCCAGCGTGACCTCGTCGGCGTACTCCAGGTCGCCGCCGACGGGCAGGCCCGACGCGAGGCGCGACGCGGGGATCTGCATCGACGCGAGCAGCCGGCTGAGGTACGCGGCCGTCGCCTCGCCCTCCAGGTTCGGGTTGGTCGCGATGATGACCTCCTGGACCGTGCCGTCGGCGAGGCGCTGCATCAGCTGCGCGATCCGCAGGTCGTCGGGACCCACGCCCGCGATCGGGCTGATCGCGCCGCCGAGCACGTGGTACAGGCCGCGGAACTCGCGCGTGCGCTCGATCGCCGAGACGTCCTTCGCGTCCTCGACCACGCAGATCAGCTCGGGATTGCGGCGCGGGTCACGGCAGATGGCGCAGCGGTCCTGCTCGGACACGTTGCCGCAGATCTCGCAGAACCGCACGCGCTCGCGCACCTCGCGCAGCAGCTCGGACAGGCGCGACACGTCGAAGGAGGGCGTCTGCAGGATGTGGAAGGCGATGCGCTGGGCCGACTTGGGCCCGATGCCGGGAAGGCGGCCGAGTTCGTCGATCAGCTCTTGGACGATGCCGTCGTACATGCGGGGGTCCGTCCGGATCAGGCGAACCGCGTGGGCGGCTCGTAGGGCTCTTCGTGCAGGAACCGGGCGCCCAGGATCTGGCGCACCACGGCCTCGCCGCGGCGCTCGACGCCCTCGGGCACGAGCACCTGGCGACGCTGCACCGTGGGGCGCTCCGGCAGCGGCTCCGGCTCGTCGTCGGCGTCCACGGGCGGCTCGTCCGGCATCACGGCGCCGTCGCGCTCGAGCGTGGCGACGCGCGCGCCCGCGGCGACCTCCTCCGGGTCGTCGTCGACGGCCAGCGACGGCGGGGCCATCGGGGCGATCGAGCCCGGGATGGGCGCCACGGCCCACCCTGCGGCGGGCGGGGCCGCGTAGGCGGCCTGCCGCGGCGGCGCGGCGGGGCCGGCAGGCTCGTCGTCCGGGCCCGGATCGGGGTCGTCGTCGGGCGGCGGCGGCACGTCGTCCGACGGCGGCGCGTCGACCCGGGCGCGGTACTTCACGCGCACGCCGAGCACGCCGAGGATCGCGGTGCGCAGGTCATCGCTCGCCGCCCCGCGGAAGCCGTTCATTGCCGCCTGGCTCGGGAACGACATCATGAGCACGTCGCCCGGCTGCACCTCGGCCACCGTCGAGACGGCCACGAGGCGCGCGCTCTCGGGCGCCGCCTCGCGCAGGCGCTCCATGACCTGCGGCCAGGCCGCGCGGATGGCCTCGAGCGTGAGCGGCGCGGGCGCGCCGCCGGAGGGGCCCTCGGTGCCGCCCTGTTCGGCGGGCACGGGCGCCGGCCCCGCCTCGGGCTCCTGCGGTGCCCCGGCGTCGGCCTCTGCCGGCGGCGCGGCCTCGACCGGCGGCGCGGGCGCGGCGGGCGTCGGCGTTGCCAGGGGCGCAGCGGGCGCCGGCGCCGCGCCGGGCGCGGCCGATCC
>NZ_BAAGRQ010000015.1:0-56989 GCF_054782875.1 Microbacterium petrolearium
CTGCCCAACGACTCCAACAACGCCAGGAACTCGGCCCGGCGACGATCCTTCTCCTCCGAAAACGACACGGTGGCCGCAACCTCCCGAAACTCGGGGTGTTGCGACCACCGTTAGAACCCGCCACGGCACCGGGCGCTTCGTTCTGTGCGGGCCGCCGTTACGGGGCGCCGGCGCTCAGGAGCGCGTCGAGCACGGCGGGATCGTTCAGCAGGGGCACCGTGAGCAACCCGCCCGAGATGCCGAGGAACACGATTGCCCCGACGATCGGGATCCAGAACGCGAGCCGTCCCGCGCGCAGGCGGAGGTACGAGAGCACGGCGGTGAGGAGCCACCCGAGGCCCATCACGAGGGCGGCGGCCAGGCCCCAGCCCCGCGCACCGGCGGGGTCGGACAGCGTCGCGTCGACGCCCATGAGCGACAGCAGCGTCTCGGCGTACGTCGCGTAGTCGGTCATCTGCGGGATCGAGACGACCGTGTTGACGAGGCCGTACACGAGCAGCCCCACCGTGATGATGCGATCGGCCATGCGCCCGTTGCGGGGGCGCGCACCGGCGACCGGGACGCGAGCCGCCTGCGGCTCGGGTGCGGGCGGCGGCACGGGAAGCGGGTTCGCCTGCATGCGTCGGCGCTGCTCCTCGGGGGTGGCGAGCTCACCGAACTGCGGGCGCGGCGGCGTCGGCTGCTCGTCGCCGTGCGGGCGAGGGGACAGCGCGTCGCTCACGCCGAGGCCCCGACCCGTCCGCCGCGAGGCTGTCCGTCGCCGCGGAGCTCCTTGGGCAGCGAGAAGATGAGGTCCTCCTCGGCCGTCTTCACCTCTTCGACGTCGGCGAAGCCGGCGTGCGCGAGATCCCGCAGCAGTTCCTGCACGAGCACCTCGGGCACCGAGGCGCCGCTGGTCACGCCCACGGTCTCGACGCCCTCGAGCCACTCCTGCTTGACCTCGTCGGCGTAGTCGACGCGGTAGGCGGCCTTCGCGCCGTACTCGAGCGCCACCTCGACCAGGCGCACGCTGTTCGAGGAGTTCGCCGATCCGACGACGATCACGAGATCGGCGTCCTTCGCGACCTTCTTGATCGCCACCTGGCGGTTCTGCGTGGCGTAGCAGATGTCGTCCGACGGCGGATCCTGCAGCTGAGGGAACCGCTCGCGCAGGCGGCGCACGGTCTCCATGGTCTCGTCGACCGACAGCGTCGTCTGCGAGAGCCACACGAGCTTCGACGGGTCGGCGACCTCGACGGTGTCGGCCTCGTCCGGGTTGTTCACGACGGTGACGTGCTCGGGGGCCTCCCCCGCCGTGCCCTCCACCTCCTCGTGGCCCTCGTGGCCGACGAGCAGGATCTGGTAGTCGTCGCGCGCGAAGCGCTTGGCCTCGCGGTGCACCTTCGTCACGAGCGGGCACGAGGCGTCGATCGCCTGCAGCCCGCGGTCGGCGGCCGCGCCGACGACGGCGGGTGAGACGCCGTGCGCGCTGAAGACGACGTGCGCGCCCTCGGGCACCTCGTCGACCTCCTCGACGAAGATCGCGCCCTTGTCCTCGAGCTCACGCACCACGTGGATGTTGTGGACGATCTGCTTGCGCACGTACACGGGGGCGCCGTAGCGCTCCAGCGCCTTCTCCACGGTGATCACCGCGCGGTCGACGCCGGCACAGTAGCCGCGGGGCGCGGCCAGGAGCACGCGCTTGTGTCCCTGCACCCCGTTATCCTGGAGGCGCTCACGACGTGCCGGAATGCGCGGCATGGGAAGCGAGATGGCGGTGGTGCTCACCCACCCAGTCTACGGTCGCCACATGAGCATCGGCCGAGTCCACGACGTCAGGAAGGCAGCCGCGTGACCACCTTCCAGGCCGACCCGGTGCCGGGTCAGGCGCCCCCGCCCGACAGCGTCTCGCCACGCGATTCCTCCCCCGAGGCGCCCACCTCGGTCGCCCGGCTGAACCAGACGATCCGCGGCTTCATCGAGCGCTGGGGCTCCGTGTGGGTCGAGGGCGAGATCACGTCGTGGAACGTGCGGGCGGGCAACGTCTTCGCGCGCCTGAAGGACGTGCAGTCGGACGCGCAGATCTCGATCCGCATCTGGTCGAGCGTGCGCGGGCGGATCCCCGCGGACCTGAAGATCGGCGACCACGTGGTCGCCTGTGTGAAGGCCGACTACTTCGTGCGCGCCGGCGACTTCTCGTTCCAGGTGACGGCCATGAAGCACGTGGGGCTCGGCGAGCAGCTCGAGCGGCTGGAGCGGCTGCGCGCGCAGCTGCGCGCCGAGGGACTGTTCGACCAGGACCGCAAGAAGCCGCTGCCGTTCCTGCCGCACTGCATCGGCCTCATCACGGGCGAGCGCAGCGACGCCGAGAAGGACGTGCACCGCAACGCCGAGCTGCGCTGGCCGGAGGTGCGCTTCCGCACCGAGTACGCCGCGGTGCAGGGCGACCGCTGCGTGCCGGAGACGCTGGCCGCGCTGAAGCGGCTCGACGACGACCCGGACGTCGACGTCATCGTGATCGCCCGCGGCGGCGGCGATCCGCAGACCCTGCTCGGCTTCAGCGACGAGCGCCTGCTGCGCGCGGTCGCGGCGGCGCGCACGCCCGTCGTCAGCGCGATCGGTCACGAGAACGACCGCCCGCTGCTCGACGACGTGGCCGACCTGCGCGCCTCCACGCCCACCGACGCCGCCAAGCGCGTGGTGCCCGACGTGGGCGAGCAGCGCGCGCTCGTCGGCCAGCTGCGCTCCCGCGCCCGGATGCGGCTGACGCAGCGCGTGCAGCACGACATCGCCCAACTCGAGCAGCTGCGCTCGCGCCCCGCCCTGCGCGATCCCGAGCGGATGGTGCGCGACCGCTCGCACGAGGTCTTCCTGCTCGCCGCGCGCGGCCGCGATCTCGTCGCCCGCGGCATCCGCACCGCCGAGGCCCGCACGGCCGAGCTTCGCGCCTCGCTGCGGGCGCTCTCCCCCGCCGCCACCCTCGCCCGCGGCTACGCCATCGCGCACGCGGACGGCGGCGTGATCGTGCGGGACGCGGCGCAGGCGCCCGCCGGCACGCGGCTCGTCGTCACGCTCGAGAGCGGCTCGATCGCCGCGGTGAGCGAGGGCCCGGTCGACGAGGGCCCGGCGGCCACGGGCCCCGCCGAATAGGATGGATGCGATGACCGATCAGCCCGCCCCCGCCGACGTGGCGGAGCTCTCGTTCGAACAGGCGCGCGACGAGCTGGTGCGCGTGGTGGCCGAGCTCGAGCAGGGCTCCCCGACGCTCGAGCACTCGCTGGCGCTCTGGGAGCGCGGCGAGGCGCTCGCGGCGCGCTGCGAGGAGTGGCTCCGCGGTGCGAAGAGCCGCCTCGACGCCGCGCGTCCGAGCGCGGACGAGGGCGACTGATGGCCACGCTCCCGGAGCAGTCCGCCGAGGACATCGCGGCGCAGAAGGCCGCCCGCTCCGCCGCGTACCGCCAGAGCCAGACGTTCACGAACCTCGTCATCGCGCTCGTCGTGAGCATCGCCGTCGTCGCCGTGATCTTCCTCGCGGTGCCGCGCGGCACGCCGCCCGAGCGGCCGGCCATCGACGTGGCCGCGGTCGCCCAGCGGGTCTCGGAGTCGTATCAGCGCGAGGTCGTCGCGCCCGCGGTGCCGGAGTCCTGGGGCGTCAACGCGGCCGATGTGACGCCCGACGCCCCCGCCGTCTGGGAGGTCGTCTACGTCACCCCGGACGACGAGAACTTCCTCAACCTCGCGCAGGGCTTCGACGCCGACGAGACGTGGGCCGCGCAGCAGCTGGGCGGCACGGCCCCGTCGGGGACCGTCACGATCGACGGCGTCGAGTGGCAGGAGTACGAGATCTCGCGCCCCGACCGCAACCGGAACATCTCCTACGCGCTCGGCACACAGGCCGGAGCCGACCACGTGCTGCTGTACGGGTCGGCGCCGGCCGAGTACGCCGCCGAGCTCGCGGAGCTGGTCGGCGATCAGGTGCGCGCGCTGCAGGAAGGAGCACGATGACCGATCCGATCACGCCGGCACGGGCGTGGGACGACATGATGGCGGGCAACGCCCGCTTCGTCGCCGGCACGCCCGCCCACCCCCACCAGGACGTCGCGCGACGCGCCGAGGTCTCGGCCGCGCAGACCCCTCGGGCGGCCCTGTTCGGCTGCTCCGACTCGCGGCTGGCCGCGGAGATCATCTTCGACATGGGCCTCGGCGACCTCTTCGTCGTGCGCAACGCCGGCCAGGTCACGGGCGAGTCGATCATGGGATCGCTCGAGTACGCCGTCGAGGTGCTGAAGGTGCCGCTCATCGTCGTGCTCGGGCACGACGCGTGCGGCGCCGTGCGCGCCGCGATCGACAGCTTCGACGTGGCCCAGCCGCCGCTGCCGCCGCACATCTGGCGCACCATCTCGCCGATCGTGCCCGCCGTGCGCGCCGAGCTGCACGCCGGCGCCGCCGAGGGCGTCACGTACGAGACCGTCGACGCCGAGCGGGTAGGCCACCGCCACCTGCGCCAGACCGTGACGGCCATCCTGCAGTCGTCCGAGCTCATCAGCGACGCCGTCGCCGAGGGCCGCCTCGGCGTCGTCGGCGCCAACTACCGCCTGGCGGAGGGCACGGTCGTGCCCGACGTCGTCCTGGGTGCCGCGTCCGCGGCCTGATCCTGACGGAGGAAGAAGTGACCGAGACCGAGTACCGGATCGAACACGACACCATGGGCGAGGTGCGCGTTCCGAAGAACGCGCTGTACCGCGCCCAGACCCAGCGCGCGGTCGAGAACTTCCCGATCTCGGGCACGGGCCTCGAGTCCCGCCAGATCGCCGCGCTCGCCCGGATCAAGAAGGCGGCGGCGCTCGCGAACAAGGAGCTCGGCACGCTCGACGGCGAGATCGCCGACGCGATCGCGTGGGCGGCCGACCAGGTCGTCACCGGCGCGCACGACGCGGAGTTCCCCGTCGACACGTACCAGACCGGGTCGGGCACCTCGTCGAACATGAACATGAACGAGGTGCTCTCGACGCTGGCGACCCAGCACCTGGGGCGCGACGTGCACCCCAACGACCACGTCAACGCCTCGCAGTCCTCCAACGACGTCTTCCCCACCTCGGTGCACGTCGCCGTGACCGAGGCGCTCACCTCCGACCTCGTCCCGGCGCTTGAGCATCTCGCGGCGGCCCTCGAGCGCAAGGCCGAGGAGTGGAAGTCGGTCGTCAAGTCGGGCCGCACCCACCTCATGGACGCCACGCCCGTCACGCTCGGCCAGGAGTTCGGCGGCTACGCCCGCCAGATGCGCCTCGGCATCGAGCGCATCCAGGCCGCCCTGCCGCGCGTCGCCGAGGTGCCGCTCGGCGGCACGGCCGTCGGCACGGGCATCAACACGCCGCTGGGCTTCCCGCAGAAGGTCATCGAGCTGCTCGTGGCCGAGACGGGCCTGCCCATCACCGAGGCGCAGGACCACTTCGAGGCCCAGGCGAACCGCGACGGTCTCGTCGAGGCGTCCGGCGCCCTGCGCACGATCGCCGTCTCGCTCACGAAGATCAACAACGACCTGCGCTGGATGGGCTCAGGCCCGAACACGGGCCTCGGCGAGCTGCACCTGCCCGACCTGCAGCCGGGCTCGTCGATCATGCCCGGCAAGGTCAACCCCGTCGTGCCGGAGGCGACGCTCATGGTGTGCGCGCGCGTCATCGGCAACGACGCCACCGTCGCGTGGGCCGGCGCCTCGGGCTCGTTCGAGCTCAACGTCGCGATCCCCGTCATGGGCACCGCGCTGCTGGAGTCGATCCGCCTCCTCTCCAACGCCATGCGCGTGCTGGCCGACAAGACGATCGTGGGCCTGAAGGCCAACCTTGAGCGCGTCACGGCGCTGGCGGGCATGAGCCCGTCGATCGTCACGCCGCTGAACAAGGTGATCGGCTACGAGGCCGCCGCGAAGATCGCCAAGCACGCCGTCGCGAAGGGCATCACGGTGCGTGAGGCCGTGATCGACCTCGGCTACGTGGAGCGCGGCGAGATCAGCGAGGCCGAGCTGGACGAGCGCCTCGACCTGCTCTCGATGACCCACCCGGGCTGATCCGGATCCACGAAGGGGCGGCGGGCTTCGGCTCGCCGCCCCTTCGTCGTTGCGGAGCGGCGGGCGCACGGTCGCGCCGCTCGCCCGCAATAGGGTGAAGGGATGCGCTATCCCGAGGTCCGTCGCGACGACGCCATCGACGAGTTCCCCCTTCCCGACGGATCCGTGGAGCGGATCGCGGCGCCGTACCGCTGGCTCGAGGACGCCGACAGCGACGAGACGCGCGCCTTCATCGAGGCGCAGAACGCCTTCGCCGAGCCGATCCTCGCCGCCCTGCCCGCGCGCGAGGCCTTCCGCGAGCGACTGAGCGCGCTGCTGTCGCAGCCGACGCGCGGCGTGCCGCGGCAGCGCGGCGGCCGGCTGTTCGCGTGGCACGGCGACGGCCGCAACCAGGACGTGCTCGTCGTGGCCGACGACGCGGACGGGCTCGAGGGTGCGCGCGTGCTGCTCGACCCGAACGAGCTCTCGAGCGACGGCACCGTGGCCGTGACGGCCAGCTCTCCCAGCCCCGACGGATCGCTCCTCGCGTACGGCCTCGCCGACGGCGGCAGCGACTGGCGCACCATCCGCGTGCGCGACGTCGCCACGGGCGAGGACCTCGACGACGAGATCCCGTGGACGAAGTGGAACCTGCCGGTGTGGCAGCCGGACGGCCGCTCGTTCACGTACTGGGCGTACGACGCCCCGAGCGACGACCCGCTCGTCGACGAGATGGGCGCCGGCCGGCTCATGCTCCACCGGATCGGCACGCCCGTGTCCGAGGACGAGCTGCTGTTCACGCGCCCCGAGGAGCCGCGCACGTTCGGGCGCCAGTGGCCGCGCGACGACGAGTGGTTCGTGTTCTCGACCGACACCGGATCGTCCAGCGGCAACGACCTCGCGGTGCGCCGCCACGACGAGCCGATGTCGGCCCTGCGCCCGCTGGCCACCGGACACGAGCGCGAGTGGAACGCGGTGGGCGTGCGCGACGACGTGCTCTACGTCGTCACCGACGCCGACGCCCCGCGCTACCGGCTCGTCGCGTTCGACCTCGCCGCGGCCGATCCCGCCGCGACCCTGCGCGAGGTCGTGCCGCAGCACGCCGAGGACGTGCTGCTCGACGCCGCGCTGACGGCCGGCGGGCTCGTGCTCACCTACTCGCACGACGCTCAGCACCGCATGCAGCTGGCGACCTTCGACGGCGCCCTCGGCGAGGACCTGCCGATCGGTGCCGGCGTCTCGGTCGAGGGCTCCGACGCCGTCTCGTCCACCGACACGGTGTTCGTGAAGACGCAGGGATTCGTGGATCCGGGCACGCGCCACGAGATCGTCGTGGACGGGGCGCGCGTCGTCTCGCACCGCATGCTGCCCGATCCGGCCGCCGGCGCCGTCCGCGCGACGACGACGCGGATCGCGGCGACGAGCAAGGACGGCACGGTCGTGCCCGCGTTCCTCGTCGCGCCCGAGGGCACTCCCGACGGCCCGCGCCCGACCCTCATGTGGGGCTACGGCGGGTTCAACATCCCCATGAACCCCGCCTACCGCGCGATCTTCGCCGCCTGGGTGCAGGCGGGCGGCACGCTCGTCGTGCCGAACCTGCGCGGCGGCGGCGAGTTCGGATCGGACTGGCACAAGGCCGGCACGAAGGAGCGCAAGCAGAACGTCTTCGACGACCTGTTCGCCGTCGCGGAGCGGATCATCGCCGACGGCCTCACGACGCCGCGGCAGCTCGCCCTGCACGGCCGCTCGAACGGCGGGCTGCTCGCCGCCGCGGCGCTCACTCAGCGGCCCGATCTGTGGGCCGCCGTGCTGCCGGGAGTCGGCGTGCTCGACATGCTGCGCTTCCACCGCTTCACGATCGGCTGGGCGTGGACGAGCGACTACGGCGACCCGGACGACCCCGAGGCGTTCGCCTACCTGCGCGCGTACTCGCCGCTGCACAACGTCGTCGAGGGGCGGTCCTATCCCCCGACCCTCATCACGACCGGCGACCACGACGACCGCGTGGTGCCCGGCCACTCGTTCCAGTTCGCCGCGGCGCTGCAGCACGCGCAGGGCGGGGATGCGCCGATCCTGCTCTCCGTCGACACGCGAGCCGGCCACGGCATGGGCAAGCCGCGCGACGCCCAGGTGCTCGAGTTCGCCGACCAGCTCGCCTTCGCGGCGCGGTTCACCGGGCTCTGAGGGCGACGCTCACCCCAGGGCGTCGGCGAGCTGCGTCAGGGCCGGGAGCCCGACGAGGTCGTCGACCAGCGGCACGCGGGTGAGCGGCGCCCCGAGGTCGAGCTGCGCCAGAAGCTCCTCCTCGCGGGTGCGTCGGGCCGGCATCGCGTCGGTCGGCGACAGGCGATTCGCCACCGCGCCGATGAGCCCGACGCCCAGCCGCGCCAGCTCCGCGGCGACCTCCCGGCTCTCGGCGATCGGCAGAGGCTCGGGCACGAAGACGAGCACGAAGCCGGAGCGCCCCGCGTCGGCGAGCATCTCGCGCATGAGGGCGAAGCGCTCCCTGCGCCGCAGCAGCACGCGCCGCAGCCCCGCGTCGCGGTCCGCGGTGTCCTTCGTGCCGCCCAGCGCGCCGTAGGCCACGGCGTAGCGCTCGGAGCGGTCGCGGTTCGCGAGCAGCCTCTCCGTCCAGTCCGTCATCCGCTCGGGCATGGCGAGCAGGTGCAGCGTGTGGCCCGACGGCGCGGTGTCGAACAGCACGAGGTCGTAGGCGTCGAGCCCCGTCTCGAGCGTCTCGGCCACGCGGTCGAGCACGGCCGCCTCGTGCGTGCCGGGTGCGTGCCGCGCCGACTCGAGATGCTCGCGCGCGGGCCGGTGCAGGCGCTCGGGCAGCAGCCGCAGCATCGTGTCGGACACCGCGGCGAGGTGACGGTCCACCGTGCGCGCGGGATCGATCTCCACGCCGTCGACCCGGCCTGCCCCCTCCGACCACAGGCCGATGACGTCGTCGCCGACCGCCCTCTCCCACAGGTGGCCGAGGTTGTGCGCGGGGTCGGTCGAGACGACGAGCACCCGCGATCCCGCCCGGGCGCGGGCGAGGGCGATCGCCGAGGTGAGCGACGTCTTGCCGACGCCGCCCTTGCCGCCCACGAAGACGGCGCGGCGCGCAGCGATGTCGTTCAGCAGCATGAGATGTGGTCCAGGGGGCTGCGGGGGATCCCCGCGCGGCGGTGCCACGCGTGGAAGTCCTCGTAGACGGCGGGCAGCAGCTCGGCCGAGTAGTAGGCGGCGGGATCGGGCACGCCGAGCGACTCGGCGAGCACGACGAGCATGAAATGGTCGTCCTCGTCGCGCTGGGCGCGGGCGAAGGTGCGGCGGTACGGGCCCTGATAGAACTCGTTCAGCCCCCTCGCGAATGCGGCCCAGCGCGACGAAGACACGACGTCACCGGGCCGTGGGAATGGTCCCGGTCAGGTGATCCGCGAGGTCGGCGTCCTCCGTCTCGGGCTCCTCGCTCGCCGCGCGGCGCATGGCCGCGATGCCCTCGACCGCGACCCAGACGGCGGCGACGATGATGATGAGGTCGACGATCAGCAGCAGCCAGTTGGTGTCGACGCCGCCGTTCCAGAACGTGCCCACCTGCACGATCGCCGCCCAGAACGCCGCGACGAAGACGAACGCGAGCGGGATGAGCGTGACGAGCACGTTCCGGCGCTTGCGGATGAGCATGATCGACACGATGATCAGCGTCAGCGAGGCCAGCAGCTGGTTGGTCGTGCCGAACAGCGGCCAGATCGTGAGGCCGCCGGACCCGTCGACGCCCTGGCTGAACACCAGCCCCATGCTCACGACGAGCACGAGCACGGTGCCGACGAGCGTGTTGAGCTTGATGCCGACGATCTCGCCGGCCTCCTGGAACACGAAGCGCAGCAGGCGCACGCCGGTGTCCATGGTGGTCGCGGCGAACAGCACGCCCATCGTCGCCAGCACGGTCGCCGCCAGCGAGGCGGGAAGGCCCAGCCCGAGCTCGACGATGTTCCCGCCGCCCTCGACGAACGCGGCCATGCCGCCCTGGTTGAAGGCCGAGTAGATCTCCTCCCAGCGGGCGGCACTCTGGATGCCGGCGGTGGCGGCGATGATCGCGCCGAGCGCGAGCATGCCCTCTCCCACGGCACCGAAGTAGCCCACGAAGCGGGCGTCGGGCTCCTTGTCGAGCTGCTTCGACGTCGTGCCGCTGGCGACCGCGCCGTGGAAGCCGCTGATGGCGCCGCACGCGATCGTGACGAACAGCAGCGGCCAGATGTCGGGCGTGCCCTCCGGGACGGCCGTGTTGATGGCGGGCGCGACGAAGTCGTTGCCGAAGAACAGGCCGGCCGAGAGCGCGCCGACGAACAGGATCGCCAGGCCGATGAACAGCTGCACGCCGTTGATGTAGTCGCGCGGCTGCAGCAGCAGCCACACCGGCAGCAGCGACGCGATGCCCGCGTACAGGAACAGCGCGACGATCCAGAACGTGCCGGGGCTCATCCCGAGGATCGGATCGGGCAGCACCACCGGGAAGCGGTCGCCCACGACGATCAGCGCGTACAGCGCGACGACGCCGACGATCGTGACGACGCCGAGGTTCCAGCGCAGCCTGTACACGGCGATGCCGACGAGCAGCGCGACGACGATCGCGCCCCACGCGGGGATGACGGTGGTCGGGCTGCCGATGAGCAGGTTCGTGATCACGACGGCGAACGCCGCGATGACCATGAGCAGCAGCAGCGCGATGACGAGCAGGAACACATACGAGCCGCGGCGGCCGATGTAGCGGGCGGCGAGCGCGCCGATGGAGCGGCCCTTGTTGCGCTCGGAGGCCCACAGCGCGCCGAGGTCGTGCATGCCGGCGAAGAACACCGTGCCGATCGTGACCCAGAGGAAGGCGGGCAGCCAGCCCCAGATCACCGCGACGGCGGGCCCGACGATGGGCGCGGCGCCGGCGACCGACGTGAAGTGGTGGCCCCACAGCACGAACTTGTTCGTGGGCACGTGGTCCACGCCGTCGTTCTTCTCGTGCGCGGGGGTGCGGAACGCCGGGTCGAGGCGCAGCACCCGGTTGCCGAGGTACTTCGAGTAGATGAGGTAGCCGGCCGCGAAGATCGCGAGGCCGACGAGCAGCAGGATCACGGAACCCATGCGATGCCCTTTCTGTCGTCATTGACAGCGCAGCGGATGGCTGCACGACGCCCGCGCCTGACGGCTCTCGGGCAATTCACAACTTTAGCGGGCGCGCGGGCCCCGCCGCGCATACGGCGAGGCTCCGGCTCCGGCGCGTCGCGCGGGAACCGGAGCCTCGTCCGGATACGGATCAGGCGAGCTCGCCGACCTCCAGGAGGTCGGTCACGAGCGCCGCGATGGCCGAGCGCTCCGAGCGCGTCAGCGTGATGTGGGCGAACAGGCCGTGTCCCTTGAGCGTCTCGATCACGCTGGCGATGCCGTCGTGGCGGCCGACGCGCAGGTTGTCGCGCTGCTGTACGTCGTGCGTCAGCACCACCTTCGAGTTCTGGCCGATGCGGCTGAGCACCGTGAGCAGCACGTTGCGCTCGAGGGACTGCGCCTCGTCGACGATCACGAACGCGTCGTGCAGCGAGCGGCCGCGGATGTGGGTGAGCGGCATCACCTCGAGCAGGCCGCGCTCCACCACCTCGTCCAGCACGTTCTGCGACACCACCGAGCCGAGCGTGTCGAACACCGCCTGACCCCACGGGTTCATCTTCTCGGCCTGGTCGCCGGGCAGGTAGCCGAGCTCCTGCCCGCCGACGGCGAACAGCGGCCGGAACACGATGATCTTCTTCTGCTGCTGCTTCTCGAGCACCGCCTCGAGGCCCGCGCACAGCGCGAGCGCCGACTTGCCCGTGCCCGCCTTGCCGCCCAGCGAGACGATCCCCACATCCGGGTCGGTGAGCAGGTCGATCGCGATCCGCTGCTCGGCCGAGCGGCCGTGCAGGCCGAACACGTCGCTGTCGCCGCGCACGAGGCGGTACGAGCCGTCGCCCGTGACCCGCCCGAGGGCCGAGCCGCGCTCCGACTGGATGACGAGGCCCGTGTTGACGGGGATGCCCACGACGTCGTCGTGCGTGCCGACCTCCGTCTCGTACAGGTCGGCCATCTCGTCGCCCGAGAGCGCGAGGGTGGCCAGGCCCGTCCAACCCGAGTCCACGGCCTGCTCGGCCAGGTACTCCTCGGCGGCCAGGCCGAGGGAGGCGGCCTTCACGCGCATCGGCAGGTCCTTGGAGACGACGGTCACGGACTGCCCGTCCTGCAGCAGGTGCATCGCCACGGCCAGGATGCGGCTGTCGTTGTCGCTGAGCCGGATGCCGCTGGGCAGCACCGACTGGTCGGTGTTGTTGAGCTCGACTCGGAGCGTTCCGCCCTCGCCCACGGGCACGGGGAAGTCGAGGCGCCCGTGCTCGATGCGCAGGTCGTCGAGGTGACGCAGCGCCTGCCGGGCGAAGTAGCCGAGCTCGGGGTCGTGGCGCTTGGCCTCGAGCTCGCCCACCACCACGACCGGGATGACGACGGAGTGCTCTGCGAATCGGAAGAGTGCGCGCGGATCGCTCAGGAGGACCGACGTGTCGAGCACGTAGGTTCGCAGATCCTGATCCCGATCCTGCGCGTGCACCGTCTCGCGAGCGGAACGCTGCCGACGCTGCACCGTGTTGCCAGTGGTCACAACCCACTCCCCGCCCCGGGCTCTGCCCGGCTCACTGCGAGTCGACCGTTGGCCACGAGTCGAGGTCCGTATGGCCGACTCGATCGGACACCTTGCCCGATGCCACGAACGTACGACCGCGCGCCGGTCCCGTGGCACGACGCGCCGGGCGTGGCGGATTACGTGTTCGTGAATTCCGGGGAACGCGGGCGCCCCGCTGCTACGACGAGACGCGCGGCGCGGCGGCGAGCGCGTCCGCGAGCATGCCGAGCGTCTCGTCGTCGGTGCCCACGTGCGGGGCGACCCGGATGAGGTTGCTGCGGGAGGTCACCGTGACGCCGCTGTTGGCGAGCGCGGCCGCCATGGGCGCCACGTCCTCCTGGCGCGGCGCGAGGGCGACGAACCCGGCGCGCCGCTCCGGCTCGCGCGGCGTGACGACGCGGATGTCGTGGGTGTCGGCGAGCGCGATCACGCGCGCTGTGAGCGCGGCGAGCTCGTCCTGGATCGCGGCGACGCCCACCGCCGCGACCTCGCTCGCGGCGACGGCGAGGCGGCTCGCGGCCAGCCAGTCGGGCTCGGAGAGCCGGTACGCCTGCGCCGTGGGGTGCGGGGCGGGAACGTCGTCGAAGGTGATGCCCGTCGCGGTGGCGACGTGGCCGGACAGCACGGGCCGGATCGCCTCGCGCGCCCGCGGCCCGAACCACGCGAAACCCGTGCCGCGTCCGGCGCGCAGCCACTTGTAGCCGTGCCCGCACACGACGTCGGCCGCGGCGTAGTCGGCGTCGATCACGCCGAAGCCCTGCGTGTCGTCGACGAGCAGGAGCCGGTCGTCGCCGAGCACCTCGCGCAGCCCGCGCAGGTCGGCGCGGAAGCCCGTGCGCGAGTCGACCGAGCTGACCACGAGCGCGCGCGTGTCGTCGTCGAGCGCCTCGGCCACCGCCTCGGGCGTGACGAACCCGGACGGCGGGGTCATCCACTGCGGCGTGATCCGCCCGAACGCCTCGGCGGCGCGGACGAGGAGCGTGGGGATGGTGGGGAACTCGGCGGCCGAGGCCAGCACGCCGCCCTCCAGGCCGTACACGGCCTGCGCCAGGCCGTGGCTCGTCGAGGGCTGCAGCGTGACCTCGTCCACCGACGCGCCCAGCAGCCCCGCCACCGCCTCGCGCGCCTCCCGCACCCGTCCGGCGACGTGATCGATGCTCGAGGCCCTGCCGGTGCCGAGCATCCCGACGTCGGCGACGACCTCGTCGCGAACGGTGCTCGACAGCGGCCCGAAGGCCGCGAAGTTCAGGTAGCCGGGCTCACCCGTGAAGGTCGCGCGATACTCCGAGATGCTGCTCATCCGCTCAGCATGACAGAGCGGCGCCGCGGGGCGCGCGTCAGCCGCCGAAGCGGCGCTCGCGGGTGGCGTAGTCGCGGATGGCGCGCAGGAAGTCGATGTGCCTCAGGTCGGGGCCCAGCGCCTCCACGAAGTAGAACTCGCTGTGTGCGCTCTGCCACACGAGGAAGTCGCTGAGGCGCTGCTCGCCGCTCGTGCGGATGACGAGGTCGGGATCCGGCTGGCCGCCCGTGTACAGGTGCTCCCCGATCACCTCGGGCGTGAGACTCGCCGCCAGCTCCTCGAGGGAGCCGCCGCGCTCGTCGTGCTTCTGGATGATCTTCCGCACCGCATCCACGATCTCGGCTCGCCCGCCGTACCCGACGGCGAGGTTCACGTGCAGTCCGGTGTTGGCCGCGGTGCGCTCCTCGGCGTCACGCAGCGCCATGACGAGGGAGTCGGGCAGGTCGCCGTCGCGGCCCACGTGCTGCACCCGCCAGTCGCCGCGGCCGGCGAGGCGGTGCGCGAGCCCCTCGATGATCTCGATCAGGTCGCTCAGCTCCGCCGCGTCGCGCTTGCGCACGTTGTCGTTCGAGAGCAGGTAGAGGGTGACGACGCCCACGCCGAGCTCGTCGCACCACTCCAGGAACTCGACCATCTTGCGCGCCCCCGCGCGATGGCCGTCCGCCGCCGTGCGCAGGCCGAGCTGGCGTGCCCAGCGCCGGTTGCCGTCGATCATCATCGCGACGTGATGCGGCACGGCCGCCGGGTCGATCTCGCGCCGCAGCCGCGCGGTGTAGAGGCGGTAGAGGGGCCCCAGGCCCTGCCCCGAACGTCCGCTGTTCACGGATCCACCCTAGTCAGGTGCGATGCAGGGATCGCCTGGGGATCGCCCGCGCGTGCGCCGCGCGGCATGTGCCGCCGCGTAGTCTCGGGATCATGAGCCGTCGTGATCGCGCCCCCGAGGTCCCGCAGCTGCCCCTCCTCGAGGCCTCCGCCGTCGATGCGGTGGTCGACATCAAGCCCAGCTGGCGCGGCTGGATCCACGCGGCGACCTTCCCCGTCGCGCTCGTGACGGGCGTCGTGCTCATCACCCTGGCGCAGGGCGCCACGGCCAAATGGGCGTCGGCGGTCTTCATGGCCTCGTCGCTGCTCCTGTTCGGCAACTCGGCGATGTACCACCGCTTCGACTGGAGCCCGACGGTCAAGGCCGTGCTGAAGCGGATCGACCACGCGAACATCCTGCTGCTCATCGCCGGCACGTACACGCCGATCGCGCTGCTGGCGCTGCCGTTCCCGCAGGGCACGATCCTGCTCGTCGTCGTCTGGATCGGCGCGCTCGTGGGAATCCTGTTCCGGGTGCTGTGGATCGGCGCCCCGCGCTGGCTCTACGTGGCGCTGTACCTCGCGCTCGGCTGGGCGGCCGTGATGTACATGCCGCAGCTGTTCGAGGCGAACCTGGCGATGGTCATCCTCGTGATCGTGGGCGGCCTGCTCTACACCGTGGGCGCCGTCGTGTACGCGATGAAGCGGCCCAACCCGTCTCCGAAGCACTTCGGCTTCCACGAGATCTTCCACGTGTGCACCGTGCTGGCGTTCCTGTGCCACTGGACCGCGGCGCTGCTGCTGGCGATCAACCCGCCGTTCAACGGCCCGGCCTGACGGGGAGCCCCGGCGTGACGCGGCTCAGCGCGCGGCGTCGTCCTCGGACGACTCGCCACGGGCGGCGGCCTCCTCGGCGTCGAGCGCCTCGTTCGCCTCTTCGCGATAGCGCACCCGGCGCACGCGGCGCAGCATGTCGAGCACGAGCAGCACGACGGCGAGGACGAGCAGCGCGACGACGCCGAAGCCGAGCGGACCGGGCGTGACGAGGTCCGGGTCGACCGTGGGGGTCGGGGTGGGCGTGACCGCCTGCGCGACGATCCAGCCGAGTCCGTGCATTCTGTCCTCATCTTCCCGACGTAGCCTGGAGTACCAGCCTACGTTCCCCCTCCCCCGGAGATCCCCGTGACCACCAAGGCCCAGCTCGACGAGCGATACGGCCGCACGCGCGGCGGCCGCAGGGCGGGCCGGCTGATCGTGGGCGCGCTCGCGGCGGCGGCCGTCGGCTGGCTCGTGTGGACCACGGTGGCCTCGACCATCGACGACGTGAGCGTGGACGACCTCGGCTTCGAGGTGACCGGCGAGCACGCCGTCGACGTGTCGTTCCAGTTCACCGCTCCCCCGGGCCGCGACGTCGTGTGTGTGCTCGAGGCGCTCGACGAGGACTTCGGCGTGGTGGGCTGGAAGGTGTTCGCGTACCCGGCGGCCGAGCGGCACGCGCAGCAGCACAGGGAGACCGTGCCGACCGTCGCCGAGGCCACGACCGGTTTGGTGAACTCCTGCCGCGTGTCGTAGGCTGACGCACCAGAACCTCTGACGCCCCGGCCGGTGCCGGGGCGTCTTTCACATCCTGCTACGAAGGGATAGAGCCGTGTCGAACGACACCACGTTCCTCACTCAGGAGGCCTACGACCGCCTCGCCGCCGAGCTCGAGCACCTCAGCACGGTGGGCCGCGAGGAGATCGCCAAGCGCATCGAGGCCGCCCGCGAGGAGGGCGACCTTCGCGAGAACGGCGGCTACCACGCCGCCAAGGACGAGCAGGGCAAGCAGGAGGCCCGCATCCGCACGCTGCAGGCGCTCCTCAAGGACGCCGTCGTCGGAGAGGCGCCGCAGTCGGACGGCACCGTCCAGTCCGGCACCGTCGTGACGGCGCTGATCCTGGGCGACGAGGAGCGGTTCCTGCTGGGCAGCCGCGAGATCGCCGGCGGCACCGACCTCGACGTCTACAGCGAGAAGAGCCCCCTGGGCGCCGCGATCCTCGGCCTCAAGGAGGGCGACAAGACGTCCTACGAGGCCCCGAACGGCAAGCAGATCCCGGTCGAGATCGTCAAGGTCGACACCTTCCTGGGCTGACCCGCCCCGCGTCGCCGGATTGCGGTGGTCGCTTCATCTCCGCGGCCTGCGGCCGCTCCGTTCAGCAACCGATCACTGTGCGAGCGAAGCGAGCGTGCGGCCGCCAATGCGGCCGCCCCCGCGGCGCGAAGCGCCGCCTCGTCCGCGCGGGAGCGCCGGCGCGAGCACGCGAGCGGCACGGCGAAGCCGTGCCCGAGCGCGCGCAGACTCGAAAAAGCTAGTCTTCGATCAGCTCCGGGCGGAAGCCGGCGTCGCGCAGCGCCTGGAGCACGAGCTCGCGGTGCTCGGTGCCGCGCAGCTCGACCGACACCTGCAGGTTGACCTCGCTGATCTGCAGCCCCTGGCCGTGGCGCGTGTGCAGCACCTCGATGACGTTGCCGCCCGCCTCGGCGATCACCTGCGAGACCTGCACGAGCTGGCCGGGGCGGTCGGGCAGCGGCACGCGCACGGTCATGTAGCGGCCCGACGCGGCCAGGCCGTGCGCGATCACCCGCTGCATGAGCAGCGGATCGATGTTCCCGCCGGTCAGCACCGCGACGGTGTGGCCCTGCGCGCGCACCTTGCCGGCCATGATGGCCGCGACGCCGACGGCCCCCGCCGGCTCCACGACGACCTTGGCGCGCTCGAGCAGGGCCAGCAGGGCGCGGGCGATGTCGTCGTCGCTGACGGTGACGACCTCGTCCACGAGCTCCCGGATGATCTCGAAGGGCACGTCGCCGGGGCGCGCGACGAGGATGCCGTCGGCGATCGTCGGCCGCGTCTCCACCGCGACCGGGCGGCCGGCCGCGAGGGACTCCGGCACGGGGGCGGCGCTCTCGGACTGCACGCCGACGATCCGCACCGTGCGCCCGGCGGCCGCCGCGCGGGCCTTCGCGGCCGCCGCGACGCCCGCGATCAGGCCTCCCCCGCCGATCCCCAGCACGATCGTCTCGACGTCGGGCGCCTCGTCCATCACCTCGAGGCCGAGCGTGGCCTGCCCCGTGACGATGTCCCGGTGGTCGAAGGGGTGGATGAGCACGGCGCCGGTGCGCTCGGCGTGCTCGGCGGCGAGGCGCAGCGGCTCGGTGACCGTCTCGCCCCTCAGCACGACCTCGGCGCCGTAGCCGCGGGTGGCCAGCAACTTGGGCACGGGCACACCGAGCGGCATGTAGATCGTGGCGTGGATGCCCAGCTCGCGCGCGGCCAGGGCCACGCCCTGCGCGTGGTTGCCGGCTGAGGCGGCGACGACCCCGCGGGCGCGCTCCTCGGGCGTGAGGCGCGAGAGCCGGTAGGTGGCGCCGCGCACCTTGAACGATCCCGTCCGCTGCAGGTTCTCGAGCTTGAGGCTCACGGGGTGGCCGAGCACCTCGGTCAGGTGCTGCGAGGGCTGCAGCGGCGTGCGCTCGATGACACCGGCGAGGCTCGCCGCGGCGGCCTCGATCTCGGCGAGCCCGGGCGTCGCGGACGTCCCCCGGGTCTGCTCGGCCATGGTCATGCCCGACTCCCTTTGTCGCCGGCCGGCGGCGCCGGCTCCGCCTCGTCGTCGGGGGCGTCGGCCTTCGGGCCGTCGTCCTTGGTCCCGTCGCCGCGGACCGATCTGGGCACGGTGCTCCAGATCACATCCGCGTCGGGCGGCGCGCCGGTGCGCCACGATCCGCTCGCCAGGGTGACGGCGACGACGTTCACGAACGCCGCCACGGGCACCGCGAACAGCGCTCCCGCGATGCCGCCGATCATCGATCCGCCCGCCACGACGAGCACGACGGCGAGCGGGTGCACCTTGACGGCCGACCCCATCAGCAGCGGCTGCAGCAGGTGGCTCTCGACCTGCTGCACGAGCAGCACGACCGCGAGCATCGCCACGGCGATCCAGATGCCGTTGTAGGCGAGCGCGATCACGACCGCGATGGCCCCCGTGACGATCGCGCCGACGAAGGGCACGAACGCGCCGAGGAACACGAGCACCCCGATGGGGATCGCCAGCGGCACGCCGAGCAGCACGGCGCCGATGCCGATGCCGACCGCGTCGATCGTGGCGACGATGATCTGCGTGCGCGCGTAGTTGATGAGGGTGCGCCAGCCGTTGCGGGCCGAGGCGTCGACCGCGGGGCGCGAGGAGCGCGGGAACAGCCGCAGCGTCCAGCGCCAGATCGAGGCGCCGTCGGCGAGCAGGCAGATGAGGATGAACAGGGCCAGCAGCAGCCCCGCACCGAGGTGGCCGACGGTGGTGCCGACGGTCAGCGCGCCGCTGAGCAGCGTCTCGGCCTGCTCGCTGAGGAAGCGGGAGCCGGTGTCGAATGCGTCGCTGATCTGGCGCTCCGTCAGCAGCCCGCTCGAGATCGCCCAGTCGCGCAGATCGACGATGCCCTGCGCGGCGCGGTCGCGCACCTCCCCCGCCTCGCGGCTCACCTGCCACACGACGAGCCAGATGAGGCCGATGACGATCGCGAGGGTGCCGAGCACCGAGACGACGATCGCGAGCACGCGCGGGACGCGCAGTCGCAGCATGAGCGTGAACCCCGGGGACAGCAGCGCCGTGATGAGGATGGCGACGAGCATCGGGATGACGAGCAGCTTGAACTGGATGACCAGCCAGACGCCCACGCCCACGGCCGCGGCGATGATCAGGAGCCGCCACGCATAGGCCGTCGCGACGCGCAGTCCCGTCGGGACCTCCACGCCGTCGACGCCCGACCGGCTCGGCGCGGCCGCCCGCGGTCGCAGGAAGTCCCAGAACCCCCGGTTCGAATCGAGCGAGGGGCGGTTCTCGTCGCTCATCTGGCCAAGTCTAGGACCACGCCGTATGCCCGCACCGTGATGCGCGGGCTCAGCCGTCGAGGAAGTCGGCCATCAGGGGGCCGGCCGTGCTCGCCCCGCCCTCGCCCCGCTCCACGAACACCGCGACGGCGAGGTCGCCGTGGAACGCGATCATCCACGCGTGGCTCGCGAGGTCGCCGTTCTCGTCGGGCTCGCCGAACTCCGCCGTGCCGGTCTTGGCTCCCACGCCCGCGCCCAGCCCCGCGAGGGCGCTTCCCGAGCCCTCGGTGACGACGGCCTGCATGAGGCCCCGCAGCGTCTCGGCCTCCTCGGCGGTGAGCGAGGACTCCGCCTGCTCGCCGGGGGCGACGAGGTACGGCGACACGGTGCGCCCCGCGGCGACCGAGGCGGCGACCGTCGCCATGCCGAGCGGCGTCTCGGTGACGATGCCCTGGCCGATCATGTTGGCCGCGTGCTGGGTCTGGGAGTCGGTGTCGTCCGGCCCCACGACGCCCAGGGAGGCCGCGGCGTCGCGCAGATCGGCGTCGGTCACGCGGTCGTTCAGGCCGACGAACGCCGTGTTGCAGGAGTTCGCCACGGCGGCGCGCAGGGTGATGCCGCCCAGCGCGGAGGCGGGGTACTCGCCGTAGTTGTGGAACGTGTAGCCGTCGACCGTGACCTCATCCGCGCACGCCACGGCGTCGTCCGGCGCCATTCCGGACCGCAGCAGGGCGAGCGTCGTCACGACCTTGAACGTGGAGCCCGGCGCGTACCGGCCGCTCGTCGCGGCGTCGAAGCCGCCGTTGCCCGGGCCGTTCGCGGCGGCCAGGATCTCGCCCGTGGACGGCCGGATCGCCACGAGCGCGCTCGCGGGCTCGACGCCCGCCAGCACCGCCTCGGCCCGCTGCTGCAGCGCGATGTCGAGCGTGGTCTGCAGCGGCTCGCCGTCCTCCGCCGGCCACTCGGCGAGCACGCGCGGATCCTCGTCCTCCTCGCCCGTCGACGCCGTGATGGTGACGGCCGGGGTGCCGCGCAGGCGGTCGTTGTACTCGGCCTGCAGCCCCGACAGCCCGGTCTGCTCCCCGGGGGCGATCGCGCCCTCGGAGTTCTCGACGATCTCGGCCGTCGCCTCGCCGACCGTGCCGAGGATCTCGCGGGCGAACGTGCGGGTCGGCGCAAGCTGCATGGTCGTCTCGATGGCGCTCGCGCCGGGGATCTCGGCGAAGTCCGCCGGAACCCGCGTCGCCGCGTCCTCGGGGCGCAGCACGATCGCCTCGACGAAGGCGAGCTCGCCCATCGCCGCGGCCCGCGCCGCGAACTCGTCGGCGTCGACCTGCAGCGCCGCGGCGATGTCGCGCGCGCTCTGGTCGACCTGGCCCGCGTCGATCCAGCTCTTGTCGAGGCCGTACCGCGTGACGGGCCGCTCCGTGACGATGGGCTCGCCGCCCGCGCCCACGATCGGCGCGCGCGGCGGATAGGCCCGTTCGACGCCGACCGTCTCGCCCTCCTCCAGGCCGTCGGCGACGAGCGCGGGCGACCACGGAAGGGCCCATTCGCCCGTCTCGCCGTCGCGGGTGAGCTCGAGCGTCTGCTCGTACGTCCACTCCCGCCCGTCGATGTCCCACGTCCACTCCGCCGGCACGGTCGCGACGTCCCCGTCGCGCTCGACCTCGCCGAGAGCGACGTCCAGCTCGTACCCGGCGAGCGGCTCGACGAGCGATGCGAAGTCGTCGCCGCCCGTCGCGCTCGCGGGCAGCTCGTGCCGCTCGAGGGCGGACTCGACGGCGGTGAGGGCCTCGTCGAGACCGTCGTCGCCCGGCGCGCAGCCGACGAGCCCGAGGGTCGTGAGGAGGACGAGGGCGGAGGCGGCGGGGATCCGAGACATCGCGGCCAGTATGGCAGGCCCCTCCGACGCGCCGGGCGCGACCGGGCCGATGCTCCGCCGCGCCGCCGACCGCGCGGCGTCTCGGGACGGATCGTCGGGAGGCATGTCGGAGCCCCGCAGTAGCGTGGAGCGATGACGACCACGCGGATCGAGACCCTCAGCGCGGCCCAGGCGCGGCGCATCGCCCTGGGCGCGCAGGGCTTCGGCGGCGCGCGGCCCGCCGCCGCGGGGCCCGCGCGGCTGCACTCGGCGATGGAGCGGATGGGCGCGCTGCAGATCGACTCGGTGAACGTGTTCGCGCGCTCGCACTACATGCCGCACTTCGCGCGCCTCGGCGCCTACGATCGCGACGCCCTCGACCGGATGCTCTTCGGGCGCCGCGCCCGCTACGTGGAGTACGTGGCGCACGAGGCGGCGCTCGTGCCCGCGGCGGACTGGTCGCTGTGGCGGTTCCGCATGGACGCCTTCCGCGCGCGCTACGACGACTGGGCGCGCGCGCACGCGCCGACGCTCGACCGCCTGCGCGCCGAGCTCATCGAACGCGGTGCGGTCCGGCCGGCCGACCTCCACGACGAGCCGCCCCGCGCGCCGCGCGGCCCCTGGTGGGACTGGGACGACGTCAAGCGGGGGCTCGAGCTGATGTGGCGCTTCGGCGAGGTCGCGATCGCGGGCCGGCGCGGATTCGAGCGCAGCTATGCCCTGGCCGAGCGCGTGATCCCCGCCGACGCGCTCGCCCGCGAGGTGCCGCGCGCGGAGGCGATCCGCGAGCTCGTGCGCCGCGCCGCCCGCGCGCACGGCATCGCCACCGCGCCCGACATCGCCGACTACTACCGCCTGAAGGCGCGCGACGTCGCCCCCGCCATCGCCGATCTCGCCGACGCGGGCGAGCTGCTTCCCGTGCGCGTGGCGGGCTGGGATCGCGGCGGCAGGCCGCTGCCCGCCTGGCTGCACCGCGACGCCGCCGTGCCCCGCCGCGTCGACCGCGTCGCGCTGCTCACGCCGTTCGACCCCGTGGTGTGGTTCCGCGACCGCGCCCTGCGGATGTTCGGCTTCGACTACCGGATCGAGATCTACGTGCCGGCGCACAAGCGGCGCTTCGGCTACTACTCCCTGCCGGTGCTCGTGGGCGACCGCCTGGCGGCGCGCGTCGACCTCAAGGCCGACCGCGCGGGTTCGACCCTGCTCGTGCAGTCCGCCTGGTGGGAGCGGGACGCCCCGGCCGACGCGGCCGAGCGGATCGCCGCGGAGCTGCAGCGCGCGGCGGCGTGGCAGGGCCTCGAACGGGTCTCGGTCTCGGGGTGGGGCGACGCGGCGCACGACATCGCCGACGCGCTGCCCGGCGCCGAGCGCCACGACCACCCGCGCGCGCCGCTGGCGCCGGCGATCCCGCTGCCGCGCGCGGAGCAGACGGAGCGGGCGTCGTGACGGCCCCCGGCGACGCGGCCGCGGCGCCGGGACGCGCGCGCCGCACGCGGGCCGTGCTCGTCGCCGCCGTGGTCGTGGCGCTGCTCGCCGGCGGGATCGGCGCGTGGTGGATCGCCTCGCGCGGATCGGACCCCCGCGACACGGCGGAGCGCTACCTCACGGCGCTCGTCCGGGGCGATGCCGAGGCGCTCGACGCCGTGACCGATGCGGACGACGACGCGCTCGCGCTGTTCGCACGGGCCCGCGCCCACGTCTCGGACGCCGCCCTCGGCGCCGTCGAGACCGACGGCGACCGCGCCGAGCTGCACGCCGAGGTCACGCTCGACGGCGAGCCGCGCGAGGTCGCCGTGCCCATGGCGCGCGCCGGTGATACGTGGATCGTGCGAGCGACCACTGCCCTCACCGTGACGCCGTCCCGCGGCGACGCCTTCGCCATCGGCGACCGCACGTTCGCGGCCGACGACACCCCGATCCTGCTGCCCGGCGTGTACGAGGTGACCCCGCTGCCGGCCGAGATCCTCGACGGCGCGGCCCGCGTCGCGATCCTGCCCGGCCAGGAGTCTGCCGACGTCGAGCTCGATGCGACCGTCGCCGAGGGCGCGACCGAGATCGTGCAGGAGCGGCTCGAGGGGCACGCCGAGCGCTGCGCGGCGGCGACCGACGCCGTCCCGGCCGCGTGCGGGATCGTCGTCCCCTGGGCGGCCGATCTGCGCGAGCTCGAGCGGATCGCGTTCACGATCGAGCGCTTGCCCCGGGCGTCGCTGGATGCCGACGCGGGCACGT
This sequence comes from Microbacterium petrolearium, assembly GCF_054782875.1. Lineage (NCBI taxonomy): Bacteria > Bacillati > Actinomycetota > Actinomycetes > Micrococcales > Microbacteriaceae > Microbacterium > Microbacterium petrolearium. The sequence continues at coordinate 23,763 of NZ_BAAGRQ010000015.1, forward strand.
TCCAGGCCACGGGCGGCGCGCTCGTCGCGGAGGCCTCCGGCGTCGCGCACGACGGCTCGGCGCAGAGCTTCACGTATCGCACCGACGATTGGACGATGCGCGGAACGCTCACCTTCCGCGACGCGCAGCTGATCCTGTCGATGTTCTGAGTCCGTCGCACGGCGTAACACGAATCGGGCGGCCGGCATCGCGGCGATAGCGTCGGAGCGTCCGCATCCCGGCCGTCACGCACTCGGAGTCCACCATGCCGTTCCCCCGCCTGCTCCCCTCGCTCGCCGCCGCCGTCGTCGTCGCGCTCGCGCTGACGGGTTGCGGCGCCGCCGCCCCCGCCGACCAGCCGGAGGACGAGAAGACGACGCTCCGGTTCGGCTTCAACCCTGGCCCCTACCGCGAGATGTTCGAGCAGGGCATCCAGCCGATCCTCGAGGAGGACGGCTACACCGTGGAGATCAGCGAGTTCACCGACGGGATCATCACGAACGTCGCGCTCGCGGACGGCGAGGTCGACGCGATCATCATGCAGCACCCGGTGTTCCAGGAGTCGGTCAATGAGCAGGAGGGGCTGCACAACGCCTCCCTCGTCCAGGTGCCGGGGCCGCCGATGGCGCTGTTCGGCGGCCAGAGCGACGCCCTGGACGATGTCGAGCCCGGCGCGACCGTCGCGGTGCCGAACCAGCCCTCGAACATGTACCGCGCCTTCCAGGTGCTCGCCGATGTCGGCTGGATCGAGCTCAGCGACTCGATCGATCCGGCGACCGCCTCCCCGGCAGACATCTCCGAGAACGTCGCCGGCATCGAGATCGTCGCGATCGAGAACGCGCAGCAGGTCGCGTCGCTGTCCGACGTGGACTACTCGGTGATCCAGGGCAACTTCGTCGTCTCGGGCGGACTGGACCTGACCGACGCCCTCGCGCTCGAGGAGCTGACGGACGAGTTCTCCGTGGTCGTGACCGTGGACGAGCCGAACCTCGAGACCGCGTGGGCGAAGGACATCAAGGCCGCCTACGAGTCGGAGGAGTTCGCCGCATACATCGCCGGCGACCCGCAGTACGCCGGTTACAACATCCCCGACGCGCTGGAGGACTGAGCGCCGGTGACCGACACAGCCTCCACCTCGCCCGAGGTCGCGGCCCTCGTCGAGTTCGAGCGCGTCTCGCGCGTCTTCCCCGGGCGCCGTGGCGCGCGGGTCACCGCCCTCGACGAGGTGACGCTGCGGGTGCCGCGCGGGAGCATCTTCGGCGTCATCGGCCACAGCGGCGCCGGCAAGTCCACGCTCGTGCGCCTCGTCAACGCGCTCGAGCGCCCCACATCGGGCGTCGTGCGCCTCGACGGGGTGGATCTGACCGCGCTCGACGGCCGCGAGCTCCGCGCGATGCAGAAGCGCACCGGCATGGTGTTCCAGCAGTTCCACCTGCTCGAGACGATCACCGTGCGCGAGAACGTCGCCCTCCCCCTTCGCCTGGACGGCGTGCCCGCAGGCCAGGCCCGCACGCGCGCCGACGAGGCCCTCGCCTTCGTCGGGCTCGCCGCGAAGGCCGACGCCCACCCCGGTGATCTCTCGGGCGGCCAGAAGCAGCGGGTCGGGATCGCGCGGGCGATCGTGCGCAATCCCGAGATCCTGCTCTGCGACGAGGCCACGAGCGCGCTCGACCCGACGACGACGGAGCAGATCCTCGGGCTGCTGCGCCGCATCAACCGCGAGTACGGCACGACGATCCTCGTCATCACCCACGAGATGGACGTCATCAAGGATCTCTGCCACGAGGTGGCGGTGATGGAGGCCGGTCGGGTCGTGGAACAGGGGTCTGTGCTCGACGTGTTCGTGCGCCCCCGCAGCGCCACCACGTCGGCGTTCGTCGAGTCGGTCGTGCCGCAGACGCTGCCGGCGCGCGTCGTCGAGCGGATCGGCGGCGACCATCTCTGGCGACTGCTCCTGCTGGACGAGCAGGTCACGGCGCCGATCGTTGCCACGCTGATCGCGGAGATCGGCGTGGGCGTGAACATCCTGCACGCCGACATGACCGAGATCCAGCAGCACACCGTCGGCCAGCTCATCATCCAGCTGGACGGCGATCCCTCCCGGATCCGGCGGGCGCGGCAGTACCTCGAGGATGCGGTGCTCACGGTGACGGAGGTGCGTGCGGCATGAGCGCGCCCTTCACCCTGATCACGACGGAGCAGTTCTTCTCCGAGCTGGTCATGACGCTGTACATGGTGGGCGTGTCGCTCGCCATCGGCGCGGCGCTCGGCATCGTCATCGGCACGATGCTCGCGGTCACCCGTCCCGGCGGCATCCTGCCGAATCGCCCGCTGTTCCTCGTGCTGGGCACGTTCGTGAACCTGGTGCGCTCGCTGCCGTTCATCATCCTGCTCGTCGCGATCCTGCCGTTCACCCGCTTCGTCGTCGGATCGTCCATCGGTCCGGAGGCGGCGATCGTGCCGCTGGTCGTCATGATCGCGCCGTACATCGGCCGCCTCGTCGAGAACTCGATGCTCGAGGTGCCCGGCGGCATCATCGAGGCGGCGCGGTCGATGGGCGCCACCCCATGGCAGATCTTCCGCCGCTTCCTGCTGCCGGAGGCGCGGGGATCGCTGATCCTCGCGCTCACCACGGCGACGATCGGCCTCATCGACGCATCGGCGATGGCCGGCACCGTCGGGGCGGGCGGCATCGGCGATCTCGCGATCTCGTACGGCTACCAGCGCTTCGACGGATTCGCCATGCTCGTGACCGTGATCGCACTCATCGTCATCGTGCAGCTCGTGCAGGCGGCGGGCAACGCGCTCGCCCGCCGGGTGCGGAGGCGCTGAGGTGGCCGTCTTCCGCGCCGCGCAGCGGGTCGCGTCGCTGCCGCCCGGCTTCTTCGGCGAGATGGATCGGCGCATCGCGCAGGCACGCGCCCGCGGCGTCGACGTCATCGACCTGTCCAAGGGCAACCCCGACCTGCCCACGCCGCCGGCGATCGTGCGGGCGATGCAGCGCGCGGTCGCCGACCCGGTGCACCACCGCTACCCCGCCGCCACGCCGCTGCCCTCGCTCGCGCGGGCCATCGCCGCCGCGTACGCCCGCGACCACGGCGTCACGGTGGATCCCGAGGCCGAGGTGGCGGCGTTCCACGGTTCGCACGAGGCGCTGCTGGCCGCCTTCCAGGGCCTCGTCGACCCGGGGGCCACCGTGGTGCTGCCCGACCCGGGGTACCCGGCCTACCGCTCGCTCGCCGCGCTGGCCGGTGCGGGCATCGCCGAGTTGCGGCTCGACCCCGCTCGCGGGTACCGGCCGGACGCGCGCGGTTTCGCGGGCGCGGACGAGGCGGCGCTCGTCGTGCTGAACTCGCCGCACAATCCCACGGGAGCACTGGTGGACGCCGCCGAGGTCGGGGAGGTGCTCGCGCTCGCGGAGCGTCTGGGCGCTGCGCTCGTCCACGATTTCGCGTACTCCTCGCTCGGCTTCTCGGGCCGGCCGCTGTCGGCGCTCGCCGTCGACGCGTCCGGGGAGCGCACGGTCGAGATCTCCACGCTCTCGAAGACGTACAGCATGGCGGGCTGGCGCCTCGGCTTCGCGGCCGGGAACGCGTCGCTGATCGCCGCGATGCGGCGCTACCAGAGCCATGCGCTCAGCACGATCTTCGGGGCGACGCAGGAGGCGGCGGCCGCCGCGCTGTCCGGCGACCAGAACGCGGCCGAGGCGCTCGTCGAGGTCTACCGCGCGCGCCGCGATGCCGTCGTCGCGGCGCTGCGCGAGTCGGGGTGGCGCGTCGACGCCCCCGGCGGCACCTTCTTCGTGTGGCTGGCGGTCCCCGGCGACGACGGGGCCTTCGCCGCCCGCCTGCTCGAGGAGCACGGCGTCGCGGTCGCGCCGGGCAGCGGCTTCGGCCCCGGCGGTGCCGGGCACGTGCGCATCGGGCTCGTGCACGACGAGGCGACGCTGCGCACGGCCATCGCGCGCTTCCCCGCACCGGAGGCGTCGGCGTGAGCGGCCTGCGCCATCCCGGCCCCGGCGTCGTCGCGAGCGGCGAGGGCGCGCTCGATGCGCTGCCCCGCGTCCTCGACCGGATCGGGGCGCGACGGGTGCTCTCGGTGCACGGCAGGCGTGCCCGGCGCGCCGTCGCTGCGCACCTGCCCGCGCTCGACCCCGTCGAGACCGTGGACGCGGCATTCGGCGGAGAGTGCAGCCCCGCCGAGATCGCGCGCCTGGGAACGCTCGCCCGCGACGCGGACGCGGTGCTCGGCATCGGCGGCGGGAAGGCGCTGGACACCGCGAAGGCGGTCGCGGTCGAGGCCGGCGTCCCGGTCGTCCTCGTGCCGACGCTGGCGAGCACCTGCTCGGCGTGGTCGCGCGTGAGCGTGTTCTACGACGACGACCACCGCCATCTGGGCCACGCGGAGCACGAGACGCCGACCCATGCGCTCCTCATCGAGCCTCGTGCGGTGTTCGACTCCCCGCCCGAGTTCTTCGTGTCGGGCATCGCCGACACGCTCGCGAAGTGGTTCGAGGTGCGGCCCCTGCTCGAGCGCGGCGACGCCTCCGTGCTCACCGCGATCGGCCGCGATGCCGCGCGGCGCTGCCGGGACGCGGTCCTCGTGCACGGCGTCACCGCCGTGCACGACATGAGGGCGGGCCGGCTCAGCGACGCGTGGCGCGACGTCATGGAGGCCGCGATCGTGTCGGCCGGGATCGTCGGAGCGTTCGCGGGGCCCCACGGGCGCGCGACGGCGGCGCACCCCGTCTCGGACGGGCTGAGCGCCGTCGACGGCACCCGCGACCTGCTCCACGGCGTCAAGGTCGCGTACGGGATCCTCGTGCAGCTCGCACTCGAGGCGCACTGGAACGACATCGACGCCCTCGCCGGGCTCTATGCCGACCTGGGGCTGCCGCGCTCGCTGGCCGACCTCGGCATCGACGCCGGCGACCGCGCGTCGCTGCACGCCATCGCCGCCGTGGCGGCGGACGAGCGCTCGTCGCTGCACCTGCTCCGGTCCGGGCTGCGAGCCTCGGACGTGGTCGAGGCGATGTCCGCGCTCGAACGACATCAGCTCCCGCTGCCCCGCGTCGCCCTCACGGCGGCGCCCGTTCCATCCCTCTGATCGAATCCACCACCGAAGGAGAAACCCATGGCCGACGTCGAGAGCTTCCAGCTGGATCACACCGCCGTCCTCGCGCCGTATGTGCGGCTCATCGCCGTCGAGCGCGGGCCCCGCGGCGACGCGATCTCGAACTTCGATCTGCGCTTCGTGCAGCCCAACCAGGGCGAGATCCCGACGGCCGGGCTCCACACCATCGAGCACCTGCTGGCGAGCCTGCTGCGCGACCGGATGGACGGCGTCATCGACTGCTCGCCGTTCGGCTGCCGCACCGGCTTCCACCTGATCGTGTGGGGCGAGCGCACGCTGGAGGAGATCACGCCGGTCGTCGCCGACAGCCTGCGCGCGATCGCCGAGGACGTCACCTGGGACGACGTGCCGGGGGTGAGCGCGGTCGAGTGCGGCAACTACCGCGACCACAGCCTGCACAGCGCCCGCGAGTGGGCGGCCCACATCGTGGCGCAGGGGATCAGCACGGACCCGTTCCGCCGGGTGGTCGCGTGACCTTCCCCGAGCTGCGCGGCCGGGTGGTGCTCGTCACCGGCGGCGCGAGCGGCATCGGAGAGGCGACCGTCGCGGCCTTCGCCGCCGAGGGAGCGACGGTGGTGAGCGCCGACGTCGCCCACGCCTCCGCGACGCCGACGGTCGCGCCGGACGGCGGCTGGCAGATCCGCCTCGACGTGGCCGATGAGCCCGCCGTCGACGCGGCCGTCTCGGCGATCCGCGACCGGGTCGGGCCGGTGGACGTGCTCGTCCACGCGGCCGGCACATCGACGATGGCGTACACGACCGAGACGACCCTGCCCGACTGGAACCGCAACCTCGAGGTGAACGCCACCGGCTCGTTCCTCGTCGCCCGCGCGGTGGCGCGGCAGCTCGTCGCGACGGGGCGGCAGGGCCGGCTCGTCCTCATCGCGTCGCAGGCGGGGAAGAACGGCTACCGGGGCATGAGCGGCTACGTCGCGTCGAAGCACGCCGTGCTCGGCCTCGTGCGGACGATGGCGGTCGAGCTCGCGCCGCGCGGGATCCTCGTGAACGCCATCTGCCCTGGCATCATCGAGACCCCGATGAAGCACCGGGAGCGCGAGGAGGGAGCCGTCGTGCGCGGGATGACGGCCGCCGAGATCGAGGCCGAGGACAACGCGCAGGTGCCGCTCGGGCGGACCGGTCAGCCGTCCGACGTCGCCGGCGTCGCGCTGTTCCTCGCGAGCCGACTCTCGTCGTACATGACCGGCCAGGGCATCAACGTCACGGGCGGCATGACGATGCACTGAATCCCCGATGCAGCTTGTTCAGAACTGCAGGGTGTCGATTGGCAAGTGCAGTTCTTTCAGAACTGCACGCGCGGCGGCTCGGCGATGGCGGCGCCGTCGACCACCTCGAAGAACTCCCGCTCGTGGAAACCGAGCTGGCGGGCGAAGAGGTTGTTGGGGAAGACCTTGATCTTCGTGTTCAGCTCGCGCACGCCGCCGTTGTAGAAGCGGCGCGACGCCTGGATCTTGTCCTCGGTGTCGACGAGCGACTGCTGCAGCTGCAGGTAGTTCTGGCTCGCCTGCAGCTGCGGGTACGCCTCGGCGACGGCGAACAGGCTCTTGAGCGCCTGCTCCATGTGGCCCTCGGCCACACCCGCGGCGCGCGGCGTGGTCGCCTGCAGCGTCTCGGCCCGCGCGCGCGTGACGTTCTCGAACACCGCCTTCTCGTGGGCCGCGTATCCCTTCACCGTCTCGATGAGGTTCGGGATCAGATCCGCCCGACGCTTGAGCTGCACGGTGATGTCGCTCCACGCCTCGTCCACCCGGACGTTCAGCTGCACGAGCGAGTTGTACGTCGCCCACAGGTAGATGCCGACGATCACCGCAATGGCCACGATGATCCCGACCGGAATCAGCAACTCCATGGAGAACCCCCTGTTCGCGACCCCATCCTAGAGGCCGCCCATCCGCGCCGGCAGGGAATCCCCCGGATCCCGCCCGCGCCGGTTCGGGTAGCGTCATGGCGTGACCGCCGCACTCTCGTTCCGCGCCGCCGTCCCCGCCGATGTGCCCGCCACCGTCGCGCTCGTCCAGCGCGCCTACCGTGGCGAGGCCAGCCGCGCCGGATGGACGACCGAGGCCGACCTGCTCGACGGGCAGCGCACGGACGCCGAGCAGGTGCACGCGCTGCTGAGCACGGCCGGCTCCGTCGTGCTGCTGGCCGAGCGTGACGGAGCGCTCGCGGGCTGCTGCCACCTCGAGCGCCGCGAGGGCCACGCGTACTTCGGCATGTTCGCCGTCGACCCCACCGCGCAGGGCGGCGGGATCGGCGGGACGCTGCTGGCCGAGGCCGAGCGCAGGGCGCGCGAGGAATGGGATCTTCCCGAGCAGCGGATGACCGTGATCACGGCACGCCCCGACCTCATCGCCTGGTACGAGCGCCGCGGCTACCGCCGCACCGGCGCGCGCAGCCCGTTCCCATACGGCGACGAGCGCTTCGGCATCCCGCGCCGCGACGACCTCGAGTTCGAGACGCTCGCCAAGTCGCTCGTCGTCACGCCCGCGCCGGATCGAGCGCCAGCCCGCTCGTGAACACGCGGCGTTCGCCCGTGAAGGGATCGTCGAACGTGAGGCGCTGGGCGAGCAACTGCAGCGCGTGGCGGAAGTCGTACGGGTCGGGACCGAGGTCCTCGGGGTAGACCGGATCGCCGAGGAGCGGCAGTCCGAGGCCGTTCATGTGCACGCGCAGCTGGTGGGTCTTGCCCGTGTGCGGCCGCAGCACGAACTCCCCGGCCCAGCGGCCGGCGTGCGCGAAGGTGCGCACGAGCCGCATGGTCGTGTGCGCGTTCGGCTCGCCGGGGATCACCCGTACCGGCCGCTCCCCGTCGACCTTGAGCAGCCGGCTGCGCACATCGCGGTCCTCGCCGGTCTCGAGCCCGAGCGGCAGCGGGTCGCCGGGCGACCACCCCGGCGGCAGCCACGCGAGCGCGCGGTACGTCTTGTCGATCTCGCGCCGCTGGAACAGCACCTGGTACGCGCCGCGGGTGCGGGGCCGCCGCGACAGCACGAGCAGCCCCGCCGTGACCCGGTCGAGGCGGTGGATGGCGACGAGCTCGTCCTCGCCGCGGGCCGCGCGCAGCCGCGTCACGACGCACTCGCGCACGAAGACGCCGTTCGGCGTGGAGGCGAGGAAGTGCGGCTTGTCCACGACGAGCAGGTCGTCGTCCTCGTGCACGATGCGCACCTCGAACGGCACGCGGTCCTCATACGGGATCGGCTTGTGGAACCAGTAGAAGCCGCCGGGCTCCACGGGGTCGTCGAGGCCGACGGCCGCGCCGCGCGCGTCGACGAGCGAGCCCTCCCGCACGAAGTACTCGGGCTCCAGCGGGCTCGCGCCGAAGGCCTGCTCGCGCCCCATCGTCTTCGGGATCACGGTGCCCGCCAGCCACTCGCGCACGGTGGCCGGCACGGGCAGGTGCGCCGCGGCGTGCGTCTCGCGCCCGCCCGGGGCCCGCAGCCGTGCGGCGGAGATGCCCTCGCGCGGCGGCAGTACGCCGGTCCTTCCCGATGACCTCACGAGCATCGGAGTCTACGCGGGCCCGCGTGGGCGAACCCGGGGCGTCCGATCAGAACCGGGCGAGGATGTCGGCGACGCCCTCGCGGAAGCGCGGGCACGTCGAGATGTCGTGCGCGGTGCACCGGAAGGCGTGCTCGGTCATCTCGCGCGAGCGCCTCATCTCCTCCATGCGGCGGTCCAGATCCGCCAGGTGCGCCTGCAGCACCTCGTGGCGGCCGTGGCCGTCGCCCTCCAGCAGCACGGCGATCTGCTCGAGGCTCATGCCGGCGGCCTTGCTGCGCAGGATGATCGCGATGCGCGCCACGTCGTCCTCGCCGTAGCGCCGCCGTCCGGCGGTGTCGCGCCGCGGCCGCAGCAGGCCGACGGACTCCCAGTGGCGCAGCACGTGCGTGGGCAGCTCGAACCTCGAGGCCACCTCGCCGACCGCCCAGCGCGCGCCCCGATCCTCCGCATTTGACTTCATGTTGACATGAAGTCACACACTGGCTCACGACGCAAGTCCGACGGACGGAAGGATCGACATGTACGACGTGATCGTGATCGGGGCGGGGCCCGCGGGCCTGCAGGCGGCCCTCACCCTGGGGCGGATGCACCGCACCGTGCTGCTGCTCGACTCGGGCGAGTACCGCAACGGGACGGTCGCCCACATGCACAACGTCGTAACCCACGACGGCACGCCGCCCGCGGAGTTCCGCGCCGCCGCCCGCGCCCAGCTCGCGGCCTACCCCGGCGTCGAGCTGCGCGAGACCCCCGCGACGGACGTCTCCGGCGCCGTGGGCGAGTTCGCCGTGTCGCTCGCGGACGGCTCGGCGGCCACCGCGCGCCGCGTGATCCTGGCCACGGGCGTGGCCGACGAGCTGCCCGACGTGCCCGGGCTGGCGGAGCTGTGGGGGCGGCGCGCCTTCGCGTGCCCGTTCTGCGACGGCCACGAGCACGCCGGCCGGCCGATCGCGCTGCTGGGCACCGCCCGGGCGGCCCACCTCGTCGGGCTGCTGGGCCGGATCGCCGAGAGCATCACGGTCTTCCCCATCGGCGAGTCGGCGACCGAGGACGAGCACCGGGCGCTCGAGGACGCCGGCGCCCGCGTCCACCCCGGCCCGGCGATCGCTGTGCGGGAGGAGGGCGACGGCGTGCGCGTCGACACCGCCGAGGGCGGGACCGTCGTGGCCGGCGTGTTCATCGCGGCGGGCGGGATGCGCCAGCGGGCGCCCTTCGCGGAGCGGCTCGGGCTGCGCACGCTCTCCTCGGGAGCCATCGAGATCGACGAGTTCGGCCGCACCTCGCTGCCGGGAGTCTCGGCCGCGGGCGACCTCGCGCACCGGGCCACCCTCCCGGGCCCCCGTCGCATCGGTCGTCATGGCCGCGGCCGCGGGACAGATGGCGGCGGCCGGCATCGTCCAGGAGCTGACGGCGCACTGAGCCGGGGGCGCCCGCCGGCGTCACACCATGCGCGCGGAGACGGCGGTCACGATGGGAATGACGATCGCTCCGACCGCGAGCGGGAGCACGAGCGCGATCCACTCGAAGTCGGCAAGCGTATCGCCGCCGAGAACGCAGGATCAGGCCGGCCGGGCGCCGTCGCGCCGCGCGGCCCGCTTGCGCGGGTCGAGCACGCGCAGGGCGACGTGCACGAGCGGGCCGATCAGGATCGCGAAGAGCACCGTGCCGATCCCGACCGTGCCGCCCAGCAGCCAGCCGAGCGCGAGCACGGTGAGCTCGACCGTCGCCCGCCCGCGCCAGTGCGGCCAGCCGAGGCGCTGGTGCAGCCCTGTCATGAGGCCGTCGCGGGGGCCAGGGCCCAGGTGCGCGCCGATGTGGATGCCGCTGCCCACGGCGACCACGACGATGCCGCCGAGCAGGGCGAGCAGCTGCAGCGCAAGGTGATCGGGCCGCGGCACGAGGTCGACCGTCACCTGCATCACGGTGCCGACGAGCAGCACGTTCAGCACCGTGCCGATGCCCGGGCGCTGGCGCAGGGGGATCCACAGCAGCAGCACGAGCGCGCCCAGCAGGTTGGCGACCCAGCCGATCCCGATGCCCGTGCGGCGCGCGAGGCCGTCGGCGAGCACGGTCCACGGGTCCAGGCCCAGGCCCGCGATCACCGTGAGCCCCACGCCGATGCCGAACACCGCGAGGCCCACGACCAGGCGCAGGGTGCGCAGGGCGAGCGAGACGGATCGGGGGCGTGCGGCGAGGGTCATGCCCCCAGTCCAGCGCATCGGCCGCCGAGGCGCGCGGTCCAATCCCGGGTCCGTGGCCGCGGGGCACTCGCGGCTCAGACGAGCGCGTCGACGAGCGTCGACGCGGCCGGCGCGTCGCGGGATGCGGCGACCTCGCCCCACGCCTCCGCGAGAAGCGCGGCGGCGCGGACGAGCGTGGCGGGCGCGCCCGTGAACGGCACGCGCAGGTGCCTCTCCAGCCCGCCGCCCACCGAGAAGCGCGGTCCGGCGCTCAGGAGCACGCCGCGCCGGCGCGCGGCGAGCACGAGCGCCGAGCTGCGGGCGGCGCCGAGGCCCACCCAGAGCGCGACGCCGCCGGCGACGTCCGGCACCTGCCAGCCCTCGACGCGGCGCAGCTCGGCGGTGAGGGCATCGCGCCCCGCCCGCAGCTGCGCCCGGCGCTGCGCGATGATCTCCGGCATCATGCCCACCAGCCGCTCCGCGACCGCCTGCTCCACCTCGGGGGTGCCGAGATCCGCCGCGGGCCGCGCCACCGCCAGCCGCTGGATCGTCGCCCGGTCCGCGCGGACCCAGCCCACGCGGATCCCGCCCCACACCGTCTTGCCGAGCGAGCCGAGCGTGACGATGCCGGGGGCGTCACCCACGTCGGCGGCGAACGGCGTGGCGGGCGCACCGCCCGAGATGTCGAGCTCCGCGGTGGTCTCGTCGACGATCAGCACGGTGCCCGTCGAGGCCGCCGCGTCCGCGAGCGCGTGCCGCTGCGCGACCGGCATCGACGCGCCCGTCGGGTTCTGGAAGTCGGGCATCAGGTAGGCCGCGACCGGCGACGCCCGCCGCAGCGCGTGCTCCGCGCGGTCGAGGTCCCACCCCTCCCCCGGCGCCACCGGCACGCCGACCAGCCGCGCGCCGGCCCGGCGGAACGCCGCGGCCGCGTGCGGGTACGTGGGGGTCTCGGTGAGCACGCGGTCGCCGCGCGACACGAGCAGCGAGGCGCACAGGGCGATGGCGCTCTGGGCGCCGTTGGTCACCATGATCTGGGCGGGATCGGTGGGCAGACCGCGCTCCGCGTAGCGCCGGGCGATCGCCTCGCGCAGGCTCGGCGAGCCGAGCATCTCGTAGCCGTGACCGCTGAACAGCCCCGCGCCCCGGCCGACGACCTCCGCGTACACCGAGGGGAGGCCGGGCCAGGGGGCCGGGCTCGCCTGGCGCAGGTCGAGCACGTCGCCGGCGCCGCCGAGCGGCGTCACGTCGCGCGTGCCGACGGGCAGCGTCTCGCTTCCCGAGCCGCGCACGCTGCGGATGTGGCCGCTCTCGCGCAGGCTGCGGTACGCGGCGGCGACCGTGGTGCGGCTCACACCGAGACGCGCGGCGAGCTCGCGCTCCGCCGGCAGCGACGTGCGCGGCGCGATCCGGTCGTCGAGGCACAGCACCCGCACCGCCTCCGCCAGCGCCTCGTACGCCGGCTCCCGCGTGCGCCACGCGCCGAGCTTCTCGACGAGGGCCCGGGCCGACAGCCGCGAGTCCACCATCCGGGCACCGTACCGCATTGGACTGATCCGAGAGGTTCAATCGCGCGAGGGGCCTCGCCTAGCGGCGGAGGACGCGGATCGTCAACCCCTTGGTCCGCATCGACGACGCCGGTAGGTTCTTCTGGCCCTTTCGCACCGGCGCGCGGCCCTGCGCTTCCCGTACCGAGTGGCCGCGCCTCGGCATCACAGCACCGCGCCCGCTGCGGGCGACGCATCGGAACGAGGAACACGCTTCATGACCAACGATGTCCGGCACGTCACGCACGTGCTGTACCCGAACACGACCGACGACGACCACGGCCCGTGGGAGAACCCCGAGGCGGCGGATGAGATCTCGCGCCTGCTCGACGAGGGCTTCCGCATCGTCGACACGAGCGTCGCGCCGCTCACGTCGCCCTGGGTCCGCGCCGCCCAGCTCGTCTCCGCCACGCGGCTCGTGCTCGTGACGACGCTCGTCCGCACGGCCTGAGCGCCGACCCGTCCCCCCGCTGGGATTCGAACCCAGACTGGGCCGAGTTTAAGTCGGCTGCCTCTGCCGGTTGGGCTACAGGGGGACGCCTTCGCCGGAACGACGAAGGGCGCCCATCCACGTTAGGGGATGGGCGCCCTTTCGTCGTGCGGCGGCTACTCCGCGGAGACCTTCTCGGCCGGCTTCTCGCCGGCGGGAGCCTCGGCCTGCTTCTCCTCCGCCGGAGCCGCGGCCGGAGCGTCGGCGGGCTTCTCGGCCGGGGCCGGTGCCTCCTCGGCCGGGGGCTTCGGGCGCGAGGCGAAGGCCTCGAAGAAGCCGCGCGGGTTGGTCAGCGCGCTCAGCTGCACCTGGTCGCGGCCCAGGAAGAAGTTGTGCCACCAGCCCCACAGCACGCGCCACTTGCGCTCCCACGTGGGCATCGCGAGGCCGTGGTAGCCGCGGTGCGCGACCCAGGCGAAGAAGCCCTTGATGGCGATCTTGCCCGACTGGAACACGCCGTCGTACAGGCCGAGGCCCGCGACCGCGCCGAGGTTCTTGTGGTAGTAGTCCACGGGCTGCTCGCCGCGCAGAACCGCGACGAGGTTCTTGGCGAGGCGCTTGGCCTGGCGCACGGCGTGCTGCGCGTTCGGCACGCACGTGCCGTCGGGCAGGCCGCCGGTCTTGTCGGGCACGGCGGCGACGTCGCCCGCGGCCCACGCGCCCTCGACCACGTTCTTGTCGGCGTCGACCACGCGCAGGTCTGCCTGCGTCGTGATGCGGCCGCGCGGCTCGGTCGGCAGGTCGCTGCCGCGCACCACCTGCGGGTTGGCCATGACGCCGGCCGTCCAGATGATGAGGTCGGTCGGGTACTCCTCGCCCGTGTTGGTCTTCACGACGCCGTCCGTGGCGTCGGCGACCTGCGTGTCGAGGTGGACGTACGCGCCCTTCTTGGCGAGGTCCTTGAGCACCCACTCGGACGTCTCGAGCGAGACCTCCGGCATGATGCGGCCCATCGCCTCGATGAGGTGGAACTGCGTCTCCTCGAACGAGATCTCGGGGAACTTCTCGAGCAGCGCCGAGGCCGCCGAGCGCAGCTCGGCGAACGTCTCGATGCCGGCGAAGCCGCCGCCGACCACGACGACCGTGAGCAGTCGCTTGCGCAGCTCGCTCTCCTTCGGCAGCGCCGCGGCCTTCTCGAAGTTGGAGATCATGCGGTCGCGCACGGCCGCCGCCTCCTCGATCGACTTCATGCCGATCGCGTTGTCGGCGATGCCGGGGATCGGGAAGGTGCGCGACACCGAGCCCGCCGTGACGACCACGTGGTCGTAGTCCAGCTCGTACGGCTCGCCGCCCTCGGGCGTGATGGTCGCGGTCTTGTTCGCGTGGTCGATGCCCGTGACCTTCGCGTTCACGATCTTCGTGCGCTTGAGGTGGCGCCGGTGCGAGACGACCGCGTGGCGTGGCTCGATGGATCCGGCGGCGACCTCCGGCAGGAACGGCAGGTAGGTCATGTAGGGAAGCGGGTCGACCATGACGACCTCGGCCTCTCCCTTGCGAAGGTGCTTCTCGAGCTTCCACGCGGTGTAGAAACCGGCGTATCCGCCGCCGACGATCAGGATCCTGGGCACGACTTCACGAACTCCTTGACTGTGGATTGCCGGGCAGGCGCCGGGGCGCCGTTCGAATGCGTCGGATGACAGCGACGAGACCGAGCGTTATCAGGATACTAGCCGCGCTGGCCGCGGCGAGCGGCAGCGTGCCCTCGCGAAGGGACGCCTCCGACGGCAGCCACGGCGAACCGGCCGCGCTCGGCGCCTCGGCCGGCGGCAGCGGCGGGATCGACACCTCGACCTCCTCCGGCACCGGCGCGGGCTCCGTGTCCCCCCGCCGGTAGAGGCGGATCCACTCCGCCAGCTCGACGTCGACGAGCGGGTTGTCGGCCACGGCCGGCACGCTCGCCGACACGGCCTCGGCGGCGTCGACGAGGCCGTAGCCGTACTCGGGGTCGGGCACGCTCGTGCCCGGTACCCGATCGGCCGTCGCGATGATCCTGTTGATGACGTTGTCCGCATCGAGCTCCGGATGGGCGGATCGCACCAGCGCGGCGATCCCCGCGACGATCGGCGCCGCGCCGCTCGTCCCGTCCCACCGCATCAGCTGGCCGTCCGGCGCGACGCCGAGCAGGCCCTCGCTGGGCGCGACGACGCCGATCGTGATCCCCTGCGTCGAGGCCTCGACGCTGGCCTTGCCCTCCTGGTCGACGCCGCCGACCGCGAGCACGCCGGGGATCGTGGCGGGCGCGCCGACCACGTCGGTGCCGCTGCCGCGGTTGCCCGCGGCGACGACGATCACGACATCGTTCTCGAACGCGTGCAGGAACGCGTCGTCCCACGACTCGTCCCACGTGAGGGTGTTCGTCGTCCACGACAGGTTGATGATGTCGGCGCCCTGATCGACGGCCCACGTGATCGCCTCGGGCACCTGATCGACGAAGGGCACGGCGGCCGACGCGCCGAACCCCACCGAGATGGACAGCAGCTCGGCCTCGGGGGCGACGCCGATGAACCCCGTGTCCGGCCCCGTTCCGCGGGCGGCCGCCATCGATCCGACCAGCGTGCCGTGGTTGCGGTCGCGGGCGCCGACCGGGGTGCGGCCGTCGGAGCTGCCGACGCCCGACACGTCCTTGCCGTCGACGACGACGCCGTTCAGCTCGGTCGGGCCGTTCGCGATGCCGGTGTCGATGACGGCGATGGTCGTGCCCGCGCCGCGCGTGGTCGCCCACGCGTCGGTGATGCCGTAGTCCTCCAGCCAGTACTCGGCCGCGCGCACCGGATCGGACGGGGTGGGCTCGGGACTGGGGGCGGGCGTGGGCGTCGCGGCGGCGCCCGTCACCAGCAGCACGGCCACGATCGCACCGGCGAGGGCGACCGGCACCCGCACGCGCGCTCGCCTAGCCGACATCCTCTGCCCCGTCCGCGTGCTCCCGCGCCGCGCCGGGGTGCGCGCACTCGCAGCGCTCGGGCGACCACGCCGACAGCGCCAGCGCCTCGTCACCGAGCGGGTTGACGCCCGGACCGGCGGCGAGCGCGTGCCCGACGAGGGCGTGCAGGCACTTCACGCGACGCGGCATGCCGCCCGCCGAGACGCCGGAGATCTCCGGCACGTCGCCGTACGGCGCGCGATCGGCCAGGTACGCCTCATGCGCGCGTGCGTATGCGGCGCGCAGTTCGTCGTCCTCCGCCAGCCGCTCGTTCATGCCGACCATGACCTGGTCGGCCTCGAGCCGCGACATCTCGGCCGTGGCGGCCGGATGCGTGAGGTAGTAGAACGTGGGGAACGGCGTCCCGTCCGGCAGCCGCGGCGCGGTCGCCACGACGGTGGGGTTGCCGCAGGCGCAGCGCGCGGCGACGCCCACGACGCCGCGTGCGGGCCGGCCGAGCTGGTCCGAGACCACCCGGAGATCGGCATCGCGGACCGGTTCGAAGGGCGGGGTCGTCACGTGGCCAGGCTATAAGGGCTTCGCTGGCAATCGGCAGACACGCCCCGTCGCGACCGGACCGTTACGCTCAGCCTTCCGGCCCCACGGCCGTCTGCGTGAGCCCCGACGCGACCACCGAGCGCAGCAGCTGGCCCATCCAGTCGGCCCGCGCCTCCTCGACCTCGTCGCTGACGGGCTCCTCATCGCGCGGCAGCTCGGACTCGTCGAGGTCGTTGTCGATGATGTAGACGACCTCGCCGGGCCGCTCGTAGTAGAGCCGCTCGCGGGCCTGCGTCGTGATGTAGGCCGGGTCCTGCCAGCGCTCCTGCTCGGCCTCGAGGTCCGCGATCTCGTCGGCCGTGAGCTGCACGGCCTCCTCGAGCGCGGCGATCTTCTGCCGCTGCTCCACGAAGGTCCCCACCGTCGGCACGAGCACGAAGGCGCCCAGCACGACGAGCCCGAGCATGATGACGGTGAATCCGGAGACGCGCAGCCCGCCGAGCCAGTCGCGGGCGCTGGCCGCGCGGGGCGTCCGCCGCCGAACGCGGGAAGGGGGAGCCGATCCGGTCATCCGCTCCCCCTTCCGATCGTCGTGTGCGCTCAGCCCTTGAATCGGGGGTAGGCGCCGCGGCCCGCGAACACCGCCGCGTCGCCCAGCTCCTCCTCGATGCGCAGAAGCTGATTGTATTTCGCGACCCGGTCGCTGCGGGCGGGCGCGCCGGACTTGATCTGACCGCAGTTCACGGCGACCGAGAGGTCGGCGATCGTCGTGTCCTCGGTCTCGCCCGAGCGGTGCGACATCATCGCGGTGTAGCCCGCGTTGTGGGCCATCGCGACGGCGTCCAGCGTCTCGGTGAGGGTGCCGATCTGGTTCACCTTGACGAGCAGCGAGTTGGCCACGCCCTGGTCGATGCCGCGCTTCAGGCGCTCGGGGTTGGTGACGAACAGGTCGTCGCCCACGAGCTGCACCTTGCCGCCGATCGCGTCGGTGAGGGCCTTCCAGCCCTCCCAGTCGTCCTCGGCGAGCGCGTCCTCGATCGTCACGAGCGGGTAGTTCGCGAGCAGCTCCTCGTAGTAGCCGATGAGCTTCTCGCTCGACCACTGCTCGCCCTCGAACGTGTAGACGCCGTCCTGGAAGAACTCGGTGGCGGCCACGTCCAGGCCCACGGCGATGTCGGTGCCGGGAGTGAAGCCGGCCTTCTCGATCGCGCCGATGAGGAAGTCCAGGCCCTCGCGGTTGCTGGGCAGGTCGGGGGCGAAGCCGCCCTCGTCGCCGAGGCCCGTGGCGAAGCCGCCCGCGAGCAGCTCCTTCTTGAGCACGTGGTAGGTCTCGGCGCCCCAGCGCAGCGCCTCGGCGAACGACTCGGCGCCGTGCGGCACGAGGAAGAACTCCTGCATGTCGATGCCGTTGTCGGCGTGCTCGCCGCCGTTGATGACGTTGAGCGCCGGCACGGGCAGCACATGCGCGTTCGGGCCGCCGAGGTAGCGGAACAGCGGCAGGTCGGCGCTGTCGGCCGCGGCCTTGGCGACGGCCAGGCTGACGCCCAGGATGGCGTTGGCGCCGACGCGCTTCTTGTTCGGGGTGCCGTCGACCTCCTTGAGCGTCGCGTCGATGACGCGCTGGTCGCTGGCGTCGAGGCCCTCGATGGCGGGGCCGAGCTCGTCGATCACGGCGTCGACGGCCTTCTGCACGCCCTTGCCGTTGTAGCGGTCCTTGTCGCCGTCGCGCAGCTCGTACGCCTCGAAGGCGCCGGTGGACGCGCCGGACGGGACGGCCGCGCGCTGCACGATCCCGTCGTCCAGCAGCACCTCCACCTCGACCGTGGGGTTGCCGCGAGAATCGAGAATCTCGCGAGCGCCAACTGCTTCGATCTGTGCCACGGGTGACTCCTCTGCACGTGGGGATGACCGGTTCCGATCCGCGTTTCAGCCTAGTCCCGCCCGGGGCGTGCCCGTGGCCGCCGCGACGGTATTCCGTTCGCATCAGACGACGAGGGCGACCGCGATGCCGTCCCAGCCCTTCGCGCCGACCGTCTGCAGCGCCGAGGCGTCGAAACGCGGGTCGGTGCCGAGCATCTCCAGCCCCTCTCGCGTGCCGC
This sequence comes from Microbacterium petrolearium, assembly GCF_054782875.1. Lineage (NCBI taxonomy): Bacteria > Bacillati > Actinomycetota > Actinomycetes > Micrococcales > Microbacteriaceae > Microbacterium > Microbacterium petrolearium. Next base: position 42,128 of record NZ_BAAGRQ010000015.1, read on the forward strand.
GCACGCGGGGATCGTCGGTGCCCGCGTCGACGATGTCCCCCGAGCGCCCGATGTTGTCGACGACGACGACCGTGCCGGGGTGCCCGAGCCGTGCCGCCCAGTCGAGGTAGAGCGTGTTGCGCTCCTTGTCGGCGTCGATGAAGACGAGGTCGAATCCGGGCACGAGCGTGGGCAGCACGTCGGCCGCGGCGCCGACACGGATGTCCACCCGCTCCCCCACGCCGGCGCGGTCGACGTTCTCGCGCGCGACGGCGGCGTGGGCCGGCTCGGCCTCGATCGTCACGACCTCGCCGTCATCGGGCAGGGCCCGCGCGAGCCAGATGGTCGAGTAGCCGCCGAGCGTGCCGATCTCGAGCACACGGCGCGCTCCCGCGATGCGGGCCAGCAGGTGCAGCAGCTTGCCGGCCGGCGGCGAGACCTCGATGTCGGGCAGGCCCGCGTCGCGCTGCGCGGCGAGCGCCGCCTCGAGCGCCGGGTCGTCGCCGACGAGCGTGTCGGTGAGGTAGCGGTCGGCGGCGGCCCACGCCGCGGGCGTCGATTCGGCCATGGGGACATCTCATCGCCGCCGCGCGGCACGGTCAAGCCCCGGCGGGCTCCCCCGACAGGCGCTCCTCGCGGAAGGCGCCCGCCAGCACCATCGCGACGACGATGGCGGCGATGACGACCCACGCGACGACGCCGAGCGGCCCGACCACGGCCATGTCGATCCGCTGTCCCGCGGCGGCGAGGACGACGACGATGCCGCCGACGGCGTTCATCGCACCGTGGGCGAAGACCGCCGGCCAGATCGATCCCGTGCGCAGGCGCGTCCACCCCAGCAGGACGCCCCACGCCACGCAGCCGCCGATCATGAGCAGCACGCCCGTGGCGTCGGTGCGGCCGAAGTTGTGTCCCAGCAGCGTGACGGGCGCGTGCCACAGCCCCCAGATCACGCCGCTGAACAGCAGCGCCGGCCAGGTGCCCCAGGGCCGCAGCGCGGCGAGCAGCCAGCCGCGCCAGCCGACCTCCTCCCCGAAGGCGAGGAGCGCGTTGGGGATCACGGCGGCGAACGGCACCGCGATCAGCTGCGTCAGCACGACCGTGCCGAGCGGCAGCGCCGACGGATCCACGCCGGCGGCGGCCAGCTGCTCCGCGAAGCCCGAGAAGTGCACGAGGTCGAGCTCGACGAGCCCGAACCAGGCCGACACCGCGACGACGAGCAGCGTGATGACGATGGGGCCCAGCAGCGCCGCGACGGCGAAGCCGATCGTGCGGCCGACGGGCCGCAGGGGCCACACGCCGAGGAAGCGCCACACGTCGCGGCGCGGCACCTTCATGGCGAGCACGACGATGAGGGTCGCGAGCGCCGGCGTCCACATCATCGCCGACACGAACACGGTGGCGATCGGCTGGGACGCGAGGTCGCCGATCCACAGCGGCATGGCCACCGCCCACGCGAGCAGCAGCACGAGGGCGGTGAACAGCGCGACCGCGTTCCACGGCACGCGCGCCTGCGGGGCCTCCTGCGTGGTCATCGGTCCGTCTCCCTCGATGCGTCGCCGTTCGCGCCCTCGCGGGCGATGAGTCCGTTCAGGAGGGCGGCGCCGGTCTCGGCGTCGTCGACCGTGACCGTGAAGGCCCGCCCGTCGGTGCGCCGCACCCGGATCGCCTCCCCCGTGCGCAGGATGACGCCCCAGCCCGCGTTGACGCTGTACCGCCATCCCCAGCCGCCGTACTCGCCCATCGGGTTGACCTGCACGACGGTGGCGGAGCGGATGCGCTCGCGCGGGATCCGCACGCGCGGCCAGCCCAGGGCCGAGCGCACCTCGAGCCCCGCGTCGTCGATCCGCACGCGGAAGACCGTGTTCGTGGCCACGAGGACGGCGAGGAGGACGGGCACCGCGACGGCGATGAGGATTCCCGCATCGGCCTCGCCGCCGATCTGCGCCCACGCCACGGCGACGGTGGCGGCCAGGGCGGCCACGATCAGGCTCCAGACGAGGATCAGGCCCGTCCGGCTCATCGACACCGTCTTGAGCCAGACGGCGTGCTCGGCCTCGCCGAGCGCGAGGGGCGAGGGCTCCTGCGGCGCGGCGTCGGTGCGCGGCGGCTCCACGACGACGCGCCACGCCGCGAGCGCGAGGAGCGCCCCGAGGGCGAGTCCGACGAGCGCCCACCAGCCGGGCAGCGTCGCGTCGCGGGCGTCGTCGATCCCGATCTGCGGGACGAACGTCGCGAGCATGAGGCTGCCGAGGAAGCCGGTCTCGGCCCACACGATCGCGGCGAGCAGCCGGTAGCTCATCGGGCCACCGCGGACGAGCTGCTCCGGTGCGGCGTCGGCGAGGTAGGGCGTCAGCGCCACGAGCAGCGTCACGACGAACCCGGTTCCGCCCGTGACCAGCGGCAGCAGCCACGGCGCCGAGAAGCCGTCCGGCTCCCCGGACAGACCCCAGTGCGAGGCGACCGGATCGGGCAGCTGCGGCAGCAGGGCGAACTGGACGATCATCAGGACGAGGAACACGGCCAGCGGGATGCCGATCGCGATGATCGCGTAGCGGCGCCTCGCGGCCTTCCTCGTGAGCGTCGCTGTCATGATGCCCCCTCCTTCTCGTGGTCGTGGCGGCCCGCCTCGCGGACGAGCGAGGCGAGGGTGTCGCGGTCGATGCCCAGCTCGTCCGCGCGGGCGGCGAGCCGCGTGATGTGCGGCAGCAGCACGGCGACGGCGGCACCGCGCTCGGCCACGATCGCTCCCCTGCCCGGCCGCATCGAGACGAGTCCCTCGTCGCGCAGCACCTGGTAGGCGTGCAGCACGGTGTGCAGGTTGACGTCGAGGGAGGCGGCGACGTCCTTGGCGGACGGGAGCCGCTCGCCCGCGGTCACGCGGCCGGCCGCAATGTCCGCGCGGATCGACGCGGCGAGCTGGGCGTACACGGGCTCGTCGCGCGTCGGGTCGATCCTCAGCAGCATGGCGGCCTCCTCGCGCTTATTCTAGTTGCAATAGAACAATGCAGTCAAAGCGGGCCGGCCATCTCGCCCCGATACACTCCCCCGCGTGGAGACGATCGCGCGGGGTTCCTGGTGGGAGGTCGCGCGGGCGTTCCTGAAGCTCGGCGTGACGTCGTTCGGCGGCCCCGTGGCCCATCTCGGGTTCTTCCGCGCCGAGTTCGTCGAGCGGCGGCGATGGCTCGACGACCGGTCGTACGCCGACCTCGTCGCGCTGTGCCAGTTCCTGCCCGGCCCGGCATCGAGCCAGGTGGGCTTCGCGGTCGGGCTGCTGCGCGCAGGGCCGCTCGGCGCGCTGGCCGCCTTCGTCGCCTTCACGCTCCCCTCGGCGCTGCTCATGGTCGCCTTCGCCTTCGGTGCGGCGCTGTTCCGCGGGCCCGTCGGCGAGGGCCTGCTGGACGGTCTCAAGATCGTGGCGGTCGCGATCGTGGCCCAGGCGGTGTGGGGCATGGCGCGCACGCTCACCCCGGATCGCACGCGGGCGGCGATCGCCGCCGGCGCCGCCGGCATCGCGCTGCTGGCGGCGGGCGCCACCGGCCAGGTCACCGCGATCGCCCTGGGCGCCGTCGTGGGCCTGCTGCTGTGCCGCCCCGCGGAGATTTCACCGGCGAACCGGCTGCGCGTTCCCGTCTCGCGCACGGCGGGGCTCATCGCGCTCGCGGTGTTCCTCGTCCTGCTCGTCGGCCTGCCGATCGCCGCGATCGCCGGCGATCCGACGGTCTCCCTCGCGGATGCGTTCTACCGCGCCGGCGCCCTCGTGTTCGGCGGCGGGCACGTCGTGCTCCCGCTGCTGGAGGGCGAGGTCGTGACGACCGGATGGGTCTCGCCGGAGGAGTTCCTCGCCGGCTACGGCGTGGCCCAGGCCATGCCGGGCCCGCTGTTCACCTTCGCCGCCTACCTCGGCGCCGTGAGCGACAACGGCGCCGGCGGTGGCCTCGGCGCTCTCGTCGCGCTGCTGGCGGTGTTCCTGCCCGGCTTCCTGCTGCTGGTCGCGGCCCTGCCGTTCTGGGCCGCGCTGCGCGGCAGCGCGAACGGCCAGGGCCTCATGAACGGCGCGAACGCCGCCGTCGTGGGCATCCTCGCCGCCGCGCTCTACGATCCGGTCTTCACCACCGCCGTCACCGATCCGGCCGCCTTCACGCTGGCGCTCGTGTGCTTCGTGCTGCTCGTCGCCTTCCGGCTGCCGCCGTGGGCCGTGGTGATCGTCGGCGCGGCCGGCGGCGTGCTCATCGGGGTGCTGCCGTGACCGAGCGCTACTCCGAGGCCTACGCCGCCGCACACGGCCGCTTCACGGTGATCCCCGCCGCGTACGTCTTCCTCCGCCGCGGCGACGAGGTCCTGCTGCAGCTGCGCAAGGGCACCGGCTACTACGACGGTCACTGGGCCGCCGGGGCCGCCGGGCACGTCGAACGGGGCGAGTCGGTGCTCGAGGCGGCCGCGCGCGAGGCGCTCGAGGAGTTGGGCGTGACGCTGGATCCCGCCGATCTGCAGTTCCTCACCGTCGAGCACCGCACGGGCGACGGCGCCGCCGTGGATGAGCGCGTCGACTTCTTCTTCGCCTGCGACCGCTGGAGCGGCGACCCGACGCTGCAGGAGGACAAGGCCGCCGACCTGCGCTGGTTCCCGCTCGCCGCGCTGCCCGATCCCGTCGTCCCGCACGAGCGGATCGTGCTGGATCGACTGCGCACCGGATCCCTCGACCCGGTGACGCCCGTCGGCTTCTGACCCGCCCGCGGGCCGGGCGGGGCGCTCAGCCGAGCGGCTTGAGCTCGAGCTCGGCGCGCGTCGCCCCGGCGGCGACCGACGCGAAGGCCGTGTAGCCGTCGGCCTCGGCGCGCGCGAGCAGGCCCTTGAGGTTCTTCGTGCGCCGCTCGAGGCGCACGCGCGACCCCTCGGCGACGAGCGCCGCCTTGAGGGCGACGAGCTCGGCGACCGGCACGTCCCTGTCGTGCACGAGCACGACGGCGGGGGCGGCATCCGGGTCGGCGAGCGAGACGAGGTCGACGATCCGCTCGAACCCGATCGAGAAGCCGACCGCCGGAACGTCCTGGCCGAGGAAACGGCCGATCATGCCGTCGTAACGGCCGCCGCCGCCGAGCGAGTACGTCACCGACGGGTGGGCGAGCTCGAAGATCGTGCCCGTGTAGTAGCCCATGCCGCGGACGAGGAACGGATCGAACACGAGGGGAGGCACTCCCCCGCGCGCGGCCGCGACGGCCTCGCCGATGCCCACGAGGTGCGCGATCACCTCGTCCGGCACGCCCTCGGGCAGGGCGGCGCGGATCGCGTCCTGGCCGAATGCGGCCTGCGCGCCGGGCGCGCGGCCGAGGAACACCTCGAACGCGTCGACGGCCTCGGTCGTCGCGCCGCGCTCGCGCAGCTCGGCGGTGACGCCGGCGGGGCCGATCTTGTCGAGCTTGTCGATCGTGATGAGCACGCCGGGGCGCTCCTCCGCGGCGAAGCCGAAGACGTCGAGCATGGCGTCGAGCGCGCGGCGGTCGTTGATCCGCACCGTCGCGCCCTCCAGCCGGAGCGCGTCGAGCGTGTCGAGCGAGGCGACGATGAGCTCGGCCTCGGCGCGCGCGGTGTCGTCGCCGATGATGTCGATGTCGCACTGCAGGAACTGGCGGTAGCGGCCCTTCTGCGGCCGCTCGGCGCGCCACACCGGGGCGATCTGGATCGAGCGGAACACGCTCGGCAGCTCCGCGCGGTTCGTCGCGTAGAACCGGGCCAGCGGCACCGTGAGGTCGTACCGCAGGCCGAGGTCGGTCAGTGCGGCAGGGTCGTCGGCCGCCGCCCGGATGGCGTCGCCGTCGAGCCCGCGGCGCAGGATGTTGAACGCGAGCTTCTCGTTGTCGCCGCCGATCCCGGCGTGCAGGCGCCCGTACTCCTCGACGACGGGCGTCTCGATCTCGTCGAACCCGTGCGCACCGTAGCGCTCGCGGATGACGGCGAGCACGCGCTCGCGACGGGCCTTGTCGGCGGGGAGGAAGTCGCGCATCCCGCGCGGCGCATTCACGGAAGCCATAGCCCGACCATTCTCTCAGGTGACGCACCGAGCCCGATGCCGCGCCGCGGAGCGCTGCTAGGGTCGATCCCGACACGGGGTGCCCCGACCGGGGCTGAGATCACACCCGCCGAACCTGCTCTCGTCAGCACGAGCGAAGGGATGTCATGATGACGCTGCCGTCCGCCTCGGAGGTGTCGAGGCACCTCCGGACCGTCCGATCCACCGCGCCGCTGGTCCACTGCATCACGAACACCGTGGTGCAGAACTTCACGGCCAACGCGCTCCTCTCCGTCGGGGCCTCCCCCGCGATGGTCGACATCGTCGGCGAGGCCGGCCCGTTCGCCGGCGTGGCGAGCGGCCTGCTCGTCAACCTCGGCACGCCGAGCCCCGAGCAGCGCGCCGCCGCCGTGGAGGCCACCGAGGCGGCGGCCGACGCCGCGACCCCGTGGGTGCTCGATCCCGTCGCCGTCGGCGCGCTCCCGGTGCGCACGCCCCTCGCGCGGCGCCTCGCCGAGGCCGGTCCGCGCGTCATCCGCGGCAACCCCTCCGAGATCGCCGCGCTCGCGGGCGGCGGCCAGGGCGGGCGCGGAACCGACAGCGCGGTGGGCGTGGACGAGGTGCTGCCGGACGCCCGTTCGCTCGCGGCGCGCACCGGGGCGGTCGTCGCCGTGTCGGGAGCCGTGGACGCGATCATCGGCGGATCGAGCATCACGCGTGTCGCCACCGGCACGCCCCTTCTCACGCGGATCACCGGGGGCGGCTGCGCGCTCGGCGCCGTCATCACGGCCTTCGTCGGCGCGTGCCGCGACGATGATCCCGCGACCGTGACGACCTCGGCGGTCGCGGTCTACACGATCGCGGCCGAGCGCGCCGCACGCGCGGCGGCCGGGCCCGGATCGTTCGCCGTGTCGCTGCTCGACGAGCTCGCGGCGCTCGACGACGACGCGATCGCGCGCGCCCTCGACGCCGCGGCCGCGGAGGGCGCGGCACGATGAGCGCCGACCTGTCGCTCTACCTCGTCACGGACGGCGCGCACGCGGCCGCCGCGGGGCACACCGTCCCGGACGTCGTCGCGCGGGCCGTGGCCGGGGGCGTCACGACCGTGCAGGTCCGCGAGAAGCACGCGGGCGCCCGCGACGTCCTCGAGCTCGTGCGGGCGGTCGCCGATCGCCTGCGCGCCGCTCCGCACGTGACGCTGCTCGTGAACGATCGCGTCGACGTCGCCATCGCCGCCCGCGACGCCGGGGCGCGCGTGGACGGCGTGCACGTGGGCCAGTCGGATCTGCCTGCGGCGGCCGCGCGCGCGATGCTCCGCGCCGCCGGCTTCGCGCGGCCCGTCGTCGGCGTCAGCGCGGCGACGCCCGAGCAGCTCGCCGCGGCCGAGCGCGACGGAGCCGACTACGTGGGCATCGGCGCGGTGCATCCGACGGCGACCAAGTCCGACGCGCCCGCCGCCGTCGGCCACGAGGGCTTCGGGCCGCTCGCCTCCGCCACCGCGCTGCCGGCCGTCGCGATCGGGGGCGTCACCGCGGCCGACGCCGCACCGCTGCGGGCGGCCGGGGCGGCGGGGATCGCGGTGGTCTCGGCCGTCTGCGCCGCGCCCGACCCCGAGGCGGCCGCCCGCGCGCTGCGCGGCGCCTTCGCGGGGGTGGACGCATGATCCCCCGCGTCCTCAGTATCGCGGGCACGGATCCGACCGGCGGCGCGGGGATCCAGGCCGATCTGAAGAGCATCGCGGCGCACGGCGGGTACGGCATGGCCGCCGTGACGTCGCTCGTCGCGCAGAACACGCACGGCGTGCGCTCGGTGCACACGCCGCCACCGTCGTTCCTCGCCGAGCAGCTTGACGCCGTGAGCGACGATGTCGAGATCGACGCGGTGAAGATCGGCATGCTCGGCGACGCGGCGACCGTGCGCATCGTGCGGGAGTGGCTCGAGCGGGTGCGGCCGCCCCGCGTGGTGCTCGACCCGGTCATGGTCGCCACCTCCGGCGACCGGCTGCTGGCCGCCGAGGCCGAGGAGGCGCTGCGCGAGCTGCTGCCGCTCGCCGATGTCGTCACCCCGAACGCCCCGGAGCTGGGCGTCCTCGTGGGCCGGCCCGCCGCCCGCGACACCGACGGGCTCCTCGACCAGGCGCGGCTGCTCGCGGAATCCTCCGGCACGCTGGTCGTCGCCAAGGGCGGGCACGTCCCGGGTCCGCTCGTCGTGGACGCCCTCGTCGGCCGGGAGGGCGCGCTCGCGCGCTTCGAGAGCCCGCGGATCGACACGTCGACCACCCACGGCACGGGGTGCTCGCTGTCCGCGGCGATCGCCACGCTCGCCGCGCGTGACGACGACTGGACGCTCGCGGTCGGGCGCGCCAGGGACTGGCTCGCCGCCGCGATCGCCGAGGGCCCCCGCCTGCGCGTGGGAACGGGCAACGGGCCGGTGCACCACCTCGTCGAGATCGAGCGGGTGCTGCCGGGCGCCGGGCCGATCACCTCGGCCTGGTGGCGCGACATCGCCGAGCTGCGCGCGCGGATCGACGCGCTGCCGTTCGTCCGCTCCCTCGCCGACGGCACGCTCGCCGCCGACACGTTCCGCTGGTACCTCGCGGAGGATGCCGCGTATCTCGCCGAGTACGCGACCCACCTGGCCCGGGCGGCGGAGCTCGCGCCGCGCACGTCCGACGCGGCGTTCTGGCGTGCGGGCTCCGTCGCCGCGCGCGAGGAGGCCGAGCGGCTGCACCTGCGATGGACCGCCGCCACCGCGGATGCCGCCCCCGCGACGCGCGCGTATCTCGATCACCTCGCCCGGTCGGCCGATCGCGGGTACGAGGTGCTCATCGCGGCCCTGTTGCCCTGCTACTGGATCTACGCCGACATCGGTCGGCGCATGCCCTCCCCCGATCCCGCGCACCCCTACGCCGCGTGGGTGCAGGCGTACGCCGACCCCTCCTTCGCCGCCGCGACCCGCCGGGCCACGGCGACCGTCGAGTGCGCCGCGCGGGCGGCCGATCCGGTGACGCTCGTCGACATGCGCGAGGCGTTCGTCACCTCCGCGCAGCACGAGCACGCCTTCTTCGCCGCCCCCTGAACGCGAACCGCATTCTCGCGCCGAGACAGCGTCCGAACGCCACGGTCTCGGCGCAATGATGCTGTCTCGCGGGAGGATAGGGGGGTGAGCGGATTCGGGGACGAGCTGAAGCGGGCGGCCGACACCATGCGCGAGGTGCGCGAGCGGTGCGTGTGGACGCAGCGGATGACACACGAGGAGCTCGTGCCGTATCTCATCGAGGAGTCGGCCGAGCTCGTCGACGCCGTCGAGCGCGGCGACCGCGCGGAGATGCGCGAGGAGCTGGGCGACCTGCTGTGGCAGGTGCTGTTCCACGCGGAGCTCGCCTCGCGCGACGATGACCCCTTCGACATCGACGACGTCGCCCGCGGGCTGAACGAGAAGATGATCCGCCGCCATCCGCACGTGTTCGGCGATGAGACGGCCGAGACGCCCGAGCGCGTGCTCGAGCTGTGGAACGCGGCCAAGGCGGCCGAGAAGCGCGACCGAACGTCGGTGCTCGACGGCGTGGCCGCAGGGATGCCGTCGCTCGCCCTCGCGCAGAAGCTGCTCGGCAAGGGCGCGCAGGTCGGCGTGGGCGCCGAGCTGCTCGAGGACATCGCCGCGGCCGAGGCCATCGAGCAGGCCGAGGGCGTCGAGGCCCTGCCCGCGAGCGAGGAGGAGCTCGGCGACACGCTGCTCGGGCTCGTCGCCCTCGCCCGCGCCCGCGGCTGGGATGCTGAGCGCGCGCTGCGCGGCCGCGCCCGCGCCCTGGCCGACGAGATCCGCGCCGCCGAGTAGCCCGGCGGCGCGGATCGGGCGTCAGTCCAGCTGGCCCCTGAGCTCGTGCGGGTCGGGCTCGCCGCGCTCCGGCGCGGGCTCCTCGAGCCCCTCGGCCTGCAGCCGGCGGTGGTGACGCGCGCGCATCGATACGAGCACGGCCGCCATCACCAAGGAGATGACCGACCCGCCGAGCACGCCGAGGATCGCCTCGTCCCGCAGCAGCGCGTCGTCCGCGAACGCCAGGTTCGCCATCAGCAGCGACACCGTGAATCCGATGCCTCCCAGGGCCGCGGCGGCGAGGATGTCCGGGAACGCGATCGAGACGGGCTCGCCCTTGGGGCGGATCCGCACCGCGATCCATCCGAACAGCCCGATGCCGATGAGCTTGCCGACGGGCAGCGCCACGAGGATTCCCCACAGCGCCGGAGACAGCTCGGACGGCGACACCTGCGGGATTGCGACGAGGGCCGCGAAGAAGGCGAAGATCGGAAGGATCAGCCCGTTGATCCAGGGCTCGAGCGCGTGGCGCGCGTGCATGCCCTCGTCCTGACGGATCGCGAGTCCCAGCATGACGCCGGCGATCGTCGCGTGGATGCCACCGAGGTACACGAACGCCCACGCCGCGAGCCCGAGCACGACCATCGCGATCGTGAGGACGACGGTGTTGCGGTCGTTGCGGAACCGGCTCAGCACCGCGAAGGCCACGACGAACAGGATGCCGATGGCGAGGCTGCCGAAGTCGATGTCGTGGGCGAACAGGACGGCGATGAAGAGGATGCCGACGATGTCGTCGATGATCGCGAGCGCCAGCAGGAACACGCGGACCTTCGAGGGAAGGCCCCGGCCGAACATGGCGAGCACGCCGAGGGCGAAGGCGATGTCGGTGGCGGTCGGCACGGGCCAGCCGTCGCGGGTGGCGGGGTCGCCCGCGGCGAAGAGCAGGTAGACGCCGATCGGCACGAGCACGCCGCCCGCCGCGGCGATCGCGGGCTGGATGGCCTTGCGGGCGCTGTTGAGCTGGCCCTTCGTGAGCTCGTACTGCAGCTCGACGGCGACGCCGAAGAAGAAGATGGCGAGCAGGAAGTCGCTCACCCAGTGGGAGATCGACAGGTCGAGGCCGGTGCCGGGGACCGCCAGGTGCGCGTGGCTGGCCTCGATCACGGCGCCGCCGAAGGGGAGGTTGGCCACGATCAGGCCCAGCGCCGCGGCGCCGAGCAGGAGGAAGGCCGGGAAACGCTCGGAACGGAGGAGCTTCATCAGGTCCTTTCGGGGTGACGGAGCCGCGCGCTGACCGCGCGCGACGCCGACCAGACTTCCCGGCACACCACGTTCCACCCTACCCGGCGGTCGGTGCCGAGCCGGTCGGGGCCCTGTCAGGCACTGGGAAGAGCGCGTCGAGCAGCTGGGCGACCCAGCCGATGAGCGCCGCGTCGTCGCCCGGCTCGATCCGGGTGGGCAGGGGCACGACCATCGCCTCTCCCCCGGACAGGATCTTCGCCCCGGGATACAGCCGCTGCACGCGCACCTTCATCGAGTCCGCGAGGTTCGCCGGTGCGATGCGCAGATTCTTGCCCATCGCGACGACGTCGGCCAGCCCGGCCTGCGCCGCGCGGCGACGCAGGCGCGCCACGCGCACGAGCCCCTGCACCTCGGCCGGCGGCTCGCCGTAGCGGTCCGTCAGCTCCTCGACGACGAGGTCGATCGCGTCGTCCGGTGCCGTCACGGCGGCGGCGGCCGAGAGCTTCTGGTACGCCTCGAGACGCAGGCGCTCGCTGTCGATGTACGACTCGGGGATGCGCGCGTCCACGGGCAGCTCGAGCCGCAGCTCGGTCGGCCCCTCGGTCTCCTCGCCACGGAACGTCGCGACCGCCTCGCCGATCATGCGCAGGTACAGGTCGAAGCCGACGCCGGCGATGTGGCCCGCCTGCTCGGCGCCCAGCAGGTTGCCGGCGCCGCGCAGCTCGAGGTCCTTCATGGCCACCTGCGTGCCCGATCCGAGGTCGTTGTGCACCGCGATGGTCTGCAGTCGGTCGGCCGCCGTCTCGCTGAGCGGCTTGTTCTCGTCGTACACGAAGTACGCGTACGCGCGCTCGCGCCCGCGCCCCACGCGGCCGCGCAGCTGGTGCAGCTGGGCGAGGCCGTACTTGTCGGCGCGGTCGATGATGATCGTGTTCGCGTTGGCGATGTCGATGCCGGTCTCGATGATCGTCGTGCACACGAGCACGTCGAACTTGCGCTCCCAGAAGTCGTCGACGACCTGCTCCAGCTGGTGTTCGCCCATCTTGCCGTGCGCCACCGCGATCCGCGCCTCGGGCACGAGCTCGGCCAGGTGGGCCGCGACGGAGTTGATCGACTGCACGCGGTTGTGCACGTAGAACACCTGGCCCTCGCGCAGCAGCTCGCGGCGGATGGCGGCGGTCAGCTGCTTGTCGTTGCGCGGGCCGACGTACGACAGGATCGGGTGCCTGTCCTCCGGCGGCGTCGCCAGCGTCGACATCTCGCGGATGCCGGTGACGGCCATCTCGAGCGTGCGCGGGATCGGCGTCGCGCTCATCGCGAGGATGTCGACGTTCGTCTTGAGCTTCTTCAGCGCGTCCTTGTGCTCCACGCCGAAGCGCTGCTCCTCGTCGACGATCAGCAGGCCGAGGTCCCTGAACGTCACGCCCTCGGTGAGGATCCGATGCGTGCCGATCACCATGTCCACGGATCCGTCGGCGAGGCCCTGCAGCGTCTCGCGGGCCTCCTTGTCGGTCTGGAAGCGGCTGAGCGCCCTGACCTTGACGGGGAAGCCGGCGAAGCGCTCCGTGAACGTCTCGAAGTGCTGCTTCACGAGCAGCGTCGTGGGCACGAGCATGGCGACCTGCTTGCCGTCCTGGATCGCCTTGAACGCGGCCCGCACGGCCACCTCGGTCTTGCCGAATCCCACGTCGCCCGACAGCAGGCGGTCCATCGGGACCGGGCGCTCCATGTCGCGCTTGATCTCGTCGATGGTCTGCAGCTGGTCGGGCGTCTCCGCGAAGGGGAACGCCTCCTCCAGCTCCCGCTGCCACGGGGTGTCGGGCCCGAACGCGTGACCCTTGGCCGCCATGCGCGCCGAATAGAGCTTCACGAGCTCGACGGCGATGTCGCGCACCGCCCTGCGCGCCTTGCTCTTGGCCTGCGACCAGTCGCTGCCGCCCATCTTCGACAGCTGCGGGCTCTCGCCGCCCACGTACTTCGAGAGCAGGTCGAGCTGATCGGTCGGCACGAACAGCTTGTCGCCCGGGTAGCCGCGCTTGGACGGCGCGTACTCCAGCACGAGGTAGTCGCGCTCGGTCTTCACTGCGTTGCGCCCGCCCGTGGACACCTGGCGCTTGGTCATCTCGACGAAGCGCCCGATGCCGTGGGTGGCGTGCACGACGAAGTCGCCCGGCTTCAGCTGCAGCGGGTCGACGACGTTGCGGCGACGGCTCGCGAGCTTCTTCGGACCGCGGCTCGTGCCGCCGATCGTGCGGCCGTAGAACTCGTTCTCGCTGAGCACGGCCAGGCGCGCCTCGTCCGATTCGAACCCCTGCTCGATCGCGCCGCGCACGAGCGTGACGAGCCCCGACTCGGGCGTCTCGTCCAGCGTCTCGACGACGCGCGCCGCGATCCCGCGCTCCGAGAGCACGTCCCTGGCCCGCTCGATCAGGCCCGCGCCCTCCGCCACGACGACGACGCTCCAGCCCTCGCGCACCCGCGCCGCGATGTGCTCGGTCGCGCCGTCGACGTTGCCGTGGAACGACGGGACGATCGAGCCGCGGATCCGCGTGCCCTCGATCGCCTCGTGCTCCTCGCCTGCCTCGGCCAGATCCGCCGCGATGTCGGCCGCGCCCGAGTCGAACGGGCTGAGCGTCCACCACACGCCGCCGCCGTCGCGCACGTCCTCGCGCAGCCGCCCGATCGTGAGGAAGTCGCCGCTGGCGAGGTCGACCGGCGCGCTCGCGCCGCTCGTCGCGGCGTTCCAGGCAGCCTCGAGGAACTCGCGGTTCGTCTCGGCGAGCGACAGCGCGCGCGTGACCGCGCGCTCCGGATCGACGAGCGCCACGGCGGCGCCCGGGGGCAGATAGCTCGCGAGCGAGACGAGCGGGCCCGCCACCACCGGCGTGAGGGACTCCATGCCCTCCGTCGGAATGCCCTCCGCCATGCGCTCCAGCAGCTGGGCGATGCCGGGCAGGCTCCCCTGCAGCGAACGGGCGCGCTCGCGGATCTCGTCGGTGAGCAGCAGCTCGCGGCTCGGCACGAGCTCGACCCGGGCGACGTCGCCCGGCAGCGACCGCTGGTCGGCCACCGAGAACGCGCGGATCTGGTCGACCTCGTCGCCGAACAGCTCGACGCGATACGGGTGCTCCGCGACGGGCGGGAACACGTCGAGGATGCCGCCGCGCACCGCGAACTCGCCGCGGCGCGAGACCATGTCGACGCGCGTGTACGCACGCTCGACGAGCGCCGCGACGATCTCGTCGAGGTCGTGCCCGCGCTCGCCCGTCGCGAGCACGATCGGCTCGACGTCGGCCAGACCGGCCGCGAGCGGCTGCACCGCGGCGCGCACGGAGGCGGTGACGACGACGGGCGAGGAGCCGTCCCACGCGGCCAGCGCGCGCAGCGTCGCGAGCCGCCGGCCCACGGTCTCGGCGCTCGGGCTCAGGCGCTCGTGCGGCAGGGTCTCCCACGCGGGGAAGCTCAGGACCGTCGCCTCGGGCACGAACGACTGCAGGGCCGCGCCCAGCGCATCGGCGCGGCGCCCGGTCGGCGCGATGGCCAGCAGCACGCCGGGCCGGCCGGAGGCGACGCGGCGTGCGAGGAGAGCGGCGAGCGCCGGGGCGTCGAGCCCGTCGACGAGCGAGAAGTCGGCATCGACGCCGGCGTTCGCGACCGCGTCGCGGAAGGACTCGGAGCGGTCGAGGGCGCGCGAGATCCCGTGCACAGTCACCGATCAAGTCTACCGGGGCGCTCTTTTATTGGATCTGCGCGCGCTCGGGCACCCGCTGCGCGGGCGCCGCTCGCGTGCTCGCGCCGGCGCTCCCGCGCCGGCG
>NZ_BAAGRQ010000016.1:0-44975 GCF_054782875.1 Microbacterium petrolearium
TCGTGATGACTCCATTCGAGTGAGAAGTAGAGAGCTTTCTCGAAGGATCACACGGTGACCGCGTCTACGTCAGGAACGACGAGCCAGACCACCGCGCGCTACACCACTATGCGGGACTCCACTGGCGACGGGTCTGCCATGAGTGTTGCTCTTCGCTCATGCTCGACCGTCACCGCCTCCGCCAGTGGACATGCCGCAGCGAACTCGCGGCCCCCAGCTTCGGCCGACCGCCGCTGGCGTAAGTTGGTCATGACCTTCGCGAACCCGTGGCAGGTCGTGCGAGCTTCGTCCCGTATCGCCTCCATAGCCATGCGCTACTCCTTCCCAGGTCTCCCGCAAGATGCGGACGGCCTTGCGACCATGAGGTGCGCCGGGGAGATCAGCGGAGCGAGGACGGATGGCGGACGGTGTGCCGACCGTCAGGCTCCACAACGAACCCGACGTGTCTGGTCCGGTCTACTGGCCTGCGGCGCATCCGTCGAGATGCACATGACGAACGTGGGCCATTCGTGGAGAGTCACGGTTCATGCGGCGAGTAGCGGTAGGAGAGGCCGAGGTGACCCGTCGACAGCACTCTCCGCGAACCTGGTGGGAAAGTTCGTTGGGACAATGACGTCGAGTCACCGAGCTGAGTCGTTGACAGAGATAGCGTGGCCTTGTCGATCTTCAGGAACCGTGTGTGGTGTTCGTCGGTACTGTGTCGGCGTGATGCCGTAGCGGCGGCGGAACCAGTGGGATGCGACGCGCGGGTCACTCCACCCGACTTCGCTCGCGGCACGCATCACGGAAATGTCTGTTTCTTCGATGAGCCGCGCGAATTCGGTCAACCGGAGTTCAGTGAGTAGGCGCATTGGGGCGGCGCCGGCGTGCTGTACGAACATACGGGTCAGGTGGGTCCGTGAAAGTGAGAGTTCTCGTGAGAGTGCTCCAACGGTCCACGGCTCTGCGATACGCCCGCGAAGCAACTGGATCGCTCGACCGATATAGCCGATAGATCCGGTGTCGGTCAGTCGTCCATTGATGGGCGTCCACGGTGTTGTGGGGGTGTCGGATCCTTCATCAAGAAAAGTTGGCAGTAGCAGCCGCATCCATCGTGCGAGAAGCTCGAGAGTGTGAGTCGCGACGACTTCGGGCGAATGGGTCCCGCTACGCAGGACGCTCATCTGTCGCCATAGCGGCTCGACCTGCCGCAGCGCAGCAATACCCGGTGCAAGGATGATCGCGCGGCCGTCCCACTCGAGGGGGTGCACTCCTGCGACCACTCGCTCTGCATCGGGGAGGAACCATGCCATCTGGGTGCGCCAGAACCGTTCGTCGGAGTAGACGGCCCAGAAGCGTACTGTGGGCGATGGCCGAACTCGGCACCACTTGCCGGTGCCGAGTGCCAGCGACATGCCTGGGTGCAGGACGTGCCTGCTCTCAGCGGTTTCGAAGACGCAAGAGCCCTCGACGACGTTGATCACCTTCGCATGCCGGAAAACGGTACGGCTTGAGGGGATCGTGCGCACCATCTCGATGGCCGCGATGTCACCTGGTATCTGAATCGCTGGGTAGGAGACCGTAACCCCGAGGGGCGGAGGGAGCGGCAGGTCGTGCTTGGTCTCGAATAAGTCCTCTCGCGTAGCCGCGAAGCTGCGCACGGCGCGCCATCAGCGGTCGGCGAGCACGAGCACTGCCAGGGCAGTTACGAGCTTGGTAGTCGGGAAGGCGTCCACGATAGTCTCACGATTCCCGGGGGTGGCCCGCTCGGGATTGCGGTAGCCGCCCCAGAAACCGATAGCCCGCTGGCCGTCGATATCGAGCGCGATCGACGCGCCCAGCTCTTGGCTGCTGGTGACCTTGCTCTCGAACAGTTCTCTGATGCCGACGACTGAATCGGTCGCGCCACCTTCTCTAGTCATGGCGTGCTCACTTTCTATTGGGCGATGAAGAGTTGCCCGTTGATATGTCCGCTCAGGTGGGGTGTGTTGGGTCAGTTCAGATAGGGGCGCAGCACGGTGAGGCAGTAGTCCCAGACCGTCTTCTCGTTCCCGGGGTCATCCCAGCCGAGAAAACATGAAGGCCACCACCTGAATTGCGGCACCAGGGGGGTTCCACATTCCCGATAGTGTCTCGCATCCTGCTGGACACTGCCCTGTTTCTGCGAGATGTTGGCTTCGAGCTTGCCGACATAGGCCACGCCGCGAATGTACGAGATGGGGAGTGGCCCGGTAATGCGCTGCGGCCGCTGAGGAGGGACGCCTCGGGCGGATCATCCTTCCTCCCTACGGCCGTCGACGCGCTGTGCGACCTCAGTAGGTCGCTTTTTCAGTCCGCCTCCGGAGCCGAACTCATCTCACTCCACGTTCTCCCTGAGCCACGGCATGGGATCGATGGGTCGGCCGTTGATGTGGACCTCGAAGTGCAGGCAGGATCCGAAGACGTAGCCGGTTGAGCCGACGTCGCCGAGATACTGGCCGGGAGCAACGCAGTCCCCGACTTCCACCGCGCGGGTCCCATTGTTCAGATGTGAGTAGAGGGTGCTGACCGTCTCTCCGTTGAGCAGGCTCTCGATCTGAATGCTCACGCCGTAGCCGCTGTTGCTCTCGGTTGAGAGCGAAACACAGCCTTCGACAGCCGCATAGATGGGCGTCCCGACTGACGCCGCGAGGTCTTGACCCATGTGCGAGCGACCCGGACGTGAGGCGCCGAACCCGTCGCTGAGGGAGTAGGTGCCGGATGTCAACGGCATGAGAACCTGTTGAGCTGTTGGCAGGTTTACAGCTGTCGAGAGGGGCCGGCCGGACGCGACAGCGGCTGTGATCGCCTGGGCGCGAGACGCGGCGATCTCCTCCTCCGTCGTTGCGGAGAAGTCTCCGCGAGGGAGGACCTCGACGCGGATGTCTTCTCCTGCGGTGTAGGACTGTGCGTCAACGGTGACCGCTGCCTCGACCTGCTCTGGTTCCGCGTCGGATGTTCCCGGAAGGGCAGCGCCGGTGATCATCACGCTAACGGCGAGGGCGGCTCCGATCGCCTTCGCTTGTGCCCACGGGCTCAGGGCGTGTGGGCGGCGGGGAGGTGTCGCAGACGCTACTGGTACATGGGCTTCAGGTCCGTGCCACGGGATGACGGGGGCTTGGCGGGTCGCGGTGGCTTCTTGCGACCTCGGGCGGCCTTGGCGACGGAGATCGCGACGAAGGAGGGGGCGATCAGGGGAGCCAGGGTCTGTCGACGACGTCGACGCCTTTACGGATGCGTGCTCGGGTAGCCCTGAAATGATGGTGATCCTTCCGGCGGAGCAGAATGCTCATCTCGATCGCAGACCCCGATCGTTACTGATTTGTAACGGTAGATAGTCTGATTCGCTCAGGTCAAATCGGGATGCGTCTTCACAGCATCTGCTTATAGAGCAGGTTCCGCCGCCGTAGAGGAGACTCAAAAGGTCGGCACGGTACCCTTGCAGGGATGATGTCCTCGACTCAAGTGCAACCCTCAAAGGTGCTCAGCGAGCAGCTTCTGATAACGAGGATCATTACGGCAGTCGGTTTGGCTCTCCTCCTGCTTCTGGGGGCAGCGGGTGCATCACATTCCGAGAGCGAGGGGGCTTCGTCTTCACTGCTCATGGCGAGCACACTCCTCGATCCGCACGTTGCTCCGGGAGACTCCGGGACTTCCGTCGACGAGTATCTGACAGGCGCCGCCGATGCCGGCACAGCGGGCGTCCTTGTCGGGGTCGCTCTGTGCGCTCTCGGCGTGCTGTGCGGACTCGTCCTCGTGATCTTCGCCCGGATGCTCTCGCGCCGACGGGGAGTCGTGTATCTCGCTCCTCGATGGGCTGCCCCCTCGCTCGTCCCGGCACGCATCATCGTTGCCCCGACCGGGGCACTGTCGTTGACACAGCTGGGTCTTTCCCGAACCTGACATTCGGCATGCCGTCTTGTGCGGACGGCACCTCGCACCCGGGTATCCGCCTGGGGCCTGTTCCATGCCGTTTGATCCTGTTTGGAGTACTTGATGAACCCTTCTGGAAAGCCGCGCGCCACTGGTCGCAGCGCGCGTCCGATCCTGATTACTGCAGTACTCGTTGTCGTCCTCGTGCTGGGAGCGATCATCTATGTGATGATCAACAACCAAGGCTCGACGACTCCGTCACCCGAGGCACCGGAGAGCCAGACGGACGAGCCCCCGGCTGTCGTCGACGCCAGCTCGCACATCCTCGACGACGGCGGGGAAGGTGCGGTCGAGGTCGTGGAGTTCCTCGATTTCGAGTGCGAGGCCTGCGGGATGTTCTACCCGATCGTGGAGGATCTTCGCGAGAAGTACGCCGGGGAGATCACCTACGTGGTGCGCTACTTCCCGCTTCCGGGCCACTACAACTCGACGAACGCGGCTCTCGCCGCAGAGGCCGCCGCCCAGCAGGATCGGCTGGAGGAGATGTACAACCGGCTGTTCGAGACGCAGGCGGAGTGGGGCGAGGCTCAGGAATCCCGCGCTGATCTCTTCCGTGGTTTCGCCGAGGAGATCGGCCTGGACATGGCCGCGTACGACGCCGCCATCGCAGATCCGGCCACGCTCGAACGAGTCGAGTTCGACTTCAACGCGGGGCAGGAGCTCGGCGTCAACAGCACGCCGACGTTCTTCCTCGAGGGCGAGCAGCTCCAGTTGCAGCAGCTGGACGACCTCGAGAACGCCATCGAAGCAGCGGTGAACGGTGAAGAGTGATGCGGACAAGACTGTCGCATAGGCGAGCGATCGTCGTCGGCAGCGGGCAAGCGGGACTCGCGGTTGCTGCTGCTCTGATCGCGAGAGGGCTAAGGCCACAGCAGGACTTCGTTGTCATCGACGGGGCGTCTCCAGGTCTGCGCAGCTGGACTTCTCGGTGGCATTCGATGGTGCTTCTCAGCGACGCCCGTCACAGCGCTCTGCCGAGCCTGCCCTTCCTGGGCGACCAACGGCGTCGGCCGCGTGTCGACGAGATGATCGAGTACCTGAGCTACGTCGAAGGCGATCTCGGCGTGAAGACCGTCTGGGGTGTGCGCGCGGCAGGCGTGGAGCGGCGCGGGTCCGGCTCGGTCCTGCACTTGTCGACCACGGAAGGCGAGGTGCAGACTCGCAACGTCGTGTGTGCGACCGGCGCATCCGCGCATCCGCGCATCCCGACATGGGTAGCGGATCTTCGGGTGCCCGGAGTCGTGTTGCATAGCAGCGAGTACTTGTATCCGCGTCAGGTACTTACGAGCGATGTGCTGATCGTCGGCGGCGGAAACAGCGGTGTTCAGTTGGCTCGCGAACTCGCGCCTTCGCACGCGGTGACCCTGGCTGTGCGCACGCCTCGCCGGCACCAGCCGGCAGCGCGCTACCTGCGCAGACAGTTCCTTGCTCGAGGTCCGCGACCGGAGCCGGTGTTCGAGGATAGCTACGAGCAGCTGCGTGACGCTGGGGTGAGGATCTGCCCTGCAGTGGCAAAGGCCGGGAAGAGCAGCGTCACCTTCGTCGACGGAACAGTGACGACTCCGAGCTCCGTGATCCTCGCCACCGGATTCGATCCCGGAGACGATTGGCTGCCGGACAGCGCCCGGATCGATCCTCCCCAGCGGGCCATGACCGGGATACCGGGCTTGTTCGTCGCCGGGATCCCCCAGTACGGCGGCAGGGGCTCCGACACCATCGCGGGGGTCTGGCGGGATGCCACGGCCATCGCCCGCCGCATCATCGAACGCCCGTGAAGAAAGCAGAACTCATGACATCCATCCGCCGCCGAAGGCTCTCGGCCTCTCGAACGTCGAGCAAGCGGCGCCGTGGTTTCGCCGCGTCCGCCAGCCTGTCTGCTCTGCTGGTCATCGGCGGAGCCGTTCTCGGCACGGCGAGTCCCGCCGCTGCTCACGATGAGCTGCTCTCCACCTACCCCGAGGCATCCGCGACCGTACCTGGCGCCCCGGCGGAGATCTCCCTCACCTTCACGGGCGAGCTACAGACGCTCGAGGGTGCCACGGTGATCGAGGTCATCGCAGAAGACGGCAGCAGCCTCGTCGACGGCGCTCCCGAGGTCCTCGAGGCGACGGTCACGCAGAACCTGTCCGACCAGCTGGTCGTCGGAGAGGTCACGGTGAGGTGGCGGGTGGTGTCCAGTGACGGACACCCGATCAGCGACGAGTACACGTTCACGGTGGAGACGACGGGGACGCCGACGAGCAGCCCCACGCCGACGAGCAGCCCATCCCCATCGGAGGAGAACACGGAGACCACGGCGCCGGCCGCGACGCCGACCGCCGAGTCCGGCTACGGCGACATCCACAGCCAACCGAGCACGGATCTCGATGCGCTTCCCATCCTGGTCGTCGCCGGGGGAGCGGCGCTCCTGGGCAGCGCAGCACTCCTGATGTTCATGGCCGGTCGCGATCGGCGCCGTCGGGATCGGGCGGCACAGCAGAAGAAGGAGACGGAGAATGCCGATGAGTCCTAACCGGCCAAGACACCTCGCGGTCGCCGCCATTGTGGCGGCGGGGATCGTGGTGATCGATCAGGCCACGAAGGCGGCCGCACTCGCGACGCTGAGCGAGGAGACGCGTGTCCCGCTCCTGGGCGACCTGTTCGGTCTCCAGCTCGCGTTCAATCCGGGTGCGATCCTCTCCCTCGGGTCTGGATTCACCGGTGTGCTCACCCTGGTCGGAGCGGGTGCGGTGGTCTGGCTGATCATCGCCGCGCTCCGTGCACGCACGGCTGGGCTCGCGGTGGCGTTCGGGTTCATCCTGGGCGGGGCGCTCGGAAACCTGATCGACCGGCTGTTCTCACCGCCCGGCTTCGGGGTCGGGCACGTCACCGACTTCCTCGCCTACGGGACCCTGTTCATCGGGAACCTCGCCGACGTCGCGCTCGGCATCGGCGTCATCCTCCTTCTCGGCATCACCTGGACCCGGCGGCGCAGGGTCGAGCTGGCTCCTTCGGCACGAGTGGAAGCAGGTGCCGCATGAGCGCGAAACAACGCACGCCGTCCACCTTCCAGCGCAACGCGCTCGCACCGGGGCTGCTCGCGGGAGCGGTGCTCTTCACCGCTCCGCTGTGGACCGGGGCCGGCCTGTTCCAGGTGGTGCTGTTCGTCACAGCGATCCTCGCGGCGATCGTGGCCTGGTTCGCGGGGCAGGCGCGCCAATGGTGGTGGATCCCGGTATTCGTCGCGGTCCTCGTGCTGTGGAACCCGGTCGTGCCCTTCCCGTTCACGGGGCCGGTCTGGGCGGCGGCGCAGCCGGCCGCAGCTATCGTCTTCCTGGTCGCGGGGGCACTGATCAAGGTGCGTCGCACATGATCCGCCGGATGATCGCCGCAGTCACAGCGCTGCTCCTGGGCGTCATCGCCTTGACGGGGTGCTCCGCGAACGACTCCCTGGCGCAGCAATACCAGGAGGGGAACGAGAAGGGGTACATCGCCGGAGACTTCCGCGTCGTGGAGATCGCGGCGGGGGAGCGGGGCGACCCGGTCGTCTTCGAGGGGGTCACCGAGACCGGGGAGACGGTCTCCAGCGACGACTACCGCGGCGAGGTGCTGGTGGTGAACTTCTGGTACGCCGCCTGCGGGCCGTGCATCGTCGAAGCGCCGCTGCTCGAGGAGGTGTGGCAGGAGTACCAGGATCAGGGCGTGTCGTTCCTCGGGGTGAACACCTACGATCAGTCCGCCACGGCGCTCTCGTTCGCTCGGGACAACAACGTCACCTACCCCAGCGTGATTGACGTCAACGACGGCAAGGTCAAGCTGGCATTCGCGCAGGTCACGCCGATCCAGGCGACTCCGACGACGCTCGTGGTCGACCGGGAGGGGCGGGTTGCCGCGCGCATCATTGGGCAGCTGCAGAGCGCATCCATCCTGTCGACCCTCGTCCGCGACGCCCTCGAGGAATCGCCGTGAACCCCGGCGATCTGGTCGCAGACGGGGCGCTGTGGGTCGCGATCCCGATCGCGGCCCTTGCGGGTCTGATCTCCTTCGTCTCTCCGTGCGTGCTGCCGCTGGTGCCCGGATACCTCGGATATCTGGGCGGCGCCTCGACCGCGACCGCTGTCGGGGGCGCCTCGACCCGCACGGCGACGGCGGAGCGCACGCGGCTGCTGCTGGGGGTGACGCTGTTCATCGCCGGGTTCACCGTCGTGTTCGTCACCGTGACGATCCTGGGCGGGACGTTCGGGTTGTTGCTGCTGCAGTACGCGAACGTCCTGACCCGTGTGTTCGGCGTCGTGGTGATCATCCTCGGCCTGGTGTTCATCGGGTTCTTCGGCGTCGCGCAGCGTACCCTCCGCCCGCGCATGCAGTCCCGTGCCGGGCTGCTCGGCGCGCCGCTGCTCGGGTTCGCGCTCGGCGTCGGGTGGACCCCGTGCATCGGCCCGACGCTCGCGGCGATCCTGTCGGTCTCCTGGAACCTCGGCGACCCCGCCCGTGCGGGCCTGCTGGGCCTGGCCTACTCGCTCGGCCTCGGCCTGCCCTTCCTTGTGCTTGCTCTCGGTTGGGGGTGGGCGTCCCGGTCGGTCGCGTTCCTGCGCCGCCACATCCGCACCCTGAATATCGTCGGCGGGGGAGTGCTCGTTCTCCTCGGCATCCTGATGGTGACCGGGCTGTGGACCGCGCTGATGTCCGCCCTCCAGCAGGTGGTGATCAATGTCCCCCTCCCGCTCTGAGACCGCCACCGACGCGCCCGTCGACCCCCTCCGGCCCGACGACCACGCCGACGGCGACGGCTCCGCCATCGCCCAGCCGGCGCTGGGGATCGTGGGCTGGGCGAGATGGGCGTGGCGTCAGCTGACCAGCATGCGCACCGCTCTGCTGCTCCTCCTCCTGCTGGCAGTCGCCGCGGTGCCCGGATCGCTGTTCCCGCAGCGCAGCGCCGACCCCAACGGGGTGATCCAGTGGCAGCGTGACAACCCCGAGGCCTATCCGATCGTGGATGCCATCGGGCTGTTCGACGTGTACCAGTCGCCGTGGTTCTCGGCGATCTACCTGCTGCTGTTCGCCTCGCTGATCGGATGCGTCACCCCGCGCACGAAGCACCACTACAAGGCCCTGCGATCCCAGCCGCCCCGCACGCCGGTGCGGCTGTCCCGGCTCGATGACTACGAGGAGCGCACCGTCCCGGCCGCCGACCCTGTGAGCCAGGCGCGAGAGGCCGTCGACGTCGCCGAGCGGCAGCTGCGCCGCGCCGGCTACCGGGTGCACCGCTACGACGGCCGCGGATGGCTCTCCGTGTCCGCCGAACGCGGATACCTGCGCGAGACCGGCAACCTCGTCTTCCACACGGCGCTGATCGGCGTGCTCGTCTCGGTCGGCCTGGGAGGCGGGTTCTCCTACACGGGCCAGCGTGTCGTCGTCGAGGGCACCACCTTCGTCAACGCCCTCAGCGACTACTCCTCGTTCGACGCCGGCCGGTTCATCGACGGGACCGGTCTCGCCCCGTACTCGCTCACCCTCGACGAGTTCCAGGTCACGTATCAGCGGCCCGGCACGCCGGGGGCCGGGCAGGCAGGGGACTTCTCCGCCGACGTCACCGTCCGCATCCCCGGTGAGGAGGATCGGACTGAGAGCGTGATCGTGAACTACCCCATCTCCGTCGCCGGCGACCGCATCCACTTGCTCGGCAACGGCTACGCCCCCACGATCACCGTGCGCGACGCGACCGGCGAGCTCGTGTACACCGAGTCGCAGCCGTTCCTCCCGCAGGACTCGAACATGACCTCCCTCGGGATCATCAAGATCCCCGACGGGCTGCCCGAGCAGGTGGGGCTGGTCGGGTTCTTCTACCCCACCGCGGGCGTGCTGGACTCCGGCGCCTACACCTCCATCTACGGCGACGTCGTCAACCCGCTGCTCACCTTCAACGTGTACAGCGGCGACCTCGGCATCGACGACGGAACCCCGCGATCGGTGTACACCCTCGAGACCGACGGCCTCACCCAGCACACCGGCGGTCAGACCGGAGTCGACTCCATCGAGCTGACGCCGGGGGAGACCGCGGAGCTGCCGAACGGGTGGGGCACCGTCACCTGGGAGATCGCGTCGCCCGAGGATCCGGTCAAGCGATTCGCGTCGCTGCAGATCCAGCGCGACCCGACCGCAGGGTGGGTGCTGGCCTTCTCGATCCTCGCGATGCTCGGCCTCTTCGCCGGGCTCTTCGTGCCCCGTCGCCGCGTCTGGGTCAAAGCCCACCCGGCCGACGACAGCGTCCGCCTCGAGTACGCAGGACTGGCCCGCGGCGAAGACCCCACCCTCCGCAAAGCCGTCGTCGACATCGCCGACACCCACACGGAGGCGCTCACCGGCGTCTCCGACCCATCCCCAGAGAAGGAGAGAACCGATGAACTGCCCCGTTGACGGCACGACGCTCCTGGTCACCGACCGTTCCGGCGTCGAGATCGACTACTGCCCGCAATGCCGTGGCGTGTGGCTGGACCGCGGTGAGCTCGACAAGATCATCGACCGCTCATCCGGCTACCAGGCCCCGGACTACCCCGAAGACGAGCATCGCCGCTCCCGGCATGACCGCGGCGGCAAGAGACGACGCGAGGGCTTCCTCGGCGATCTCTTCGACTTCTGAGCCCGCCGACCGATGACACGCCATGAACGACTGGATTTCCGACACACCGCCGACGCTGGAGGCGTTCCTCACGCCGATCCTGCCGCCGGTTCCGGTGCTGCCGGTGCTCGGTCTGCTCATGGCCGTGATGTACCTGGCCGGCGCCATCCGGCTCTGGCGTCAGGGACGGCGGTGGTCGGTCGCCCGCACGGTGTGCTTCCTCCTCGGATGCATCGTCCTGGTCGCCGTGACCGGCCTGGCGGTCGAGGGATACGGGTACCTGCTGTTCTCGGTCTTCATGTTCCAGCAGCTCACCCTGATGATGGCCATCCCGCCGCTGCTCGTGCTCGGCTCCCCAGGCACACTGCTGCTGCGCGCCACCCCGCATCGCGGCCTCGGGCGAGTGATCCTCCGCCTCGCCCTGGCCGGGCTGCGCAGCCGCATCGCACGATGGGCGCTGAGCCCCTGGATCGCGATGCCGCTGTTCCTGATGTCCTTCTACGGCTTCTACCTTGGAGGTCTCGCCGACCCGATCCTGCAGACCCCTGGCGGGCATCCGCTGCTCGAGATCGCCTTCCTGGCAGCCGGCGTGCTATTCACAATCCCGATCCTGTCCAACGACCCGCTCCCGGTGCGGATGACGTACCCCGGCCGGGCGATGGACCTGTTCGCCGAAGCAGCTCTGCACGCGTTCTTCGGCGTGTTCCTGATGATGAGCCCGACGCTGTTCGTCGAGACCTTCGCCGGCCCCACGACGGCGCTGGGCATCGATCCGCTGGACGATCAGTGGCTCGCCGGCGCCCTGGCCTGGTCCTACGGAGAAGGCCCCACCGTGGTCATGCTCCTCTACGTCATGCACCGGTGGTTCCGTGATGACACCGCCCGTGCCGCCAAAGCCGACAAGTACGCCGACGCCCACGGCGATCCCGAGCTCGACGCCTACAACGCCTATCTCGATGCCCTCCGCAAGAAGGACACCTGACCGATGCACCCGACCTTGACACCAGCCGCGGCCGTCGCCACGCCCGCCGGCGGGGCGTCGTCCTCCCCGCCGAGCGGGCTTCCGCTCTGGGCAGCGGTCCCCGCCGCGATCATCGGAGGACTCGCCCTGAGCCTCGCCTCGCCGCCAGTCGGATGGTGGCCGCTGGCGCTGCTCAGCGTGACTCTGGCGCTGATCACCCTCGTCGGCCGGAGCATCGGCGGGGCACTGCTGGTCGGCGCCGCCTTCGGGGGAGTGTTCTTCTTCACCCACCTGATCTGGGTGGGGGAGTTCCTCGGCCCCCTCCCGTGGATCGCCCTCGCCGGCCTCGAGACAATCCTGTTCAGCACCGGCGCCGTCCTGATCACGCTCGCCTACCGGTGGACGGCGCGGTTCCCGCACCGGGGCACGGCGCAGCTGGTCGCGATTCCCCTCCTGGTGGCCGGCCTCTGGGCGGGCAGGGAGGTCGTTCTCGGCTCGTGGCCGTACACCGGGTTCCCCTGGGCGCGCATCGGGATGACGCTCGTCGACGGCCCGCTGTCCGAGGTCGCATCCTGGACGGGCGTGACGGGACTCTCCTTCCTCTTCGTTGCGATGTGCGCCGGCGTCGTGCAATGGGCACGCGCCGGCGGGCCGCGGTTCCTGCGTGGCGGCGTCTCCGCCCTGGCCGTGATGGTCCTCCTGCTTCTCGTCCCGCAGTTCCCGACATCGCCCGCGGGCACGCTCGAGGTCGGGTGGGTGCAGGGCAACGGCCCGGCGGCCTACTTCGACACCCGAGAACGCGGCGACGTGCTCGCCGCACAGGCGGAGGCGACCGCTCCGCTGCTCGGACAGCCGATGGATCTGCTGGCCTGGCCGGAAGGGGGAGTGGACTCCGATCCGCTCGCCGACCCCGCCACCGCCGCCACGCTCGACCGCATCGTCCGCCAAGCCGACGCTCCGCTGCTGATGAACGCCGCGACCGCACGAGGAGCGGACGTCTTCAACTCGTCCCTGCTCTGGACCCCGGAACCCGACGAACGCCAGCGGCACGACAAGATCAATCCCGTCCCGTTCGGGGAGTACGTGCCGGATCGCTGGCTGTACGAGATGATCGTCCCCGACCTGGTCGGGCTGATCCAGCGCGAGTACACCCCCGGCACCCTCCCGCCCCTGGTCACCGTCGACGACGTCGGGGTCGGCCTGGCGATCTGCTTCGACGTGATCTACGACCAGGTCATCTGGGACGGCGCCCGCGCGGGCGCGCAGCTGTACGTCTTCCAGACCAACAACGCCGACTTCCGCGGCACCGCCGAGAACCTGCAGCAGCTCGCCTTCGCCCGCATGCGCGCGATCGAGACCGGCCGCGCCGTCGTCAACATCTCCACGACCGGCACCAGCCAGGTGATCGCCCCCGACGGTACGACCATCGCCAGCATCCCCATCGACACCGCCGCCGCGGCGATCACCACCGTCCCACTGCGCACCGGCCTCACACCCGCCACGATCCTCGGCCCCTGGATCAGCGCGCTGATCCCGCTCGGGGCCATCGGAGCCCTGACCGCACTCGGGATCCTCCACCGCATCCGCAACCACTCGTCCGTATGAAGGAGCTCACCATGCCCGGAACAGAAACGCTCTCCCTCGATGGCCTCTCACTGCTACTGGTGTGGACGGCCATCGCCACCTACGCGCTGGCGTTCGTCGCCTACACCGTCGATCTCGCACAGCGTTCCGCACGCCCCGCCCCGGTTCGGGAGCAGCAGCGCGCACCGGTCCTCGTCGGCGCCGTCGACCAGGCGTCTCCGAGCGCTCCGGCCCCGCCCGACCAGGCGCACCCGGACGACATCCATGCTCCGCCCTCGCAGCGTCCCCGGCTGCTGTGGGCGAGGATCGGCACCGCGCTCACCGTGCTCGCCTTCCTCTTCCAGCTCGGCGGAACCGTCGCCCGCGGCATCGCCGCAGAGCGGGTGCCGTGGGCCAACATGTACGAGTTCGCTCTCACCGGGACGGTCCTGATCGTCGCCGTCTACCTCCTCGCCCTCCGCTGGTACGACCTGCGCTTCCTCGGCGCGTTCCTGGTGGGCATGATCGTCCTGCTGCTGGGCGGCGCCACGCTCAGCTTCTACGTCGAAGTCGTCCCGCTGATGGATCCGCTCAAGAGCATCTGGCTCGTCATCCACGTCTTCGTCGCCTCCCTCGCCACCGCCCTGTTCGCCCTCGCCTGTGGCCTCTCCGTCACTCAGCTGCTGCAATCCCGCCGTGAACGCCGCACCAGCGTCTCGCCCGATTCCGCAGGGCGCCGAGGCGGGTTCCTGCGCACGCTGCCCGCCGGCGAAGTCCTCGAGACGCTCGCCTACCGGTTCGTGATCGTCGGCTTCATGTTCTGGACGTTCACCCTGATCGCCGGAGCGATCTGGGCCAACGACTCCTGGGGACGCTACTGGGGCTTCGACACCAAAGAGGTCTGGACCTTCGTGATCTGGGTGCTCTACGCCGGCTACATCCACGCCCGCGCCACCCGCGGCTGGCGCGGCAACCGCTCGGCCTGGCTGTGCATCGTCGGATTCGCCGCCGTGCTGTTCAACTTCACGGTCGTCAACGTGTACTTCCCGGGCCTGCACTCCTACTCCGGCCTCACTTGACCCCGCGCTCCGGCCGCGCCATCGCCGCGGCCGGAGTCGCCGACGCATGATCGCCTCGATGAAGGGAAATCCGCCATGCCGCCGATCGACCAGTGGGTCGTGTTCGAGCCCCTCGCAGGCTCGCCGGTCGCCATCGCCGCCCTGCTGCTCGCGGCGCTGTACCTGCGAGGAGCGATCCGGATGTGGCGGCGCCGCCGCCGCTGGGCAATCGCCCGCACGGCATCGTTCCTGATCGGGTGTGCCCTGATCTTCGCCGTCACGACGTTCGGCGTCAACCGCCTCGCGACGGAGTCCATCACAGCCCTGGTCTTCCAGCAGATCACCCTGCTGACCGTCGTCCCGCCCCTCCTGATCGCCGGGTCACCGGGGCGGCTGCTCCTGCACAGCACACCGCACACCGGCCTCGGACGTCTCGTGCTCCGCGCAGCACACGCCGGACTCCGCTCACCGTTCTGGAGCGCCGCGCTGCACCCCGTGGTCGCCATCGTCACCGCGATGGTGCTGTACCCGGTCCTCTACCTGACCGACGCCATCAGCGTCGTCATGCGCGTCCCCTTCGGCCACGACGCCCTGCTCTTCATCGTCCTCGTCCTCGGCGTCGTCGCGGCGACACCCCTGTGGTCGTCCGACCCGCTGCCGCGTGTCCCTTCCTTCGCCGCGCGATTCGTCGACATCGCCGTCGAGATCCAGATCCACGCCGTGTTCGGCCTGATCCTGCTCCGCACCAGCACACCCCTGTTCAGCGCGTACGCCAACCCCGCCGGCGGCCATGACCCCATCCTGGACCAGGCGATAGCCGGCGCCCTGGTATGGACCTACGCGGAACTGCCGCTGTTCGTGGTGCTCATCGTCTGCCTCTCCCGCTGGCGTGCCCGCGAGGTGCGCACCTCGCGACAGCGGCAGAAGGTCGAGGACGCCGAGCTCGACTCCTACAACGAGTACCTCGCGAGCCTCTCCCGTGGACGGAATCGGAGCTAGCTCCCGGTGCGTCGCAACACTCCCAACATCTCTACTCGCTCACCCACCCCTGGAGGAAGAATGCCCCGTACAACGCTCGCCTTCGCCGCCGCTCTTATCGCCGTAGGAGTCATCTCCTATGCCACGACCGGCTTCACCAGCTGGACGGCGCTGATCCCCGCCTTCCTCGGATTGCTCATCGAAATCTGCGGGCTCATCGCACTCAAGAACCGCAAGATCGGCCTCTCGATCGGACTCGTGATCGCCGTCATAGGAGTCCTCGGCACCAGCATGAACGTCCTGAAACTCGGCGAGCTCATCGCCGGTGAAGCCGAGCGCCCGATGGCCGTGGTGGCCAGCACCGTGACGTTCGTCCTGCTCATCGTCTACATCATCCTCGGGGTCCGAGCGTTCATCACCGCACGGCGAGAGGACGAGGCCAACGCAACGACTGACTGAGCATCCTGTCAGCTATTTCGCACGACGGAAAGAACGATGCCGACAGGGATGCTGACAGCAAGGATTACCAACAGCAGCCGATAGGCAACGGTCCAGAGCGGTCCTCGCGGATGCACTCTATCGCCGGGCTGACGGTCTACAAGAAAGGCCAGCAGCACGGCGACGAGAAGCGCCGCAGATCCGATCCAGACCGCCATCACGGTCCTCGCGAGCGCGCCCACCATCACCGCGAGACCCCCCAGATTCCAGAGGCCGAACTGAACCCACCCCAGGGGGACTCCGGTGACTCCTTGGCCGCATCGGCGTGCGGCGCCCATGCTGTACTGCGCAACGCCGACGACGAGCACGAGATACGCGGCCAGCCAGCTGCCTCGAGCAAGTGCCAGCGGGCCAGTGACGGCTGCGACGATCCCTCCGGCCAAGACGGCTGCACCGCCGACGGCGCGCATCGCCGTCGCTACGGCCGCGTCACTGAGCGACGCGCTCGACGCGAGCGGCCAAGCGTCTTGATCTCCGGGTCGACTCGTCATAGCTGGTTCCCGCGTGCGTCACCATCCTGAATGCGGTAGCGGAATCGGCTGACCGGGATGCTGGTCAGCATCAGCACGACCTCCTCTTAACGGTATTTCCCCGCGCGCAGTCACTCGCGATTGGGAGATCGTGTCGCTCTACGATCGCACGAGTCGTGCGATTGCTTGTGACGCTTCGGCTAGTTTCTGCTCGGCTTCGGGGCCGCCGTTCTTAGCCGCGTCGAGGACGCAGTGCTTCATGTGGTCGTCGAGCAGGCCGAGCGCCACCGACTCGAGCGCCTTGGTCACGGCGGAGATCTGGGTGAGGATGTCAATGCAATACCGCTCGTCCGCCACCATGCGGTCGATACCCCGCACCTGCCCTTCGAGTCGGCTCAGCCGATTGCGGTACTTCTCCTTCTCGGAGATGTAGCCGTGGTGCGCGTGCGTCTCGCGATGGTCGTCGGCTGCCGGAACAGTGATTTGAGTAGTCATGGGCGTATCTCCAGTATCTCGGGTCCCCGGTCTGGGTCGGGGACTAGACCATGTTCGCTGCGTACTTGGCGGGGTCGACGTCGAACTTCTGGTCGCAGCCGGGGCAACAGAAGTAGTAGCGCTCACCTTCGTAGTCGCGAAAGAGACCGGCCTCGATGGCCTTCTTCTTGCTGACAGGTGAGCCGACCATGACCGGGCAGGTGGTCATGTCCTCGTCGGCCGCGGCGGCTCCGCCGCAGCAACTGCTTCCAGCGAGCAGGTTCTCGGGCGTCTCTGTTGCGGCCTTTGAGGCGGTGGTACTGCAGCAGCTGGTTGCGGCAGGGGTGTCGTTCATGATGTTGTTCTCCCTCTTCGATCGGGGTTGCGGTTGATTGGTTCGGATTAGTGCTTGGCGATGCTCGTGAATCCGCGGAGGCGGAGGCTGTTGCCGACGACGAATACGCTGGAGAAGGCCATCGCAGCTCCGGCGAGCATGGGGTTGAGCATGCCGAGCGCTGCGACGGGAATCGCGGCGACGTTGTAGGCGAAGGCCCAGAACAGGTTCGTCTTGATCGTGCCGAGGGTCTTCCGTGACAGACGGATCGCGTCGACCGCGCTGCGGAGGTCACCGCGCACGAGGGTGATGTCGGATGCCTCGATGGCGACATCCGTGCCGGTGCCCATGGCGAGTCCCAGGTCGGCCTGAGCGAGCGCGGGGGCGTCGTTGACGCCGTCGCCGACCATCGCGACCGTCTTGCCCTCGCCCTGGAGTCGGGCGATGACGTCGACCTTGTCCTGCGGCAGCACCTCGGCGATCACCTGATCGATGCCGACCTCGGCGGCGATCTGGCGCGCGACCGCCTCATTGTCGCCGGTGAGCAGCACGGGGGTGAGCCCGATCTGCTTCAACTGCGAGATCGCCTCGGCGCTGGTCGGCTTCACCGTGTCGGCGACGACGAGAATGCCGCGGGCCTGTCCGTCCCAGCCGACGGCGACGACCGTCTTCCCCTCGCTCTCGGCGGCGGCCTTCGCATCGGCGACGGCAGGACTCAGCTGCTGTGACCAGTCGGCCAAGAGCGACTCGCGACCGACGAGCACGGCGGTTCCGTCCACGACGCCCTGAACGCCCTTGCCCGGAACATTCGCGAAGCCCTCGACCGCTGGCAGCTGCCCGACCTCGGCCGTCGCGCCCTTGGCGATGGCCTGCGCGATCGGATGCTCGGATGCCTCCTCGAGGGCACCCGCGAGCCGCAGCAGGTCGGTCCGCTCGACGCCTGGTTCGGCGACCGCGTCGACGAGGGTCATCTTGCCGGTGGTCACGGTGCCGGTCTTGTCGAGCACCACGGTGTCGACCTTGCGGGTGGACTCCAGCACCTCTGGTCCCTTGATGAGGATGCCCATCTGCGCGCCGCGTCCGGTGCCGACCAGCAGCGCGGTCGGGGTCGCCAGGCCCAGGGCACAGGGGCACGCGATCACGAGGACCGCGACCGCGGCGGTGAATGCGGCTGCAGGCGGGAAGCCCGCCCCGAGCCATGCGCCGAGAGCCGCGACAGCGATGACGATCACGATCGGCACAAAGACGCCGGAGATGCGGTCAGCAAGACGCTGCACCTCCGCCTTGCCCGTCTGCGCGTCCTCCACGAGCTTGGCCATCTGCGCCAGCTGCGTATCCGATCCCACGCGGGTGGCGCGAACGACCAGCCGGCCGCCGGCGTTCACGGTGGCACCGGTCACGGGATCCCCCTCCGCCACCTCCACGGGCACCGACTCGCCGGTCAGCATCGAGGCGTCCACCGCCGAGGTGCCGGAGACCACCACGCCATCGGTCGCGATCTTCTCGCCCGGTCTGACGACGAACTCATCCCCCACCTGCAGCTCGGCGGTCGGGATCTTCACCTCGACCCGAGATCCATCAGGGCCGTCGCGCAGCACCGAGACCTCCTTCGCCCCGAGCTCGAGCAGCGCGCGCAGCGCAGCACCGGCCTGACGCTTGGAGCGCTTCTCGAAGTAGCGCCCGGCGAGGATGAACATCGTCACCCCGGCACCGACCTCGAGATAGATGTTGGCCGCCCCATCCGACGGCGCGATCGTGAACTCGAAGGGGTGGGTCATGCCCGGCGTACCAGCGGTACCGAACAGCAATGCGTACAGCGACCAGAGCAGCGCGACGGAGGTACCCATCGAGATGAGCGTGTCCATCGTCGCGGTGCCGTGCTTGAGGTTCGCCCACGCCGCCCGGTGGAAGGGCCACGCCGCCCAGATGATGACGGGTGCGGCCAACGCCAGGCTGATCCACTGCCAGTACGTGAACTGGAAAGCAGGAACCATCGCCATCGCGATCACCGGCACCGTGAGCACGATCGACCCGATCAGACGCTGCCGCAGTGACACGAGCTCGAGATCCGGCGCATCCCCATCGCCATCGGCTCCCGCCGCCGGACCCGGGTTCTTCGGCTTCGGCAGGGCCGCCGTGTATCCCGCGCCCTCCACCTCCTTGATCAGCAGTTGCGGGTCGAAGCCCTCAGGAGCGATGACCTTGGCCTTCTCGGTCGCATAGTTGACCGTCGCCTGCACACCGTCGAGCTTGTTCAGCTTCCGCTCGATCCGGTTCGCGCAGGACGCACAGGTCATCCCGCCGATCTCCAGCTCGATGTCAGGTCCAGCCGTGGTGCTCATCCTTCGTTCCTCGATCCTCTTCAATCCCGCGATCCGGCGACCTCGCTCAGTGCGCCGGCTGCATCTCGCTCTCGACGACCCACTTGTGGTTCGTCATCCGCATGCCGTCGGCATCGAGATCGACCATGTACACCGTCTCGTCGGTGGAGTAGTCGATCGCCGCATCCGCACCCTTCATGCCCGTCATGTGCTCAGCCAGCAGCACCGCCTGCGCCCCATCGGCGAGCGGCGCCCGGCCAGGATTCTCCAGCTCTTCGTGAACGACCCAGCGATGGTCAGTCACCGGCTCACCACCCGTGGTCGGCGTGTAGCTCACCGCATAGGCAGTCGTGGTGAACGCCCCGGAGACCGTCGCCTCTGCGCCATCCATGCCCGGCATGTGATCAGCCGACAGGATCACCCTGCTGCCCACCGGATAAGTCGGATCGATCGCGTCCTGGATTCCCGCCGGCGCTGGTCCGCCATCAGCCGGATGATCGTGCGCGGAGTGCCCGGACCCAGCCGCGTGGTCGCCGCTATCGGCACCGTGCTCATTCATGTCACTCCTCTCCGTCCAGGACTGGACGAAACTGTCGGGAACGATGACGCCGGCGAGGCCGTAGGCCGCGCCGAACGCCACCACCAACCCGCCTCCGAAGAGCGCGAGCCTCCCTGCCGCATTCATCAGACGCGCGCCGCCTGGTAGCCGGCCTCCTCGACGGCGGCGATCACCTTCGCGTCATCGACCTCGCCATCGGCGGTCACGACCAGCTTTCCGGTCTGAGCGCTCACCTGGATATCGGTGACGCCCGCGATCTCGCCGACCTCCTCGCGCACCGACTTCTCGCAGTGCCCGCAGGTCATCCCGGTCACCTGGTACTCATTCGCAGCCATCGTCGATCCTTCCCAGTAAGGATACCCGGTAGGGGTATCTAAACGATGCCAACAAGGATACCCCTACCGGGTATTCCCAAGTCAAGACGAAGCGCCCTGGGTGTCAGCATCGCTGTCAGTGAGTTTGGGCTGAAGCAAAGCGGTGCGATCCTATGTGGGACCGTTCGGCGAGCACCGGACACAGCTGCCAGGCGACAACGGCGTGCTCATGGTGGTGGGTCGTAGACGGCCGTGACGGAGGATGGCTCCGTCTACTCCTCGTAGTGTCGGGCCAGGGCGTCCGCCCCGTGGAGCGGGCACAGTGTCACGGCGTCGCCGGTCAGCGCGAGTAGACGTTCGGCCGCGGAGAGTAGATCGACAAGTGCCTCGGGGTTGTTGAGCGAGTAGACCGAGGCGCGGCCTTCCGGTCGGGATTCCACCATGCCGGCGTCCTTCAGGCAGGCGAGGTGCTTCGAGACGGTGCTCTGCGAGAGCCCGAGGTGTTTGACCAGGTCGACGACGCGGTGCTCGCCCAGCTGCAGGTGCTGCAGGATCACCAGTCGGGAGGGATCGCTGAAGCTGTGGAACAACGACGCAGCCGGGATCACCGCGTCGGCTTCCGCGACAACCCCGCCGGACTGTTCCTTGAATGTCATCGTCATATCTCGATGTTATCCCGAAGTGGCGCCGGATGGGGGCCGTCCGTGGTTGCCAAGGCCAACCTGACTTTCCGGGGGATGCCGGATGCGCTATTATCGTCGTTGAGCGATGATATCGTTGAGATTCGTATTTTGTTCAGGTATCGAGATCCAAGAGAACGGAGTCCCCTCTGATGGGCGCAGGTCATGACCACGGACCGTCACTGGACCAAGCCGCCGGGCATCCAGGCGATTATCGCAAGAAGCTGGGGATCGCTTTCGGCATCACCGCGACGATCGTCGCCGCCCAGGCCGTCGGATCGGTGGTCACCGGCAGTCTCGCGCTGCTGACCGACACCGCGCATGCGATCACGGACGCGACCGGGCTGCTGGTCGCCCTGATCGCGGCGACCCTGATGCTCAGGCCGGCGACCTCGAAGCGGACCTGGGGGTTCCGGCGCATCGAGGTGCTCGCCGCGCTGGGGCAGGCGACGCTGCTGATCGTCGTCGGGTTTTACACCGCGATCGAGGGCGTGCGCCGCCTGTTCGAGCCGCCGGAGGTGCCCTCCACCGAACTGCTGATCTTCGGGATCATCGGGCTGGTCGCGAACATCATCGCCATCACGATCCTCTCCTCCAGCAGGGGCGCGAACTTCAACATGCGCGCGGCGTTCCTGGAGGTCCTCAACGACGCCCTCGGCTCACTCGGCGTGATCGTCGCGGCGATCGTGATCGCCACCACCGGGTTCCAGCAGGCGGACGCCATCGCCGGCCTGTTCATCGCGGCGCTGATCGTGCCGCGCGCGTTCAAGCTGATGCGCGAGACCACCAGCGTGCTGATGGAGTTCACGCCGAAGGGCCTCGATCTCGATCAGGTCCGCGCGCACATCCTGGAGCTCGACCACGTCACCGACGTCCACGACCTGCACGCCTCCACCGTGGCCACCGGGCTGCCGACGATCACCGCGCATGTGGTCGTCGAGGACGAGTGCTTCACCGACGGCCACGCCGCCGAGGTTCTGCACGACATCAGAGCCTGCGTCGCCGAGCACTTCGACGTCTCCGTCCGGCACTCGACCTTCCAGGTCGAGACCGCCCACCTCAGTGACGACGAGCCCGACTCCATCAGACATCCCTGACCGCAGCACCGCGCGATCGGCCGGGCGCGCCCGCCGACCGCCGCGGACGCCGGCACCATCGAAAGGCGACCATGGACCTGAGAGCGTCGGACGCGCTGGTCAGAGCACTCGAGAACGAGGGAGTGGAGCGGATCTTCGGGCTGCCGGGGGAGGAGAACCTGCACCTGGTCGAGTCCATCCGCCGCTCGGGCATCGAGCTGGTGCTGACGCGACACGAGCAGGCCGCGGCGTTCATGGCGGCGACGCACGGCCGCCTGACGGGACGCCCGGGGGTGTGCCTGACCACGCTCGGGCCGGGTGCGCTCAATCTGTCCACGGGCGCCGCTTACGCCCTGCTCGGGGGGATGCCGATGGTGATGATCACCGGGCAGAAGGGGATCCTCTCGGCCGCCCAGGCGCGGTTCCAGATCGTCGACACCGTCGCGGCGATGACACCGCTGACGAAGATGACCAGGCAGATCGCCTCGCCCGCGATGATCCCGACGATGATCCGTGAGGCGTTCCGCGTCGCCCAGGCCGAACGCCCCGGGCCGGTGCACCTCGAGCTCCCCGAGGACATCGCCGCGGCGCCGGTCGAGGAGATCCGCCTGATCCCGCCGCATCACACCGAGCAGCCGGTGGGATGCCCGGCCGCGATTGCGGCCGCCGCGGAGGTCGTCAGGGGCGCTGAGCGGCCCCTGATCATGCTCGGCGCGGATGCCGCCCGGCCGCGATGCTGTCACGCCCTGTCCGGTTTCGTCGCGCGGATGCAGATCCCGTACGTCACCACCCAGATGGGCAAGGGGACGGTCTCCGGGGCCACGGACCTGTACCTGGGGACCGCGGCGCTGACCGAGGACGACTACGTGCACGACGCGATCGAGCAGGCGGACGTGATCGTCACGATCGGCCACGACACGAGCGAGAAACCCCCGTTCGCGATGAGCGACCCGTCCAAGACGGTCATCCACATCGGATTCCGGCCCGCCGTCGTCGAGCAGGTGTACTTCCCGCAGCTGGAGGTGGTCGGCGACATCGAGCCCACCCTGCAGGCCCTCGGCGACCTCCTGGATGGCACCGTGCCCCACGCCCAGGCGCTGCTGCCGCTGCGGGAGGGGATCCTCGCGAAGATCGCCGAGCGTGCCACGGAGGACCGGTTCACGCCGCAGCGCATCGTGCACGAGGTGCGCCGGATCATGCCCCAGGACGGCATCGTCGCGCTCGACAACGGCATGTACAAGATCTGGTTCGCCCGCAACTACCGCACCACCGTGGCGAACACGCTGCTGCTGGACAACGCGCTGGCGACGATGGGCGCCGGGCTGCCCTCGGCCATGACCGCCGCGATGCTGTACCCGCAGCGCCGGGTGATGGCCGTCTGCGGCGACGGCGGGTTCATGATGAACAGCCAGGAGCTCGAGACCGCGGTGCGCCTCGGCCTGGACCTGGTCGTGATGATCATCGAGGACAGCGCCTACGGCATGATCCGCTGGAAGCAGGCGGCGGAGGAGCTGACCGACTACGGGATGACCTTCGGCAACCCGGACTTCGTCGCCTACGCGCAGGCGTACGGCGCGACCGGACACCGGGTCGACGACATCGCGGACCTCGGCGACGTGCTGGAGGGGGCCTTCTCAGCCCGTGGGGTGCACCTGGTCGTGGTGCCCATCGACTACACGGAGAACACCAGGGTGCTGATCGACGAGCTGCAGAACCGACGAACGGCGAACTGAGCACGGCGAGACGGGCACGATGCGAGAGAGCATCCCGACGGTAACGCAGGCGTCCCAGAACGCACACCGCTGAGCGGACATCCCTGACCGTGCCGGGGCCGGTGCCCGCCGGTGTCGCTGTGACCGTCACCACGCAGACAGGACCCGCCGAATCGCCCACCGACGAAGTGTCGTAGCCGGGTACGGCACCGCGTTGACCGCCGGCAGCGCCGTCCTCCTGACCGCCGCGATCCTCGCGCTGCTCACCCTCAGCGGCCGCACGACGACGGCCGCACGACAGGGCGGAGGGCTGACCCGGCGACGCTCGGTGACTGAGCAGGCAGCGGGACAGCGCCGGTGTGGGCGACTATCAGCCTCGGCGTGGCTGCGTGGACGCCGCGGAGTGCTCTCCGCGTCCGCTGCCCTGCACCCGCTGGATGCGGAGGCTGTTGTAGACGACGAGGACGGAGGACAGCGACATTGCGGCGGCGGCGATGAGTGGGTTGAGCAGGCCGGCGGCGGCGATGGGGATGGCAGCGACGTTGTAGCCGAACGCCCAGATCAGGTTGGTGCGGATCGTCCGGAGGGTTCTGCGGGAGATCGTGAGCGCGTCGGGGACGACCAGGAGATCCTCGCGGACCAGGATGATGTCGGCCGCTTTGAGCGCGATGTCAGTTCCGG
Organism: Microbacterium petrolearium; assembly: GCF_054782875.1. Classification (NCBI taxonomy): domain Bacteria; kingdom Bacillati; phylum Actinomycetota; class Actinomycetes; order Micrococcales; family Microbacteriaceae; genus Microbacterium; species Microbacterium petrolearium. The sequence goes on from NZ_BAAGRQ010000016.1 coordinate 24,208, forward strand.
CGACGAGGGCGAGGCCAAGGTCGGCAGTGGCCAGTGCGGTGGCGTCGTTGATCCCGTCGCCGACCATGGCCACGCGCCTTCCCTGCGCCTGCAGGTCGCGGATGACGTCTGCTTTCGTCGTGGGCATAACGCCGGCGTGCACCTGGTCGATGCTGAGCGTGTCGGCGATCTGTCTGCCCGCAGCTGGGGAGTCCCCAGTGAGCAGGACGGTGTGGAGCCCTTGGGAGCGAAGGGCGGTGATGGTCTCGGCGGCGTAGGGCTTGAGGGTGTCGGCGAGCTGGAACGCACCGATCAGCTCTCCGTCGCGAGCGACGAGCACGACCGTGCGCCCGTTCTCGGCTGCGGCGCCCAGGTCTGTGTCCGCCCGGGTGATGTCGATGCCGCGCGTGCGGAGCAGCTCGGCGTTGCCGATGAGCACGCGGGCCGCGGCGATGTCCGCCTCGGCGCCGAGGCCGGGGAGTGCGGTGAATGTCTCGAGGGGGAGCAGGTCGGTGACGTGACGGGTCGCGGCGTTCTCGATGGCGCGGGCGATGGCGTGCTCGGATCCTCGTTCCACGGAGGCGGCGATCCGCCACAGCTCGTGCTCGGGGACGCCGTAGGCGGTGGCGGATTCGACGGACATCCGGCCGGTGGTGAGCGTGCCGGTCTTGTCGAGGACGACCGTGTCGACGCGGCCGGATGCTTCGAGCGCGTCGTGGCCCTTGATGAGGATGCCCAGGGACGCGGCGCGACCGATGCCGACCATGAGCGCGGTCGGCGTGGCCAGCCCCAGGGCGCAGGGGCAGGCGATGATGAGCACGCTGATGCCGATCCCGAACGCCTGCTGCAGCGGTGTGCCGGCCAGCGCCCATGCGGTGGCGACGATCACGGCGAGGACGATGACGACGGGCACGAACCAGGTCACCACGCGGTCGACGAGAGTCTGGACGCGGGCCTTGCGAGCCTGCGCCTGGTCGGTCAGCGCGGCCATCTGGGCGAGCCGGGTGTGCGCGCCGACCGCGGTGGCGGTGATCTCGAGGCGTCCGTCGGTGCTGATGGTCCCGCCGGTGACGTCGTCGCCAGCGGCGACCGCGGCGGGGAGGGGCTCGCCGGTCATCATGCTGGCGTCGACGGCGGCGGTCCCACCGCGGACGATGCCGTCGGCGGGGATGGTCTCACCGGGGAGGACGATGAAGACGTCTCCGGTTCGGAGCGTGCCCGCGGGCTCGATGGTCTCGACGCTGTCGCGGAGGACGCGGACGTGGGTCGCGGCGAGGGCGTTGAGGGCGCCGAGGACGTCGCCGGCCTTGCGGCGCGAGCGGGTCTCGAAGTAGCGGCCGGCGAGCTGGAAGGTGGTCATCCCGGCGGCGACATCGAGGTAGATCGAGTTCGCCCCGGCGGGCGTGAGGCCGAAGCCCAGCCAGTACCCGCCCTGGTCGTCGCCGAGGCCGAACAGCAGCGTCGCCACGGCCCATCCGAACGAGGCGGCGATACCGAGGGACACGAGCGTATCCATGCTGACCATGCCGTGTCGGAGGTTGCGGAGCGTGGCCCGATGGAAGGGCCAGGCGGCCCAGGTCACGATCGGCAGCGCGAGCAGCACGCAGACCCATTCCCATCCCGGGAACCGCCAGCCCGGAACGAGGGCGAGCACGATCGTGAGGTCCATCAGCGGCACGGTGAGCAGCGCGGCGAGCACCAGGCGGCGACGCAGCGAGGTGATCCGGTTCTCGGTGGCGCGTGCGGACCAGGTGTCGTCGGCGCCTTCGCGGACATGCGCCCCGTATCCGGCGTTCTCAACCTGCTGGATGGCGCGCGGCGCCTCGGTCAGCGGCAGGCCGGTGATCACCGCGCGTTCGGTGGCGTAGTTGACGGTCGCGGTCACCCCCTCGAGCTTGTTCAGGGCCCGCTCGACGCGGCCGGCGCAGGCCGCGCACGTCATCCCGGAGACGTCGAGCTCGAGCGCCTCGACGACTGGTGCCGCAGTGGGGGTGAGGGTCATGGTGCGGGATCCTCCGGGCGGGGCTGCTCGGGTCGCGCGGTTGCCGTGTCGCGGTCGCTGAGACGTTGCAGCATCCGGTTGTAGACGTCGAACTCGTCATCGCGACCGGTGTCGAGATGACGGTCCTTGCGGCGGGCCTCCCGAGCGTCCTGCCGTCCCCACTGGATCGCGAGGATCGTGATCACGATCATCAGGGGAATCTCCCCGCCCGCCCACGCGACCCCGCCAGCGAAGTATTGCTGCGCGGGCAGGTCTGCCCAGGGGAGCGCGAGGTTGAGGTAGAAGTCCTCGGCGATGATGAAGTTCCCGGTCATCAGGATGACGCCGAAGAACGCGTGGAAGGGCATCGCGGCGAGCACGTAGCCGAGCTTGCCGATGTGCGGCAGCGGCCGGGGAGGACGGTCCACGCCGATCACGAGGCTGTAGTACAAGTAGCCGATGACGAGGAAGTGCACGTTCATCATCTGGTGCGCCCAGTGGAACCGCATCAGGGTGTCGAAGATGCCGGTGAAGTACAGCCCGTAGTACGAACCGACGAACAGCACGAACACCAGCAACGGGTTGTAGAGGAACTTCAGCACCGGCCAGTTGAGCACCCAGGTGAGCCAGTCATGCCAGCCGGCCGGGGCGCCGCGGACCGAGCGAGTCGCGCGCAGCAAGAGCGTGACCACACCGCCGAGGACGAGGAGGGCGGGGGCGAGCATGTTCAGCGACATATGCACGATCATGTGCACCCCGAAGTCGGGAGCAGAGTACTTCCCGAAGCCGGAGCTGGTCGCGAACACGACGACCGCCCACCCGGAGATCCACGCGATCGTGCGCCCGACCGGCCAGGAGTCGCCGCGTCGACGCAGCGCCCGCACGGCAAGGAGGTAGACCGTGACCGCCGTGGCCGCGAGACCGAGGAACAGCAGATTCGGGCGCCACTGCGTGAACAGAACCACGGGAGTCGGCGCATCGGGCACGTCGAACCCCATGAAGACCTTCGTGATGCTGGACGGGGCGAAATACTGCGGCGGCGGCTGCCGGGTCATCGCCACCGCGACCCCGAGCCATCCCGCGACCGCCAAGGCCATGACCGTCATCAGCACGGTGATGTGATGAGCGCGCAGGAGCGAGCGCCGCATCAGCGACCACGCCCACAGCACCGCCGCGACAACGACGATCAGACAGGTGGCCCCGGCGATGATCAGCCACCCCGTCAACGAGGCGGTCACGACGCCACCGGAGAGCTTGAACAGGGCGATGATCAGATCGGAGACCAGCAGCACCGGCAGGGCGACCACGGCGACGGCGAACAGCCGCCGCAGCGTGACCGGTGCGATACGCCGACCCGAGGCTACCCGCAGCGCCGCCACGACCACCGACCCGAAGAACACGTTCACAGCCAGCGTCTGGAACACCGCCGCGTCGCCGCCGAAATCATGATCCGGGCCGACGAGCACCTGGCCGGTCACAACCGGCGCGAGCACCGCCACGATCGCCGCCCACAGCGGGATCAGCATCGCGGTCCAGCGGTCGGCGAAGTACGCGCCGAAGAAAACGATCATCGCCGCACCGAGACTGATCGTCCAGGCCCGCGGCGCATCGCTGGTCTGATACAGGAACTCGAACGCTCCAGGGATCATCAGCCGCGCAAGAGGAGAACCGCTCGCATCAAGAGACTCGAACACCACCATGCCGGCCGCGCACACCGCCCAGACGGCAGAGGACACGCGCAACACCTTGATCTCGAACCCCTCCGGGATCGACCATGCCGATCGCGCGGCCGCGTCCCGAAGGAACAGGATGTGCACGAGCGCCCCGATCGCGATCATGCTGCTGGCCTGGCCCACGACGTTCAGCACCGACGTGACGACGGCGACATCCACGCCCGGATAACCCAGATGGATCTGGTCAAAGGGTCGTTCGCCAAGCAGAACCGAGACGGTCACCGGCACCGCGACCGCGAGGACCAGGAAGCCGACGAGGAGGAGAGCAGCAAGACCCCGACGGACGGACGGCTGGGGTCGAGAACGCTCCGGAGTCGCAGCGGCGCCCTCGACGGCGAGGTCAGACATCAGCGCCGACGGGAAAGGACCTCAGCTCGAAACCGGCATCCTCCACCGCCCGCTGCACGGCCGTGCGCGTCACGGGGCTGTCGCTGACCAGCTGCACGCGACCCGAGGCGCTCTCGACCTGCACGCGGGTGACTCCGCGGAGGGTCGTGAGCTCAGCCGTGATGGCACTCTCGCAGTGCGAGCAGGTCATCCCGTTCACCCAGAACTCAAGCTCCGCCACTGCGCACCCTTCCCGCGACAATCCACGCAACTCTACATCATGTAGTTGTGGAGATTACGGGGGTCGAGCCCCGCTTACTCACTGTCCTCACGCCCCGAACAATAGTCAGCTTATACTGACCGTACATCGGCTGGTGACCAATGAGGGAGGGGTGTGATGATCGCCGCGGCAATCGCTCTGGGCCTGTACTTGGCCTACCTGCTTGTCACGTTCGGGCTGCGCGCATGGCTGCTCTACCGAGGCACCGGCACCACCGGATTCAACGGCTTCACCGAACAGCCAGGATCAGCGGGCTGGTGGGGCGGAGTCCTGTTCGCCGTCGCCGTCCTGACCGGCCTCGCCGCACCGATCCTGCAGCTGACCGGCGCCATGCGACCAATCGCCGTCCTGGACAGCACTCCGGTGTTCATCGCGGGGATCGTCGTCACCCTCGTCGGAGCAGCGATCACCCTGGTCGCGCAGCAGGCGATGGGCCGGTCATGGCGCGTCGGCGTCGACCACGATGAGACCACCGAGCTCGTTCGAGACGGCATGTTCGCCATCGTCCGCAACCCGATCTTCACCGCCGTCATCCTCACCGCGATCGGCCTCGCCCTGATCGCCCCGAACCCGGTCGCCATCGCTGCCGCTGTCATCCTGATCCTCGCCATCGAACTGCAAGTGCGCGCCGTCGAAGAGCCCTACTTGATCGACACCCACGGCACCGCGTATCTCGACTACGCGCAAACGGTCGGCCGGTTCATCCCCGGCGTCGGCAAGATCGCCCGCACCTGACGCGAAGGCCTGCGGAAGGTCGCGTCCGGATGCTGGCCTCTCCGGTGTCAGATCCGGATCGGCTCCGGCAGCCGGCGGCGCGCCGCCGTCGGCCAGCGCCGGAGCGTGAGGCGCTCGGCTCTGACAGCCAGGCCGGGGTCGTCCGTCGCGGCCGCGAGCCGGGTCAGGGCGTTGGCGAGGTGCGCGGCTCCCGCCTGCCGTGCCGCGGCGTCATCCGCGACCAGCTCGATCAGCAGGCTCGTGGCGCGCTTGAGGCCGCGGCCCGCTCGCAGTGCTCGAGGGAGGCACAGGGCATTCAGCTCGGCGATGCGCATCGCCCAGCCATGGCGAAGACGCAGATGGGCGTACTCGTGCGCGATCACCGCCTGCAGCTGTGGCGCCGTCAGCAGATCCCGCATACCGGAGGACACCAGGATCTCCGCGGGTCTCCCCGGCGCGGCGCACGCCACAGGGGAGGGGGCGTCGAACCAAACCAAGGTGAACCCGCGGCGCTCCTCACGCGCGACCGCAATCGGGACCAGACGAGCGAGCGCCTGCTGGTGGGAGTGAGCCAGAGGCTCAGCCGACACGCCGACGAACGCGATCCCGGCACCGATCGCACCGACCCCGAGCCACGCGGCCATCGTGACCATGATCGCCTCGGCCGCAGTGGGTGCCGCTCCGGCGTTCAGAGCCGCGGCGATCGTCGTGACGACGGAGCCGAGGACCAGCACGCCACCGCCGAAGAACGCCCCGAACCACAGCGTCAGAGCGATCCGCGGATGCCGCACCTGCCAGTGCCCAACGGTCAGCACGCGCGGAGCGAGCATGAGGACCAAGACGGACGCGGCAAGAAGGGCGCCAGCGGTGATCACGGCGTCACCGACGCTTCCGCGAGGAACCCGACGTGATCGCCGCGCGAAGGAGCTCGACGTCCTCTGCCGCGAGGTTGCCCGCGAAGCTCAGCAGCGCCGCCTGGCGATCCTCGGCACCGTCCAAGGCGGTCATCATGGACACGCTGGCGTGCTCATTCTCGCTCTGCGCCGCATGGAAGCGAACCTTTCGGGGCGAGTCCCCGGAGCGGACGACCTGCCCTTTCTGATGCAACCGCTCCAGCGTCGTCATCACCGTGGTGTACGCGGGCGTGTGACCCGTGAACTGTTCCTGGATCTCCCGCGCGCTCACCGGCTGGGCGGAGCCCCAGAGGATGCGCATGATCTCCGACTCGAGCTCGCCGCGTTCACGCGTGCGTTCACCGGGCATCGATCGCCTCCTCGCGGAAACTCTACAAGATGTGGATATCCGGATCAGGCTCCAGGGGGTCACCCGTTCATCAACAGCAACATCGCCGCCATCCCCGCCGCCATCGTCGCATGACAGGCGACATGCAGCCGGTGATGGCGAGAGGCGATGAAGCGGTAAGCCCACCACCCGAATGCAGCGACGCTGAGAACCACGAAGCACGCGTTGATCGCGTCAGCCCACGCCGGGGTGCTCATCAGGGTGAGGCCGCCGTCCGCCACGGTCTCATGCCCTGTGGTCATGCCCGCCTCCGGTGCATGACTCATGCCCATTCCTGCCATCAGCAGCGGCATCGCCGCGAGCATCCAGACCATTGCCGCATTCAGTAGGACGTGCCCGACCAGGTCGACACGCTGCGCTGCCGTCTCCCCCCGGCGAATCGACGGCAGGAGCGCGATCGTCAGGACGGTGAACAGGCCAGCCTGCGCCCACAGGGCAAACTCGGACTCCATAGACCACGCCATCCAGATCATCGCGGCAGACATCAGTAGGTGGTTGAGGTCGATCAGGATCTCCCCGCCGAACCGAGCCTGCTTGCGTCGAATCCGCCCCAGCCGACCAGCCAGATCGAACGCACAGACTAAGCCCGTGAAGGCGAACGCGAGCGTGAGAATGAGATTCCAAGGGGAGCCGATCACACCGAAGAATCTACTACAAGATGTAGAGATAATCCGGCCTCGCGGAGAATGGCCATCCTTGTCGACACATTGTTCAGCTGGCGATGTATAGTCATTGCATGCTGACTATTGCTTCGCGCGTCGACGTCATGAACAGGCTGGGTCGGGCGATGGCCGACCCGACCCGGTCGCGGATCCTGCTCGAACTGCTGTCCGGACCTGGGTATCCCGCGCGTCTGTCGGAGACCCTGGGGCTGACCCGCACGAACGTGTCGAACCATCTAGCGTGTCTGCGCGGGTGTGGGATCGTCGTGGCGACGCCGGAGGGGCGGCAGACCCGGTACGAGATCGCCGACCCGCACCTCACCAAGGCCATCACCCTGCTGGTCGACACTGTGCTCGCCTATGACGACGGCGAGCCCTGCATGGACGAGCACTGCGACGTGCCGCTGTGCTGCGCGCCCGTCGACGAGGCAGCAGGGGAGGGGGACCGGTGAGCGAGGAGTGCTGCGGCCCGGACGAGCCTCGCAAGCCCGTGGCGACGGTGCGGCGGATCCCGCTGCGCACACTGCCGCCCTCGGGAGACGCCTGCTGCGGCCCCGAGCCTGATGCCGTGCAGCGGAAGGCTCCCGCCCGTCATGACGCTGGTGACGCGTGCTGCGGCCCGGATGAGGCGGCGCACGGCCACGATGACGAGCACGGCGAGGTCGAGCACGAGGTGCGGCCGCCTTGGTGGCGTGACCCGGCGCTGCTCCCGTCCGCCATCGCCGGCGTGACGCTCCTGGCCGGATACCTCTTCGAGTGGTCCGGAGTGCCGGTTCCGGCACTGGTGCTGCAGGGGATCGCGCTGCTCGCCGGCGCGTACACGTTCGTGCCCGGCGCGATCCGCCGACTGCTGCGCGGACGCCTCGGCGTCGGCCTGCTGATGACGATCGCGGCCGTCGGCGCGGTCGCCCTCGGCCACGTCGGGGAGGCGGCGACCCTGGCGTTCCTGTTCTCTCTGGCCGAGGCGCTCGAGGACCGGGCGATGGACCGGGCGAAGGAGGGGCTGCGGGCTCTGCTCGCGCTGATCCCGGACTCGGTGCGTGTCTCCCGCCTGGCCGGGGATGTCACGATCCCGGCCGCGGAGGTCCGGGAGCTCGATATCCTCGTCGTCGGCGCGGGGGAGCGGGTCGCCACCGACGGCGTCGTCGTCGAGGGCCGCTCGAGCCTGGACACCTCGGCGATCACGGGGGAGTCGATCCCGGTCGAGGTCGGCCCCGGCAGCGTGGTAGCCGCCGGATCCGTGAACGGCTCGGCCACCCTGCGGATCGAGGCCACCGCGGACGGCCGCGACAACTCGCTCACCCAGATCGTCGAGCTCGTCGAGCAGGCCCACGCCCGCAAGGGCGAACGCGCTCGCCTGGCCGACCGCATCGCCCGCCCCCTCGTGCCGATCGTGCTGATCGCCGCCGCGCTGGTCGCCGTCTTCGGATTCATCGTCGGCGACCCCGGCCTGTGGATCGAGCGGGCCCTGGTGGTGCTCGTCGCCGCCTCGCCCTGCGCGCTGGCCATCGCCGTGCCCGTGACGGTGATCAGCGCGATCGGGTCGGCGTCGAAGTTCGGCGTCGTGATCAAGTCCGGCGAAGCTTTCGAGCAGTTCGGCACGATCCGCACCGTCGCGCTCGACAAGACCGGCACCCTCACCCGCAACGAGCCCCAGGTCGTCGAGATCGAAGCCGCCGCCGGCCGCACGCGCGAAGACGTGCTCGCCCTCGCCGCAGCCCTCGAAGCGACCAGCACCCACCCGCTCGCCGCGGCGATCACCGCCGCCTCACCCGGCACCGCCCCAGGCGAGGACGTCGTCGAGGAAGCCGGCCACGGCATCATCGGCCGTGTCGGCGCCACGCGCCTGCGGGTCGGCAACGTGCGCTGGCTGAACCCCGGCCCGCTGCAGAGCAGGGCCGACGACATGGCCGGCGCAGGGATGACCGTCGTCGTGGTCGAAGCCGACGGCCAGATCGCCGGACTCATCGGCGTCCGCGACGAGCTGCGGCCGGAAGCGGCCGAGACCATCCGGATGCTGAACGCACAGGGCATCCGCACCGTCATGCTCACCGGCGACAACGAGCGCACCGCCCGCGCCCTCGCCGCACAGGCCGGTGTCACAGACGTGCGCGCCGAGCAGCTCCCGAAGGACAAGGCCGACGCCATCGCCGCGCTCGTCGCCGAAGGCCCCACCGCGATGGTCGGCGACGGCATCAACGACGCCCCGGCCCTGGCGACCGCCACGGTGGGGATCGCGATGGGCGTGAAGGGATCGGCGGCCGCGATCGAGTCCGCCGACATCGCCTTCACCGGCAATGACCTCCGACTCATCCCCGGCGCCCTCGCCCACGCCCGCCGCGGACGCCGCATCATGACCGTCAACATCGGCCTCGCGCTGGCGATCATCGTCGTGCTGTTCCCCCTCGCCCTCTTCGGCATCCTGGGACTTGCCGGGGTGGTGCTCGTCCACGAGGTCGCCGAGGTAGTTGTGATCCTCAACGGCGTCAGCGCCGCCCGGCGCCCCGCATCGACCCGACTGCAGCAGCCGGCCGAACTGCAGCCGGCGCTCACGCATGCATAGATCGCACCGAGGCGGCCTCGTTGCCAGCTGCACTACCGGCCACCTGAAAGCGGCATCCATCCTCTCCTTCGTGATCCGGGATGGCCTGGACGAACAACCCTGACCGCCCACCCTCTCGCCCGAAGGACACCCCCGCTGATGAGCACCCGGACGAAGCCCCGTTCTGCCCCGACCCCGCCGCCGAAGAAGCGCATGAGCACTCCGCTGAGGGCCACGATGATCTCGATCATCGTGGTGCTCGTGCTCGTGATCGCCGCGACCATCTACGTGATCGCTACCCGCCCGCAGGCCCCTGACCCGGCCGGAGCCGAAGGTGCGCTGCCGGGCACCCGGAACAACACGCACGTCCTGGACCAGGCCGGCCCGGATGCGCCGACACTGGTGGAATTCCTCGATTTCGAGTGCGAAGCCTGTGGAGCCGTGTACCCCGCAATCGAGCAGGTGCGGGAGCAGTACGACGGAAAGATCAACTATGCGTTCCGATACTTCCCGATCCCCAGCCATGTGAACTCGATGAACGCTGCCCTCGCCGTCGAGGCGGCGGCGCAGCAGGGCCAGGCTGAGGAGATGTACGACATGATGTTCCAGAGCCAGTCGGGATGGGGTGACCAACAGGTCGACCACTCCGACCTGTTCCGAACGTTCGCCGAGGGGATGGGGCTCGACATGGCCGCATACGACGCGGCCGTCGCGGACCCGGCCACCAGGGAGCGGATCGAGGAGGACTCGGTCGACGGCCAGTCGATGGGCGTCTCCGGCACGCCGACGTTCTTCCTCGACGGGGAGAGGCTCGAGCTGACCCAGCTCAGCGACCTTACCGACGCCCTCGACCGGGCCATCGGCGACTAGCTTTCCCCTCCTCCTCGGCCCCCGCCGACGTATGATTTCGGTGTGCCGAAAAATGCCCTTGTTGGGCGTGTTGCTGACGAGGCGACGATCCGCCGGTCGCCTCGTCGCTTGGCATGGCTGATCGGGCCGGCACTCGTCGCAGGGGTCGCCTACCTCGACCCTGGGAACGTCGCGAGCAACATGACCGCGGGCGCCCGATACGGCTACCTGCTCGTATGGGTCGTCGTCCTGGGCAACGTCATGGCGTGGCTGATCCAGTACCTCTCGGCCAAGCTCGGTGTCGTTACCGGTCAGAGCCTTCCAGAAGCGCTGGGCCACAGAATCCGGAGTCCGTGGGGGCGGCGCGCGTACTGGCTGCAGGCGGAGCTCGTCGCGATGGCTACCGATATCGCCGAGGTGATCGGCGGCGCCGTCGCCCTCTACCTGCTCTTCGGCGTGCCACTGCTCTGGGGAGGTCTCATCACAGGGGCGGTGTCGATGACACTGCTGATCGTGCAGTCGCGCGGTGGCGCCAAGCCATTCGAGTTCGTCATCATGGGACTCGTTGCGGTGATCGCGATCGGTTTCGGCTACGGAGTCTTCGTGGCACCCCCCGACGGCGCCGGAGTGGCCAGCGGTCTCATGATCCGGTTCGACGGCACGGATTCAGTCCTGCTGGCTGCATCGATCCTCGGGGCGACGATCATGCCCCACGCGATCTATGCTCACAGTGCGCTATCGCGAGACCGCTTCACTGCAGTCTCGGCGCAGAACGGAGCGAAAGCGGCCGCGACGGTGTCACGGGGGGTGCCCCTGGAGAACCTCCGCGGGATCTCGACCTCTCGACTGCTACGCGCCACCCGATGGGATGTCACGATCGCGATGCTGATCGCCGGCACGGTGAACCTCTGCATCCTGTTGCTGGCAGCGGCCAACCTTGCAGGTGTGAGCGGAACCGACACGCTCGAGGGCGCATACGCCGCCCTTCACGACGGCATCGGCCCGGCCGTCGCGACGCTCTTCGCGGTCGGCCTGCTCGCCAGCGGGCTGGCGAGCACATCGGTCGGAGCGTATGCGGGCGCGGAGATCATGCGTGGCCTCCTCCTCGTCCGAGTCCCGCTGCTCACCCGGCGACTGGTCACGCTCATCCCAGCTCTCGCGATCCTCGCCTTCGGCGTCGATCCGACACTCGCGCTGGTTCTGAGCCAGGTCGTGCTGTCCTTCGGCATCCCGTTCGCGTTGATTCCCCTCGTCGTCCTGACTGCGAACAGGGGATTGCTCGGCAGATTCCGCAATCACGGAATCACGACGGCGGCCGGGATCGCGGCATCGGCCTTCCTCGTCGTGCTGAATGCGCTGCTGCTGTGGCTCATCTTGACCGGTAGGTAAGGCGGGCTCTCTCTCATGAATCCGTCTTCGGCGTTCCGGCACATCCTCGGCGGTGTCGTCCTGGTGGCGTCAGTATGGGGGTCGGGATGCCTGCCCGCCGTAGCCGCCCAGGAGGTCTCGGTTTCACCTCCGCCCGTCGCAGCGACCGAGATCGTGGCCGAGACCCTCGCTGCCGACCCGCCCGTGGCGAGCATCGAGCCGCACACCGATCCGACAGCCACGACGGACAGGATTGCCGGCGGGTCAGAGGATCCGTCGACCGGGGGAGTGCTGGCGGCGATCATCGGAGGGAGCATCCTGCTCGGCGCCGCTGGCCTGATGATCCTGTCCGTCTGGTTGCGACGCTACGCAGCACGGATCGGACGCAAGCCCGAAGCGGATCCACCGGGCCGCTGATCCCCGATCCTGCCCTAGGCCGCCAGACGCCCGCGGCCTCAGTGGGAGGGGCGGTCTTCGTGGTCGATACCAGCGTGCTCTTTGCCACGCTCGAAGCCCAGGAGGCGAAGAGCGTTGGCCACGACGATGAGTGTCGAGCCCTCGTGGATGAGCACCACGGCACCGATGTTCAGCCCGATGAAGGTGGCGATCACCAGGAGGACGACGATCGCGAGGCTCGCGATGAGGTTCTGACGGATGATCCGGCTGGTCGCGCGGCTCAGACGCACGGCGAACGGGACGCGTCCCAGGTCGTCGCTCATGAGAGCGATGTCACAGGTCTCCAGTGCGACGGTGGAACCGGCAGCCCCCATCGCGATGCCGATGTCCGCGCGAGCCATCGCGGGCGCGTCATTCACGCCGTCCCCGACCATCGCGATGGGGCGATGCGTCTCGGCAAGACGAGTGATGTGCGCAACCTTGTCCTCCGGCAGCAGCTCACCGATTGCGGTGTCGACGCCGACCTCGCGGCCGACGGCATCCGCGACGCGCTGGTTGTCGCCGGAGATCATCACGAGCTGGCCGACGTTCGCGCTTCGCAACACGCGGAGCACCTGCGCGGACTCGGCGCGAGAGGTGTCCATCACGCCGACGACTCCCAGGAACCGATCACCGCGTCGGACGATCATCAACGTCTGGCCGGAGTCGCGCGCCTCCGTGTAAGCGATCTCGACTGACGAGGGGAGGGTGAGGCCCTGCTCGTCGAACATCCGCAGGTTGCCGACCTCGACGATCTCTCCGTCGACCGTGGCACGTACACCGCGGCCGACGACGGCGTTGAGGTCCGACGCCTCGACGCGCTCCGCCTCGGACACCTGACCTGCGAGGTCGCGGACGATCGCTGCTGCGAGCGGGTGATCGCTGAGAGACTCCACGGCGACCAGGATGGGGACGAGGAGGCTCCCGTCCACGCCGTCCACGGGAGTGACCGACGTCACCTGCGGGTTGCCCCAGGTGAGGGTACCGGTCTTGTCGAAGGCCATCGCCCTGACGCGCCCCAGGGTCTCCAGCGGAGCACCGCCCTTGACCAGCACGCCGGCGCGGGCCGCTCGGGCGACTCCAGCGAGAACGGCCGCCGGCGTCGCGATGGCCAGTGCGCACGGGCTCGCGGCCACGAGGACAGTCATTGCGAGATAGAAGGCATCCGTGAACGGCTGCGAGAACACGGACATCGCGACCACCAGGGTGGCGGCCACGCCGAGGATCACCGCGGGCACGTACCACCGCTGGAAACGGTTGATGAACTGCTGCGTCGGTGACGCAGCCTGGTCGGCCGTGCGGACCAGCTCGACGACTTTGCTCAGCGTCGAGTCCGCGGCTGTCGCCGACACCACGACCTCGAGCACCCCGGAGCCGTTCACCGTGCCGGCGAACACGCGATTCGAGGCCGGAAGGGTATCGACGGTGCGCATCGCCCGCTCGCGATCCGCGACCGGCTCCTTCTCGATGGGCATCGACTCACCGGTGACCGCCGACTGGTCGACGGCCGAGATCCCGGCGATCACGAACCCGTCCGACGGGATCCTCGAGTTCGGGCGCACCATCACGACATCACCCACCACGATCTGCTCCACCGGAACCTCGACGGGATCGTCGTCCCCGCGGCGTACCAGGGCGGTCCGTGGTGCGAGCTCAGCCAGCGCTTCGATCGACTTGCTGGCGCGGCTCATCGCGTATTCCTCGAGAGCGTGGCCGAGGCTGAAGAGGAACAGCAGCACTGCGCCCTCCGCCCACTTCCCGATCAGGGCGGCGCCGATTGCGGCGACGATCATGAGGAAGTCGACCTCGAACTTGCCCCGCAATGTCGATGCGACCGCCGTGCGGACAGTGAAGAAGCCACCGAAGAAGTAAGTGGCGATGAACAGGACCAAGGGCAGACCCATCAGCGGCAAGCCGACCGCATACTCTGCGATCATCCCCGCGGCGTAGGTGATGCCCGCCACGATGGCGAACCACAGCTCCCATCGGGCGGAGCCGTGCGCGTGCTCCTCTATGACGGCAGGAGATTTCGTGGCAGTCGAGGTAGTCATACCTCAACAATACATCACAAGAACATGATACTATGATGTATGTGAATGATAATCGTGCTCATGAGAGAGGAACTCGCCTATGAGCAGTTCGGTGGAACCAGCGTCCGCTCCGCTGTCAGCGGGGGATGCCGTGCGGCTAGCTGAGATCATGCGGGCGCTGGCATCACCAGTCCGGCTCCGCATCCTGAGTGTGCTGCGCATCCATCCCAGCACGGTGACCGATCTCGGCATGCAGCTCGGCATCGGACAGACGACGCTCTCCAACCACCTACGGCTTCTCCGGAATCTCAGCGTGGTCCGCGGCGATCGTGACGGACGGCACATTCACTATGTGCTGTTCGATGATCATGTCGCAGATCTTCTCGACGAAGCCATCGGACACCTCCGCCACCTTCCCGGCGATCGTTGACCGCTTGACATTAGCCGAACACGGCGGCGGGCCATTGGGTGGGTGTGCTAATTCTCATTAGTCGGTCGTCATTGCACGTCTTTTGAGGAATGGATCTCAGCCGAGTTCGCCTGTGATCACCACGCGGGTGACCGCGGGGTCCTGCAGTGCGTCGCAACCGGCGTCGATTTCATCCACAGCGATTTCCTTCGAGATGGGCTCGTCGAGTCGGAAGCGGCCCTGCAGGTACAGGTTTGCGTGAAGCGGGATGTCGTGCTTGGGCGTTGTAGAGCCCATGTCGACGCCCCGGGATGCACATTTGTTTGCCGATGAGGCCGATCCTCTGCATCGGCACTGTAGCGGTGGGGTCCAGGAGGGCGGCCCAGCATAGGCCTTCGCCCGGGCGAGCTATGCCTACGACCTCCTGGGTGACGGCGGGGATTCCGACGGGATCGAACGCGCCAACCGCACCGCGTTCAGTGATCCGCTGCACCTCGGCGGCCGGATCGGTGGTGGTCGAATTGATGGTGTGTGTGGCCCAGAATAGCTTGGCCTTCTCGAGCTTGTTGTCGGCGACATCGACGGCGATGAGCGTGGCTGCGCGGGCGACCACGGTTCCATTCATCGCGTTTAAGCGCACACTACCGACCGGCTCTTCGCTGCCCAGCGCACAAGGCTCGGTCTCCAAAGCGATGCCGCTCAGATGCCCTGACGAGTCACCACAGGTTCGCTCTGCTGCGGTCGCCCGATGACGGGGCGCGGCGTGCCCAGCCCTCGTACCCGCTCGCCGACGGCCTGCGCCACCTTCCTTGTACCGGCTACCGTGGCGTCCCGCGCAGCCCGGTGCAGTCTCTCCTGCCCGTGACTGATCGCGTCCGCGACACGTTGGCTGCTGTGTCGCATCAGTTCCGATGCGGGCATCCACGTCAGCCGCGACCGGTCCTTCACCTGGGCGGCGATGCGCTCCCGACGCGCCGCCAACGCCGGGTCCGACAAGCGAGCCAGCGCGTCCGAATCCATTTGCGCCGTCTCCACATGCTCCGCCTCCGCCTTTCGTTCCGACGCCACAGTCACTACCGTGTCCCTGCCATCGCGCTCCAGTGGGATGTACCGCTCGTCGTCACCGGTGTTCATGATTCCTCCTTCTCCGCGGTGGTTTCGGACCGCTTCGCGACTGATTTCATCCACCGTCCGACGGTCGTCGGATGGACACCGAGCTCAAGCGCGATCTGTCTGTTCGACAGACCCTGCATGCTCAATCGGATCGCGTCTTCAGGCCTGCCCATATCCGCGCGGGCCCGGCTCGGCGTAGATGATGCCGCGTGCGTGTTCTCTGCCGCGACTGCTGTCCTCACTGTTCCGGACATCAACGCTTGAACCGGCATACGCTCGGACCTTCCTTCCTGCACCAGGGTCGTGGCCGGGTCGACATCGGCATCCTCACCGACGGTCGGCATGGCGCGGCGGTAGCGGCCCAGCTCCACAGTCAAGTGCGTGGCCGCAAGCAGTACGATCGGTGGCACCGATGCCACGAGCGCCGCCACTATGCCGGGCACGGTTTCGTCGGCGGCGACCAGCGCGTGCGTGATATTCGCCGTGATCGACACTAGCGCCGCCCCGCCCAACAGCAGCCATGGATACCGGGTCGCCGCCCGCCCATACGGCGACAAAGCGACCACCGACATCGTCGCGATGACGATTACCCCGTCCACGATCAACGGCCATACCCACGCGAGCCCCACCGCGGTGCCCGCGCGGGACGCGAGGTCCGCGAGCGCGGTGAACGATAGCCAGAACGCTCCCACTCCCAGCAGCACCGTGCCGATGATGGACGCGCCCACCACCCATGCGCCCATCCGCCGTTCCACGGACGTGCTCGTTGACGTCGTCACAGCGCTGGAACCGACACGTCAATGCTCGTCGTCGATCGAACGGGTGCCGCCCCGCCCAACTCGACTGTCCGGGCCTGCGACGTCTTGCGTTCAGCGCCAGGGCCGGAGCGGTCAAGCCCTGGTGGGTAACCGTCGCCGATGCCCGCATCCGGCAACTTGTCGAGGATATCCAATGCCACGCGACGCACCCGCTCGCCGGTCTCGCGCACCACGTCCACCGGTTCCTTGTCCGCCACCGACTGCGCCCACGTCGCGACGTAGGGAATCGTGTAGTCGCTGGTGTCCATGCCGTATGCCGCGCCGATCATCATCGCGACCGACTCCGCCTCCACCTCTCGGATGCCGCGATGATGGGTGACGGCCTCAACCGGATCGTGCATACGGACGTGCCCGAGTTCGTGCGCCAGCGTCTTCACCCGCGCTGCATCGTCCATGTCCGCGCGAACCGCGACAACCTTCGTGTCGTAGATCGTCACGCCATTCGCTCCCCAGATGGAAGACGCATCCGCCGCGTCCTGCAACTCGAATCCCTCCGTCGCGACCTGCGCGGCGAGCCCCGCCCACAGCCCAGCCGGCGCCTCTCCCTCCAGCAGCCGCGGCATTGGCCGCTCCGGGATCTCCGACCCGCTGGTCTGCGTCACATCCCACACGTACGCAGGCTTCACGTTGACGATCTTCGAACGCACCACCTCGCCCGCGGCAGGCTTCTCCCGAGCCTGCAATCGGCGCCACGACATCGGATCGGAAGGATCTTTCGACGCGAACCGCCCCATCACCGGGGCGTAGATCATGTACCCGGACTGGCCCTTGTCCACCGACCGGTCAAGTTGCTTCCACTGGTTGAACCCCGCTACGTACGTCGGCACCGGCGTCGACACTCGCCCCTGCTCGTATGCGTCAGCATGCTGGGCGTAGATCAGCAGGGTGTTCCGAAAACTCCGCGATCTGAACCGGGCTGCGAACTCGATTGCCCGCTTCCAATCCTCACCCGTCGTCAGCCCCGCGACGGCAGTCTCGAGCTTCTCCGCCATCTCGTCGAGCTTGGTTTCACGCGCCGCCTGTACTTCGGCCGGGGAACGTCTCATTCGGGCCACCCAGACCACCGCCTTCACGTCCGCACCGACCACGCTCGGATCGGCTATTCGTGAGGACAGGTGCGCGCGTCACACCCCACAAGTCCGTGCCGGAGGTAGCCACGCGTGCGCGTCACTCCCTAGCCGCCAGCGCAGGTGTGCCGGACAGGTCCTCGAGAACGCACCGCTGGCTCCGTGGGCCATGGGCCATCACGCCTACTTGCCACCGTGCACGGCCCATCCTGGTCGCCGTCGCGCGCAGATTTCATTCCCCGAGTTGCGGGCTGCCGCTGCCGCCGCTTCTGCACGGATAGTCAGGCGGTCACCGCTGACGCGGTGGCAGCACTGGTTGGGCAATCCTGCGGATTGCCTTTCGGCTGCTTGATTGTGCGGGACCATTCCCTTCTGCGCAAGGCACGCAAAAACTCTCCCCGATAGTCGATCTCCTTCCCCTGGTGTCGGGAGGAGATTTTTTGACTCTTCGGCCTTGCGCATTCATTCCTGGCCCCTTTTCTCGGCATGTGCCGAAAGGCAATGGCACGGAGGGAACAGCCACACCACCCGGTGTGACCGCCCTCCGGGATTCAGGAAAGGAACCGAAAGCCATGACCATCATCGACACCACCCCGACCCAGGCCGCAGACCTCACCCCCGCCGAGGAGGCCGTGCAGGGGCCGGAAGTTCGCCGGATCAGCCCCCACACCCTCGTCGTGGAGGACAACATCCGTTCACAGGTCGACCTCGACCGGGCATTCGTCAACTCGATCAAGCTCCACGGCGTGATCGTGCCCATCCTCGCCCACCCCGACCAGAACGGGAACATCATCGTCCGCGACGGACAGCGCCGCACCCTCGCCGCCCGCGAGGCCGACGCCGAGGACGTTCCCGTCTACGTCGTGGACGCCTCCGACGAGAAGCGCATCCGCATCATCCAGCAGTACATCACCAACGAACACCGCGCAGGACTCACCGACACCGACCGGGCCGAGGCATGGCGGCAGTTGGCGCTGGACGGGATGAGCGTCACCGCCATCGCCAAACAGACCGGCACCAAGCGCACCACCGTCAAGACCGGCCTCGCCGTCGCCGAAAGCGACATCGCCAAGACCGCCGTCACCCAGCACGCCCTCACCCTCGACCAAGCACTCATCCTCACAGAGTTCGAGGACGACCCCGACGCGCTGGCCGAACTCACCAGCATCGCCGCACACGACCCGGAATCGTTCGACCACTACGCCCAGCGGCACCTGGACGACAAGGCCACCAAGGAAGAAATCGCGGCCCTGCGCGCCCAGTACGAAGCAGACGGATACACCGTCATGGACTACCCGGCATGGGGCGACGAGGACGTGGCTTTCCTCCACGACCTGCTCACCGCCGACGGCGAGCGCGTCACCGAAGAGAACTACGCAGGCAAAGACGGGCACGCCATCGCTATCGGGGAGCGGTGGGGGAGCATCGACATCGCTCACGTCGTCGTGAACTGGCGCGAGCACGGCCTGACCTCCATCCGACACAACCAGCCCAACACCCGATCCGGGTCGATGACCGAGGAGGAGAAGGCCGAACGCCGCCGCGTCGTCGCCAACAACAAGGCATGGGTCAGCGCGGAAAAGGTGCGCCGCGCATGGGTGACCAAGTTGCTCGGACGCAAACGCCTGCCCTCCCAGGCACTTGCATTCGCGGCAACCGTGATCGCAGACAACCGGCACGAGGTCGCGCGCGCCGCAAGCGACGGGCACGACATGGCAGCGACCCTCCTCAGCCTCGACGGCCAGCGCCACTACGGACAGCCGCACCCCATCGCCGCGATGACCCAGGCCACCCCGACCAAGGCAGGACACGCCCTGCTCGCCGTCGCACTCGGCGCTCTGGAAGCGGCAACCAACAAGAACAGCTGGCGCAACCCCAACGAGTCCACCCGCCAGTACATCGACCAGCTCGCCGCATGGGGATACACCCTCTCCGACGTCGAAACCCTCATCACCGACCCCGACAGCGCCACCCGCGCCGAGGACACCCCCGACGACGAGACCCCCGTCGAGGAAACGGATGCCGAGGAGACGAGCGACGAGGAGCCGGAGGCCGACACCGGCGAGGAGAACGGCACGGACGACGTCGACGCCCCCGAGGCAAGCGACACGGACGAGGACGCCTCGACCGACGCCGGGGCCGAGGTCGCGGACGCGGCCTGACCTGCCGTCAACAACCACAGGGGCCGGTCATCGCATCGCCGGTGACCGGCCCCACCCCCTCTTTCCGTTTCACGACCTCACACGAGCAGACATCATGAGCACCAAGATTCTCGACCGCATCACCGCCGACCCCGACCAGCAGGAACGCTACGCACGCATCGCGCTGGCCTGCCTGACTACCCCCGGCGAACCGAACACGCCCGCCGTTCACCTCACCGGCACCAACGGCCCCGCCGTGGTCCAGCACACCCTCGACACCCTCCCGCCCGCCATCGCTGAGCGGACCGTCATCGACGCCCTCGACAGCGCCGCAGACGGCACACACCGGGTACTCATCCCCACCGACCCGGAATGGCCGGCAGGGCTCGACGACCTCGGCCCGGAACGACCCGTCGCCCTCTGGACATCCGGAGACCTCGACCTCCTCACCGACACCCCCGCCCGTGCCGTGACGATCACCGGAGCCAGAGCCGCCACGAGCTACGGCGACCACATCGCCGCCGAACTCGCCCACGACCTCACCCGAACCGGGCACAGCATCGTCACCGGAGGCGCGTACGGGATCGACGCCGCCGCCACGCGCGCAACCCTCGCCGCATCCGGGCACCCCATCGTCGTCCTCGCATCCGGCATCGACCGCCCCTACCCGGCAGGCAACACCGGCCTGCTACATCAGGTCACCGAGCACGGCCTCGTGCTCACCGAGACCCCGCCGAGTCTTGCACCGACCCGCTCCCGGTTCGTTGCACGCACCCGCATCCTCGCAGCGCTCGCCGCTGCAACCGTGATCGTAGAGGCCGGAGCACGCTCGGGCGCACCCCAGGTCGCGCACACCGCGCACCGCCTCGCGCGCACGGTGGGAGCAGTGCCCGGCCCGATCACGAGCGTTATCTGGGTGCTGTCAAGGGGGTGAAGCAAGATTGTGCGGGAGCGGCATGTAATCGACGTCAGTTACTGGCAGGCGAGCTCGTACCCGCTGTGCTTGGCGATGGGGCGG
>NZ_BAAGRQ010000017.1:0-44882 GCF_054782875.1 Microbacterium petrolearium
GCCCGGCGCCGGCGCCCGCGGCGCCCGCGGCGCCCGTTCCGCCGGCTCCTGCCCTCGCGACGGGTGAGGAGGCAGCGGCCGCGCCGGTTGCGCCCACCGCACCGGCGGCACCGGCGGAGGCCGCGCCCGAGCAGCGCCCCGCCGGCGCGACCGAGGCGCCCGCCGCACCCGCGGCATCCGCCCCGGCCGAGGTGCGCGCGCCCGCAGCGCCGCCCGCCGCGCCCGTCGCCGCGCCCCGCCCCGCGCCGCCCCTCGCTCCCCAGCTCGCCCCGCAGCTGCTCGACCTCGCGCGCGCCGGCGACGGCACGCACGAGGTCACGGTCACGGTCTCGCCCGAGGATCTCGGCCCCGTCACGGTGCGGGCGCGCATCAGCGGCGACGTCCTGCGCATCGAGCTGTTCGCCCCGTCCGATGCGGGTCGTGACGCGATCCGGCACATCCTCACCGACCTGCGCCGCGACCTCGCCATCGCCGCGCCGCACGCCACGCTCGGCCTGGGCGCCGACGATGCGGCGGCGGGCTCGCCGACGGGGCAGGGCGGCCAGGGCGCCGCGCCCCAGTCCGGCGCCGACGGCGGCCCGCTCCGCGACGGCTCACTCCGCGACGGCTCACTCCGCGACGGCTCCGGCCGCGACGGCTCGGCGCGCGACGGCGCGCCCGCCCGCGACGGAGCACCGCGCGAGCACGGGGCCGGCCGGCCGGAGCCCGTGCCGCCCGCACCCTCCCCCTTCTCCCCCACCAACGCGTCGTTCGACGTGCTCGCCTGATCGGAAGGCACCATGCCCCTCGTCGACCCCGTCTCCACCGCGACCGGCCTCTACACCGGTTCGACCACCACGACCGAGCGCAAGCAGACGCTCGATTCCGAGGTGTTCCTGCAGCTGCTCGTCACGCAGCTGCAGAACCAGGACCCCTCCTCCCCCATGGACACGAACGAGATGATCGCGCAGAGCACGCAGCTGGCCATGATGGAGCAGCTCACCGAGCTGTCGACGACGTCGACCGAGACGTTCGCGCTCACCATGCGCCAGGCGGCCACCGAGCTCGTGGGCCGCAAGGCCTCGTACCTCGACGCCGACGGCGCCACCCAGACCGGCGTCGTCACCGCCGTCTCGTTCGCCAAGGGCACCCCCGAGGTCCTCTTCGACGACGTCTCCGTGCCCCTCGACGCCGTCTCCGGCGTCGTCTCCTGATCCCCCACACCGAAGGAAGGCAACATGCTCCGCTCCCTCTACTCCGGCATCTCGGGCATGCGCTCGCACCAGACGATGCTCGATGTCACCGGAAACAACATCGCCAACGTCAACACGACCGCGTTCAAGGCCTCGTCGGTGGAATTCCAGGACACGCTCTCGCAGCTCGTGCAGAACTCGACGCTCCCCCAGGCCGACACCGGCGGCAGCAACCCCGCGCAGGTCGGCCTCGGCGTGCAGGTGGCCGCCATCACGACGAACTTCGCGCAGGGCGCCGCCCAGTCCACGGGCGTTCCGACGCACCTCATGATCGCCGGCGACGGCTTCTTCGTCACGAGCACGGGCGGCGAGACCACCTACACCCGCAACGGCGCCTTCTCGTTCGACGCCCAGGGCCGGCTCGTGAGCTCGGACGGCGCGTTCGTGCAGGGCTGGACCGCCCAGAACGGCGTCATCGTGCCCGGATCCCCGCTGGGGAACATCACGCTGCCCGTCGGCGCCGTGTCGCCCGCCGCCGCCACGACCACGGCCCAGGTCTCCGGCAACCTGCCCTCCGACGCGGACGAGGGCGCGCAGCTCGTCCGCGACGTGACCGTGTACGACGCGCAGGGCGCGGCCGGCACCCTCACCCTCACCTTCACGCGCACCGACACCGGCTGGAGCGTCGCCGCCGAGGGCGGCAACCCCGTCGGCCTCGAGCTCGCGAACGGCGAGCTCACGCCGGAGGGCCCGCTCACGGTCGGCAACATCGAGATCGATCTGTCGAACATCACGGGCTACGCGGAGCTGTCGACGGTCGCGATCTCCGGGCAGAACGGCCGCCCCGCCGGCACGCTGCAGTCGTACGCGCTGTCGGACGACGGCAGCCTGGTCGGCACGTTCGACAACGGCGCCACCGCCGTGCTCGCGCGCGTCGCGCTGGCGAACTTCGTCAACCCCACGGGTCTCGAGAAGGTCGGCAACTCGCAGTACCGGCCCACCGTGAACTCGGGTGAGGCCGTCATCGGCGAGGCCGGCGCCGACGGCATGGGATCGCTCATCAGCGGGGCACTGGAGATGTCGAACGTCGACCTCTCGCAGGAGTTCACGAACCTCATCGTCGCCCAGCGCGGCTTCCAGGCGAACGCCCGCATCATCACCACCAGCGACGAGGTGCTGCAGGAGCTGACCAACCTCAAGCGCTGATCCCGCCTTACCGGGCGGCCCGTCCGGCCGACAGTGATCATCGACGGACCAGGACGGGCCGTCTGGCGACCCAGGAGGGGTCGCTCGCAGTTTCCAGGATGGAGCCATGATCGTCGTCACGCGCCTGAACCGAACCCGGTTCGCCGTGAATCCGGATCTCATCGAGCGGATTCACGAGTCGCCGGACACCACGCTGATCATGGTGGACGGAGCGACCTTCGTCGTCCTGGAGCCGATGTCCGAGGTCATCGAGCGGATCGCCGCCTTCCGCGCCCGCGTGCTCGCCTCGGCGGCCGACGTGCGCCGCTCCGGTGACGTGACCGGAGTGATCAGCTGATGGATCTCGCCTTCCTCATCGGAATCGTCGTCGCGTTCGGCTCGCTGTACGCGATGATCACGCTCGAGCACGCGAGCCTGGCCGCGCTGTTCCTGCCCGCCCCGATGATCCTCGTCTTCGGCGGCACCATCGCGATCGGCATCGCCAGCGGCACCATGCGCGACGCGATCGCCGCGTTCCGGGCGCTGCCCCGCGCGATCCGCGGCGACCGCCGCACGGCGTCCGGCCTGATCGACCAGATCGTCGGCTACGCCGAGAAGGCCCGCGCCGAGGGTCTGCTGTCGCTCGAGCAGCTCGTGCCCGAGACCGACGACGCGTTCATGCGGCAGGCGCTGCAGAGCATCGCCGACGGCACCGACGCCGAGGAGCTGCGCATCGTCTTCGAGGACGAGATCGCCTCCGCCGCGGCGCGCAACCGCACCGCCTCGCGCTTCTTCATGACGCTGGGCGGGTACGCGCCGACCGTCGGCATCATCGGCACGGTCGTCTCGCTCACGCACGTGCTCGAGCAGCTCGACACCCCCGACACGCTCGGTCCCATGATCGCCGCCGCCTTCGTCGCGACCCTGTGGGGCCTGCTGTCGGCCAACTTCATGTGGCTGCCGATCGGCAACCGTCTGCAGCGCCTCGCCGAGCTCGAGATGGAGCGCATGACGCTCGTCATGGAGGGCATGCTCACGGTCCAGGCCGGCAGCCCGCCGCACCACGTCGCCGAGCGGCTGCAGGCCCTCGTGTCGGATCGCAAGGCGCCCGCGCCCGCCAAGGCCGCCGCGAGCGCCGACATGCCGGAGACGATCGAGGCGGCATGAGCGTGCGGCGCGGAGGCCGCCGCCGCGCGGCCGATCACTCCTCCGGGGGCCACGACGGCCCGGACGAGCGCTGGATGGCGTCGTACCTCGACATGATCACGGTGCTCATGTGCCTGTTCATCGTGCTGTACGCCATGTCGAGCGTCGATCAGGAGAAGTTCGACC
The DNA here is from genome assembly GCF_054782875.1 of Microbacterium petrolearium. Taxonomy (NCBI): domain Bacteria; kingdom Bacillati; phylum Actinomycetota; class Actinomycetes; order Micrococcales; family Microbacteriaceae; genus Microbacterium; species Microbacterium petrolearium. The sequence continues at coordinate 3,690 of NZ_BAAGRQ010000017.1, forward strand.
AGCTGCGCGACTCGCTCGCCACCGGCTTCGGACAGGAGCCGAGCGAGCAGGTCGACCTCAGCACCGGCCTCGTGCTGCCCCCGGAGCTCGAGGCCGAGGACGAGGGCGCGGCCGCCGACCCCACCCTTCTCGCGGCCCAGCAGGAGGTCGAGAACCTGCAGGATCTGCAGCGCCGGATGCAGATCGCGCTGGATGCCCGCGGCCTCGGCGACACCGCCGAGTTCATCATCGACGACCGCGGCCTGACCGTGGGGCTCATCGGCGCCGAGACGTTCTTCGAGACGAACAGCGTCGACCTGAGCGCCAAGGCCGTCGCGGTGCTCGACGCGCTGGGCACGGTGCTCGTCGAGGTGCCGAACCAGATCTCCGTCGAGGGCCACGCCGACCGCCGTCCCACCACCGCGGTGTACGAGACGAACTGGGAGCTCTCCTCGGGGCGCGCCACGCAGGTGCTGCGCCACCTCGTCGAGGTGGGGCGCGTGCGCGGCGACCACGTGCAGGCCGTGGGGTACGGCGACGCCCGCCCCGTGGCCGAGGGGGACTCGGCCGCGGATCTCGCCCGCAACCGCCGCGTCGACATCGTCGTGCTCTCCGATGCCGAGGAGGAGGTGCGCGCGCTCATCCCCGACATCGTCGCCGGCCAGTCGAGCTGAGCCGCCGCGGGCCGTCCGGCAGGCCGATCCGCGAGCCGATCGCCTGACCGATCCGATCCCGTCGCCGGAACCCGAAGCCGGCGGCGCCTAACGCACGTCCGCACACGCCCGATAGTCCGGGTCGTGGTGATCGACGTGCGCGCGAACGCGCCCGCCCAGGGCGAGACGGACCAGACGGTCGAGGTGTACGACTTCGGCCGCCCGGCCACGCTCGCGCGCGAGCACGCCCGCGCGCTCGAGCTGTCGTTCGAGACCTTCGCGCGCCTGTGGGCCACGCAGCTCACCGACAAGATCCGCGCCCGCTCGCACGTGGCGGTGGAGCAGGTCGAGCTGCAGACCTACGCGGAGTACGCCGACGGGCTGCCGTCGACGACGACCGTCGTCGTGTGCGCCGTGCCCGAGAGCGAGGCCAGCGGCATCGTGCAGTTCCCGCTGTCGGCGGCGCTGTCGTGGATCGTGCAGATGGTCGGCGGCCGCCCCGTCGAGGTGACGGACGAGCGGCCGCTGACGACCATCGAGCAGGCGCTCATCCGGTACCTCATGGCGGACGGCCTCGAGACGCTCTCGCACGCGCTCGGTGCCCTGCTGCCCGGCCGGCTCGCCGTGAGCGGGATCCAGTACAACCCGCAGTTCGCCCAGCTCGCGTCGGCCGGAGACCTCGTCATCGTGGCCCGGCTGTCGCTGAGCACCGGCGACCGCACCGTGCCGGCGAGCGTCATGCTCCCCGCGGCGCTCGTGCTCGAGCGGCTGAGCAGCGCGGCCCCCGTCATGCCGTCCGACCGGGCGTCCGAGCTCGTGCACGAGCAGGTGGAGCACACCCCGCTCGAGCTCGCCCTGCGGCTGACGCCGCTCACCGTGCACCCGACGGACGTCCTCGACCTGTCGGTGGGCGACCTCATCCGCATCCCGCATGCCGACGACCGCCCGCTCGATCTCGTCGCGGCAGGCGTGCCCGTCGCGTCCGCCGCCGTCGGCGCGAGCGGCGCGCGTCTCGCGTGCGTCATCACGTCGGTGCCGTCCGATCCCGCGGCGCCGTCCGATCCCGTCCCCGCAGAGGAGCCCAGGTGACCCCCACCGCCCACGAGTCCGCCGTCGCCGCCGCGTTCGCGTCGCGGCTGCCGACGACCAGCGAGATCAGCGCCCATGCGTCGCACGCCTCGGGTGACACCGGCGACGCGGTCATCGTGTCGTACGTCGGCGAGTCGAGCGCCGAGCTGGCCGTGCTCATCCTCGACCCCGCCGCCCTCGTCGACGGCGTGCCCGACGCCCCGCTGCCCGACCGGCTGCACGAGTCGCTCGACGCCGCCTCGGCCGCCCTCGGCCCCGGCGTCATGCGCGAGGCGCGCGTCGGCGACGCCTCGTCGCTCTTCTCGCACCCGCAGGCGCGGATCTTCGACCTGCAGGACGAGTCGGGCCGCACGATCGGCCGCCTCGCCGTGCGCGTGACGCACGCCGCCACGGCGACCGGCGTGCCCTCGCGCCGGCTGCAGCGCATCGCGGGCGTCGAGATGGAGCTGACCGTCGAGATCGGCCGCACCCGCATGGCCGTGCGCGACGTGCTCGACCTCTCCCCCGGCCGCGTCGTGGAGCTCGACCGCTCCGCCGGCGCGCCCGCCGATGTGAAGCTGAACGGGCGCCTCATCGCGCACGGCGAGATCGTGGTCGTCGACCAGGACTACGCCGTGCGGATCACGCGCATTCTCGAGAACGCCGAGGTCTGAGCTGGACGATCTGCTGCTCGCGCTGCGCGTCGCGGTCTCGCTCGCGGCGGTGCTCGGCGCGCTCTGGTACCTGCAGCGCCGCTTCACCCGCGGCGCGAAGGTGCCGCGCGACATCGCGGTGGTGTCGCGGCAGTCCCTGGGCGGCAAGGCACAGCTCGTGGTGGTCGACGTCGAGGGCACGCGCTACGTGCTGGGCGTCACCGAGCAGGGCGTGAACGTGGTCGACCGCATCCGCTCGCCCCATCAGATCACCGCGCCCGCGGACCCCGAGCCCGGGTCCGATGCGGATGCGGTGGAGCCGGCCGCCGCGCTGCCGGACGACGTGCCGCTGCGGCGCGACCGCTCCCGCCGCCGGCCCGATCCGCTGAGCGGATCGATCCTCTCCCCCGCGACCTGGAGGCAGACCGCCGAGGCGCTGCGCCGCACGCGATGAACATCGACATCTACGGCGTCAACGGCGAGCCGTCGTCGTCGATCCTGACGCTGCTCGGCATCACGCTGCTGTCGGTGGCGCCGGCGCTGCTGCTGATGATGACGTCGTTCACGAAGATCTTCGTCGTCCTCGCCCTCGCGCGGAACGCGCTGTCGCTGCCGTCGATCCCGCCGAACCAGGTGCTCGCCGGGCTGTCGCTGTTCCTGTCGATCTTCATCATGTGGCCGGTGCTCACCGACATCAACGAGATCGCCGTGCAGCCCTTCGTCGACGGCGCGATGACGTTCCAGCAGGCCTTCGACGTCGGCCAGGGCCCGCTGCGCGACTGGATGCTCGCGTACACGCGCGAGGAGGACCTCGCGCTCATGACCCGCGCCGCGGATCAGCCCAATCCGGACGATCCGGGCAGCGTGCCGCTGTACACGCTCATCCCGGCGTTCATGATCTCCGAGCTGCGGGCGGCGTTCATCATCGGCTTCGTCATCTTCGTGCCGTTCCTCATCATCGACCTCGTCGTCGCGTCGGCGCTCATGGCGATGGGCATGATGATGCTCCCGCCGGTCATGATCTCGCTGCCGTTCAAGATCCTGCTGTTCATCCTCGTCGACGGCTGGGGTCTCATCATCCGGTCGCTGCTCGACTCGTACGGGGGCGTGGGATGACCCCGGAGGCGGTGCTCGACATCGGGATGCAGGGCCTGATCCTCGCGACCAAGCTGGCCGCGCCCCTGCTCGTCACGGCGCTCGTGGTGGGCTTCGCGATCTCGCTGCTGCAGTCGATCACGCAGGTGCAGGAGGTGACGCTGTCGTTCGTGCCGAAGGCCGTCGCCGTCGCGATCGCGCTGCTCGTGTGCGGCAACTGGATGATCGCCGAGGCCATCGCCTTCACGAACGAGATGTTCGGGCGCCTCCCCTCTCTCCTCTCGGGCGGCTGACGTGAACATCCCGGTGGACTTCGTGTGGCTGGAGGCGACGATGATGGCCGCCGTGCGCATCACGGCGTTCCTGTTCATCGCCCCGCCGTTCTCGCACGGCGCGATCCCCGCCCGCATCAAGGCGATGCTGGGGATCGGGCTGTCGCTGGCCGTCGGCGCCACGGTCGCGCCGGGCTACGAGAGCCTCGCCACGGCGCCGTTCCTCGGGGCCCTCGTGCTGCAGCTGCTCACCGGGGCGCTGCTCGGCTTCCTCGTGCTGGCCGTCTTCTCGGCGGTGCAGGCGGCGGGAAGCCTCATCGACGTGTTCGGCGGCTTCCAGCTCGCCCAGGCGTTCGACCCGCAGTCGATGGTCAACGGTGCGCAGTTCACGCGCCTGTTCCAGATGACCGCGATCGTGCTGCTGTTCGCCTCGGACGGCTACCAGCTCATCATCGCCGGGCTCGCGCGCAGCTTCGACGCCGTGCCCGTCGACGGCGTCTTCGACATCTCGGGCCCCGCCGAGCTGCTCACCGGGGTCGTCGGGCAGCTCATGCTCGCCTCGGTCCAGATCGCCGGCCCGCTCGTGCTCGTGCTGTTCCTGGCCGACGTGGGCCTGGGCCTCATCACGCGCGTCGCCCCGGCGCTCAACGCGTTCGCGCTCGGCTTCCCGCTCAAGATCATGCTGACGCTCGTACTCGCCGGCATCGTCGTGCTGACGCTGCCCGGCATCGTCGACGCGCTGGCCCGCCAGGCCCTGGGACTGATGCGGGGGGTGACCCCGTGAGCCAGTCCGACAGCGGCGAGCGCACCGAGAAGGCCACCGAGCGGCGGCTGCGCGAGGCGCGGCGCAAGGGCCGCATCTCGCGCAGCCAGGACCTCACCGCCTGGGTGGGGATCGCCGCGGCCGGCGCGCTCATGTCCACCGCCGTCGCCGACGGCGCGCAGGCCGGCACCGCCCAGTTCCTCGCCGTCGGGTCGATCACGCGCGACCCGGATCCGCAGCGGGCGGTGGCCATCCTCGGCGACGCGCTGGGCTCGATGGGCGCCACACTCGGACCGTTCCTGGCCGCCGTGATGATCGCGACGGTGATCGCCGCCGCGGCGCAGGGCGGCGTCCACCTGCGGGGCGTGCCGATGCGCGTCGAGCAGTTCAACATCGTCACGGGCCTGCGCCGCGTCTTCGGCATGCAGGCGCTGTGGGAGGGCGCCAAGGCGCTGCTCAAGACGGCCGCGATCGGCGGGGCGCTGTGGCTCGTCATCGCGAGCCTCGTGCCCATGCTCGCCGCCAGCGGCGGCAGCTCGGTGAGCCGCCTCATCTCCGAGGCCGCCGGGGCCGCCGCCGCGGTGCTCTGGGTCGCCGTCGCCGTGGGCGTGGCGCTCGCGATCGTCGACGTCATGGTCGTGATGCGCCGCAACACCAAGCACACGCGCATGACCAAGCGCGAGGCGCGCGACGAGAACAAGAACTCCGAGGGCGACCCCCTCATCCGCCAGCAGCGCCGCTCGCGCCAGCTGGCGATGAGCCGCAACCGCATGATCGCCGCGGTCGGCGGCAGCGACGTCGTGCTCGTCAACCCGACCCACGTCGCCGTCGCCCTCTCGTACGAGCCGGGCCGCTCGGCCCCGCGCGTCGTCGCGAAGGGGGCCGGCACGATCGCCGAGCGCATCCGCGAGCGCGCGGCCGAGGCCGGGGTGCCGATGGTCCGCGACATCCCGCTCGCCCGCGCCATCCACGCCGCCTGCGAGCTGGGCCAGGAGATCCCGGCCGAGCTCTACACCGCCGTCGCCCGCGTGCTCGTCTTCGTCGCCGCGCTCAAGCGCCGCGGCTCGGCGCGCGGCGTGCACACCATGCCCGATCCATCCACCGCAGGGAGACCCGCATGAGAACCGTCCTGAAGAGCCTGGCCGTGCCGATCGGCGTGGTCGGGATCATCATGCTGCTCGTGGTGCCGGTGCCGCCGCCGCTGCTGGACCTGCTGATCATCCTGAACATCATGTTCGCGCTCGTCATCCTGCTCACGACGATGTTCGCCAAGAAGCCGCTCGACTTCTCGGTGTTCCCCTCGCTGCTGCTCGTCGCCACGCTGTTCCGGCTCGGGCTCAACGTCGCCTCGACGCGCCTCGTGCTCGGCGAGGCGTACGCCGGCGAGGTGATCCACGCCTTCGGAGACATCGCGGTGGGCGGATCGCTCATCATCGGCGCCGTCGTGTTCCTCATCCTCGTCGTGATCCAGTTCGTCGTGGTGACGAAGGGCGCCGAGCGCGTGGCCGAGGTCGGCGCCCGCTTCACCCTCGACGCCATGCCGGGCAAGCAGATGGCGATCGACGCCGACCTCAACGCGGGTCTCATCACCGACACCGAGGCGAGGGCACGGCGCGCGGAGGTGGCGGCGGAGGCCGACTTCTACGGCGCGATGGACGGCGCGTCGAAGTTCGTCAAGGGCGACGCGATCGCGGGCCTCGTCATCATCATCATCAACTTCGTCGGCGGGCTCGCGATCGGCATGGTCCAGCACGGCATGGCGATCGACGAGGCGCTGGGCACCTACAGCCTGCTCACGATCGGCGACGGCCTCGTGACGCAGATCCCCGCCCTGCTCATGGCCGTCTCGACGGGCATGATCGTCACGCGCGCCAACACCGAGCACGAGATGGGCCAGGCCGCGTCGGCCCAGCTCATGCAGTCGCGCATCGCGCTGAGCATCGCGGGCGCGGCGGCCATCGTCATGGCGCTCATCCCCGGCATGCCGATGCTGCCGTTCATCGCGATCGGTGCAGCGCTGCTGCTGGCGGCCCAGCGGATCAAGGCGGCCGAGGCGCGCCGCGAGGCGCAGGAGACCGAGGTCGCGCCGAGCAAGCCGTCCGACCGCCCGGAGGACCTCATGGAGCGCATGCGGGTGCACGCGCTCGAGATCCTGCTCGCGCCCAACCTCGTCGACCTCGTCACGGGCGGGCCGGACGACCTGCTGGCGCGCGTGAAGGCGCTGCGCCAGCGCATCGCGCTGGAGCTGGGCTTCCTCGTGCCGCCCGTGCGCACGCGCGACAGCATCGACCTGCCGTCGTCGACGTACGTCATCCGGATCGCCGGGGTCGAGGCCGGCCGCGGCGTCGCGCCGCCGGCGTCGGTGCTGGCGCTCGGCGGGGCGCTCGAGACGCTGCCCGGCGCGACGACGCTCGACCCGGTCTTCGGGCTGGAGGGCAAGTGGATCCCGCTCGAGATGCGCCACAGCGCCGAGCTGGCGGGGGCGACGGTGATCGACCGGGCGAGCGTGATCGTCACGCACCTGTCCGACATCGTGCAGGCGGGCGCGGCGCGCCTGCTCAGCCGCGAGGACGTGCGCCAGCTCACCGACGGCCTGCGCCAGGTGAGCCCGGCGGCCGTCGAGGAGCTCACGCCGTCGCTGCTGTCGCTCGCCGAGATCCAGCGCGTGCTCACGGGGCTGCTCGCCGAGCGCGTGCCGATCAACGACCTCGCGCGGATCTACGAGGCCCTCGCGCTGCGGGCCAAGGTGTCGACCGATCCCGAGGGCCTCATCGAGGCCGCCCGCGCCGCGCTCGGCCCGGCGATCGCCGCGCGCTTCGCGCAGGACGGCCGGCTGCGGGTGATCATGATCGCGCCGCTGCTGGAGCAGGCGATGCTCGAGGGCATGCGCTCGGGAGAGGACGGCACGCACATCGTGCTCGACCCGGCCCGGATCGAGCAGATCGTGCAATCCGTCAAGGACGCCACGGCCGGCATCGACCCGTCGCTCGGCGAGCCCGTGCTCGTGTGCGCGCCGACCCTGCGGCCCGCCGTGCGCCGCCTCGTGTCGGCGCAGGCCGACGGCATCCCCGTGCTGTCGTACAACGAGGCGACCGCGGGCGGCATGACGATCGAGACGGTCGGCGTCGTGCGCGACGCGCAGTCGCTGGCCGCGTGATCCCGCCGCCCCTGACCGATCGGCCCCTCCCGGCCGATAGTCTGGGGCGATGCTGGTGTTGACGAGGCGGATCGGCGAGAGCCTGCTGATCGGCGACGACGTCGAGGTCACGGTGCTCGACGTCAAGGGCGACAGCATCCGCATCGGCATCCGCGCCCCGCGCTCCACCCGCATCCAGCGCTCCGAGATCGTCGACGCCGTGCGCGCCGAGAACGCCGAGGCCGCCCACGCGGGGGACGACGCCGAGAAGGCCCTGCGCGACGCCCTCTCCGGCCACCCCTGACCCGCTCTTCTTCCGCGAGACAGCAACTGTGCGCCGAGACAGCGGCGTCTGCACGCTGTCTCGGCGCGGGGTTGCTGTCTCACTGGGCGTGAGGGCCGGTACGCTCGGCAGGATGAGTGTCGTGCCCGCGTCCTGGATCCCGCACCGCCGCGCGAGCGACCGCGAGCTGCTCGGGTGGATCCGGCCGGAGGGCGAGGGGTTCGTCGCGGTGTCGCTCTTCGGCGCCGACGTGTCGGGGCCGCTCGACTGGGTCGCGGCAGAGGAGGAGCTGGAGGCCGTCGGGCTCTCGTGGCTGGCCGACGTGTGGGAGCTCGAGCTCGACGGCCGCGCCGTCCGGGTGCGGATCGTCGAGGTCTCGCCCGGCGAGAGCGCCGCGCGGCCCGGCCGCGTGCTCGTCAAGACCGACGACTTCGGCGCGATCGACGTGCCCTACGAGCTGCACGAGCTGCCGTGGCCGCCCCCGCCCGCGCTGCGCCCGGCCCGCCCGGGCACGACAACCTCCCCCTGGGGCTGACGCTGTCCCCGTTCGTCGACCGAGCGAAGCGAGCGGAGACGAGGTCGGTGCCTGATGGGTGTCGAACGGATCGGTTGCTGAACGGAGCGGCCGGAGGCCGCGGAGATGAAGCGACCACCGCAACCCGCCGTCAGCCGGCCGCCCGCCGTCAGCCGTCCGCCCGCCTTCGCGCCGCCGTGAGCCCCGCATCCCCCGCCAGCAGCGCCGCGACGGCCGCGACGTACACGACGAGGTCACGCGGATCGAACGCCGTGCCCAGCAGCAGAACGGCCGGGCGGAAGGCGGAGACCACGGCGCCCGGCAGGGCGGTGAGCTGCAGCAGCTCCACCGCCACGCACCAGGCCGCGGCGAGCGCGCCCACCGCGAGCGGCGACAGGCGCGGCGCGAGCAGCACGACGCCGAGGTACGCCGCCGCGGCGTAGAGCGCGTCGCCGACGATGTCGGTCGCGGCCGTGTCGGGCAGCGCGCCGTGCACGAGCAGTCCGCACGTGATGACGACGGCGAGGCCGACGCCCGCGGCGATGCGACGGGCTCCGCGCCGCGGGGCCGCCGCGCTCACGCGATCACCCCGGCGGCCCGCGCCGGCTCCGCGTACGCCGCCGCGAGCGTGGCGACGGTGTCGTGCGCGTTCAGGCCGCTGGGGTTCGGCACGACCCACAGCTCCGAGGGGCCGAGCCGCTCGGGCTGGCGCCCGGCCGCCGCGCGCGGGCGGCCGAAGCCCTGCCGGTACGCCGTGAGCCCGACGACCGCGATCACCGGTGCGCCCCACCGCCGCGCGTCATCCTCGAGCCGCGCCGCCCCGGTCACGAGCTCCTCGCGCGTCAGCTCGTCGGCGCGGGCGGTGGCGCGATGCACGAGGTTCGAGACGCCGATCCCCGCGTCCAGGATCATCCGGCGATCCGCGACCGCGAACCCCTCCGGCGTGATCTCGGGCACCCTCGGCAGGATGCCCGCGGCGGCGAGCGCCGGGTAGAACCGGTTGCCGGGGTGCGCGAAGTGCGCGCCGGTCGCGGCGGTCCACAGCCCCGGGTTGATGCCGACGAACACGAGGCGCGGCCGCTCGGGCATCAGGTCGGGAACGGGGCGGTCGCGAGCGGCCTCGAGCTGGGCGCGGCTGAATCCCATGCCGACAGTCTGCGGGACGCGGGATCGGCGGATCCTGCGACCGCGCCGAACGTGCACGGCCGACCGGTGCGGCCGCACCGCACGCCGCGACCCCGTGAGCGCGGCCGACCACCGCCGGCCGCGCTCAGGAGGTGCGCGTCACTGCGCCTCGGCCAGCCGGCGCGCCAGCATCTGCTTGCCCTGCTCGCCGGCCTTGCGGTTCTCGTGCTGGATCTTGCGGAACCAGGTGGCGAGCTGCTCGTCGCCCTCGCGCTCCGCGTCCTCGATGTACGTCTCGAGCTTCCACACGTTGTGCAGCGACGCCTCGAGCGCCCAGATCAGGTTGTAGTTCTTGTCGCGGACGGGGCTCTGCGGCTCGTCGGCCATGATGACCCGCGGGCCGCTTCGCGCATACTGGCGCCCTTTCCACCGATCCGGCGCCACGTCCCCGCCGCCCGCCTAGGGTCGACGCATGGATGCTCTCTACACGACCGAAGCACTCTCGACCGGCGCGGGCCGCGACGGGCACGTCGCCGTCGCCGGGTCCGACCTCGCGTTCGACCTCGCCGTCCCCAAGGAGATGGGCGGATCGGGCGCCGGCGCCAACCCCGAGCAGCTGTTCGCCGCGGGGTACGCGGCGTGCTTCCACTCGGCGCTGCAGGCCGTGGCGCGCGGCCGGAAGATCGCCATCGACGGATCGTCGGTCGGCTCGCGCGTGTCGATCGGCTCGAACGGCGAGGGCGGGTTCCAGCTCGCCGTGCAGCTGGAGGTGGTCATCCCCGAGCTCGACCACGCCACGGCGCAGGAACTCGCGGACGCGGCGCACGAGGTCTGCCCCTACTCGAACGCGACGCGCGGCAACATCGAGGTCACCGTCACCGTCTCGGACGACTGATCGCCGCGTCAGGCAGAGCGCAGCAGCACGCGCCCACCCTCGACGCGCGCCTCCCACCGCGGCTGCGGCACGCTCGCCGGACCGCGCTCGACGCCGCCGTCGGCCAGGCGGAAGCGGCTGCCGTGCCACGGACACGTGACGCAGCCCTCCTCGTCCACGCGTCCCTCGTCGAGCGGGCCGCCGGCGTGCGTGCACACCGCCGAGAGGGCCCGCAGCGAGCCGCGGCGCCTGGTCAGCAGCACCGGGACGTCGTCCACGAGCACGCGCCGCAGCTCACCCTCGGCGATCTCGGCCTCGGCGGCGACGTCGGTCCACTCGCCCACGCGCGACTGGAACGCCGTGCGGTTCACGCCGATGCCCCGCACGAAGGAGAGGTGGCCGCCCAGGTAGGCCGAGACCCCGGCCACGCCCACGGCGACGAGGCTCAGCCCCACGCCCACGCCGCGATGCCCGCGCCGCCGCGCGATCCACGAACCGGCCTGCAGCACCGACACGACGGCGTTCATGAGGCCGTGGACGAGGCCCACCCGCCGATCCCTGCCCGAGGTCTCCGCCCAGTCCGAGGCGCCGGCCAGCGCGGTCGGACCCGAGGCGACGAGCCCCATGCCTACGAGGCGGCGCGCCGCCGCGGCCCCCTCCTCGCCGGCCGTGAGGTCGAGCGCCGTCGCCGCTCCCCATGCGCCGAGGGGCAGGTCGGTGAGGATCGGGTGGAGCTGGTGACCCAGCCACGATCCGGACAGGGCGTTCTTGACGGGCGCCGGGCGCGTGGCGGCCGAGACGGACCCGCTCGCCTGCTCGGCGATCCGGTCGAGGCCCCGCGCGCGCTGGATCCGGCGCACGAGACGCTGCATGACGGTGGCGATCGACATGTCGTTCCTTCCTCTCATCGATCCGATGCGTCGGGTGCCGCACCCTCGCGTGCCCCGCGCTCCTCGCGGCGGCGACCGAACCGCGCCACGAGGAACAGGGCCGACCCGACGAGGATGTAGACCGCGGAGCCCAGCCACACGATGCCCGTCTGCTGCGTGAGCAGCACGATGCTCGCGATGATCGCGAGCAGGGGAACGATCCGCGGCACGGAGAAGTGCGGGTGCTCCACGCGGTCCTTCTTCAGCACGAGCACACTGATGTTCGCCGACACGAACACGAGCAGCAGCATGAGCACGGTCGTCGAGGCGAGCGTGGCGATGTCGCCGACCATCGTCAGCAGGAGCGTGACGCCGGCGACGGCGAGGATCGACACCCACGGCGTGCGGCGCTTCGGCAGCACGCGGCCGAACGCGCTCGGCAGCAGGTGAGCCTCGGCCAGCCCGTAGGCGACGCGGCTGGCCATGACGAGGAACAGCAGCGCGCCGTTCGCGATCGCCACGAGCGCGATGAGACTGAACAGCCATCCCGGCACCGCCACGCCGCTCGCCTCGACGACCTCGAGCAGCGGCCCCGTGGAGGTGGCGAGCTCGGCGGGCGGCACGACGATGACCGAGCCCACGGCGATGAGCAGGTAGACGGCTGCGGCCGTGAGCACGGCGCCGAACAACGCGCGCGGGTACGACCTCGAGGGGCTGCGCACCTCCTCGGCCATGTTCGCGGCGGCCTCGAACCCCAGGAACGAGAAGAACGCGATGATCGACGCCGCGAAGGCACCCTGCAGGGGCGGCACGTCCGGCGCGAACTCGACCAGGCGGGCCGGGTCGCCGTCGCCGCGCCCGAACACCATCGCCGCGAGCACGATGACGATCACGAGGCCCGTCACCTCGATCACGGCCGCCACGAGGTTCGCGGTGAGCGACTCCTTCACGCCGCGCAGGTTGATGAGCGTGAGCACGACGACGAAGGCGATGGCCGTGGGCACGGGCGGCACGTCGAGCAGCGCGGAGAGGTAGTCGCCCGCGAACGCGTTGGCGAGCGCCGCCGCGCTCGTGATGCCGGACGCCATCATCAGGAAGCCGACGAGGAACGACAGGTAGGGGATCCCGAATGCGCGATCGACGTAGCGGGCCGCGCCCCCGGCGTGCGGGTACTTCGTGATCAGCTCCGCGTAGGTGCCGGCGGTGAGCAGCGCCACGACGAGCGCGATGAGCAGAGGCAACCAGATGACGCCGCCGACGTCGGTCGCCATCGTCCCGACCAGGGTGTAGATCCCCGCCCCCAGCGTGTCGCCCACGATGAACGCGTACAGCAGCGGGGTGCCGAGCACACGCTTGAGGCCGGTGGGGCGGCCTGGCAGCGCGGGTGCGGTTGCGTCGGTCATCGCCCCACTCCATCCCCCGCCCGGCGGGGACGTAAAGGGACTGGCAGAGCTGCGCGATCTGTGGCATTGCGCCCGCGGCTCGCTGATCCGCCCACGGATCCGAACGGATCGCGGAATACCGCGGATCGGTGCCGCGTGCCTCAGGCGCCACGGAGGTACTCGCCGTAGCCTCGGGGTGATGCCCGAGAACGCCTCCACGCCGTCTTCGCGCGTGCGCGCACGTCGCGCGCGACGTCGGCGGGCGCGTCGCCGCGGGGTCGTCATCCTCGGCGGCGGCACCGCCCTGCTCGTGTGGGGCGTGAGCGCCCTCGTCGGGCTGCTGACCGGCGGCGAGGACGCTCCCGAGGCGCAGGCCCCGGCGCCGCAGGCGGCGAACGACGTGCAGACCGCGCAGGCGACGAGCGGCGAGGTCGCGGGCCGCGTGGCCGCGCTGAGCGCCACCTCCGGATCGCTCGTCGGCGGCGAGACCGTCACGGTCACCGGCGCGGGGCTCGAGGACGTCACGCGCGTGACCTTCGGCACCGCGGAGGCCGAGATCGCCGAGGCGGGCGCCGAGGCCGTCACGGTCGTCGTGCCCTCGGCGGTGGACTACGTCGCCGGGGAGGTGCCCGTCACGGTGCAGGAGGGCGACGTGCCGCTGGAGGGCACCGACGCGCTGCGCTACGCCTACGAGGCGCGCACGGGCGTGGACCGGCAGCTGCAGTACGCCCTCGCGCACTGGGACGACTACAACACCGCCGAATGGGGCGACTACAACCCCATCGGCGGCGATTGCATGAACTTCGTCAGCCAGACGCTCGTGGCCCGCGGCTGGGCGCAGCGCGACGACTGGTACCACGACGGCACGGCGTCGACGGAGACGTGGCGGTTCGTCCCGACCTTCGACGCGTGGATGACCGCGCACGCGCAGGAGCTGGGCGTGACGCGCCTCGAACTGGACCAGCGGGATCAGGTCAAGCTCGGCGACCTCGTCGTGTTCGACTGGGACGGCAACGGATCGCTCGATCACATCCAGCTCGTCTCCGACATCGACCGGGGCGACGACGGCACCGTGTCGATCCGCATGGCCGGCCACAACCTCGACTCCGACTACCGCGACCTCGACCGCGCGATGACCGAGGAGCACCCGGGCTCGACCGCGCACTTCTGGAGCATCCCGGGCGACTGAGCCGCCGCGCGAGCGGCCTAGCCCTGCTGCATCGCGAGATCCGCGTGCAGCTCGCCGAGGGCCGTCTGCGGCACGAACATGCTCGCGAACGCCCGCGCCGACGGCGACGGATCGGGGCAGGTGGCGAGGCGGATCTCCCATTCGGGCGCGTCGGAGAGCGGCGTGCGCACGAGGTGCTCGGCCGCCTGCTTGCCGGCGATCGACTCCGGCACGACGGCGACGCCGAACCCGCGCGTGACGAGGTCGACGAGCATGTGCACGTCGTTCGCCTCCACCATCGTGCGCCGGCTCACCCCGGCGGCGGCGAGCGCCGCGTCGAGCACGCGCCGGGCCTCCCACGCGCCGCCGAAGTCGACGGTGCGCGCGCCCTCGAGGTCGGCCAGCGTCGCAAACGGGACGGCGTCCGGCGAGAGCGCGACGAACGACTCGCGGCGCAGCAGCAGGCTGCCGGCCGGCGAGGCGGATCCCGCCGGCGCGGCCACGAGGGCGACGTCGAGACGGCCCTGGTCGAGCATGCCCGAAAGGCGCGAGCTCACGTCCTGCACGAACTCCAGGTCGGCGCGCGGGTGCTCCCGCGCGAACGAGGCGAGCAGGTCGACGATGTCGACGGCGCCGCCGAGGCACTGCTCGGCGCCGATGCGCAGCGCCGCATGCCCGGGCTCGTCACCGAGCACCGCGCGCTGCGCATCGCGCACCTGCGCGAGGATCCGCTCGGCCCAGGGCCGGAAGGCCGCCCCCGCCGTCGTCATCGCCGCGCCCTGGCGACCGCGGGTGAACAGCTGCGCGCCGAGCTCGCGTTCCAGGGAGCGGATCGACACCGACAGGCCGGGCTGCGACACGAACGAGCGCTCGGCCGCACGGGTGAAGCTGCCCTCCTCGGCGACGGCGACGAAGAACTCCAGCTGGCGAACGTCCATACGAGGAACGTTAGCCGCCGCGGATCAATACGGCTGGTTCTCCAGCTCGGTGGCGAACACGCGCAGCTCGCGGCGCTCCGCGTGCATCTGCCACAGGCGCTCCGCGAGCACCTCCGGATCCTTCTGCGCGTCGCCGGGGATGATCGCGCCCGGGATGATGAGCTGGCCGACGTAGATCGGCTCGTCCTTCAGCGCCTGGTGCAGCATCTCGATGTACGCGGTCTCGCCGGCGAACCCGATCGAGGTGCCCGCGAAGTGCTGCACCGGCTGCACCGCGCTGCCGCCGTTGACGAAGAGGAGCGATCCCGTCTTCAGCACGCGCATGCCCTGCAGCACCTGGTGCACGGCGGCCACGGGGCCGTAGATCGAGAACTCGACGGCGGCCCGGATGTCGCCGACGGTCGACTCCAGCAGCGGGCGCAGGAACTCCTTCTGCGGCAGCGGGTTGTACGACAGCACCTCGATGAGGCCGAGGTCCTGCGTCGCCTGGTCGAGGGCGGCGACGAGGCTGTCGGTGTTGCGCACGTTCGCCGCGTAGCCCTTGGCCGTGAAGCCGTCGGCCACGAGGTCGGCGGCGAGCTGGTCGACCCGCTCCTGGTTGCGGGCGATGAGCGCGAGGCTGTAGCCCTCCCTGCCGAAGCGGCGCGCGAGCGCCTCGCCGAGGTTGCGTCCTGCTCCGATGATCGCGATCGTCGTCATATCGACCACGTTAGGCCGGATGATCCGCACCGGCGGCCGCGAGCGCGATAGCGATCCTCTATGGAAGCGCCGAAATACGCGCGCCGTGCGGCATCGTTGTGGACCGGTGGCGGCGGGATCCCGCTGCCGACCCGAGACGAAGGAGAACGTCTATGACTTCCGTTCCCGAGATCCGGATCGCCGAGGGCGTCCGCATCCCGCAGCTGGGCTTCGGCGTGTACCAGGTTCCGCCGGAGGCGACCGAGGAGGCCGTGGCGACGGCCCTCGAGGTCGGCTACCGCCACATCGACACGGCGCAGATGTACGGCAACGAGCAGGGCGTCGGCGACGCGCTGAAGGCCTCGGGCCTGAGCCGCGACGAGGTCTTCGTCACGAGCAAGCTCAACAACGGCTTCCACCGCCGCGACGACGCGCTGCGCGCCGCCGAGCAGAGCGTGGAGCGCCTGGGCGGCCCGATGGACCTGTTCCTCATCCACTGGCCGCTGCCCACGATCGACGTCGACTACCTCGAGACGTGGCGGGCGATGATCGAGATCCGCGACCAGGGCCTCGCCCGCGCGATCGGCGTCTCGAACTTCCAGGTGCCGCACCTCGAGCGCATCATCGCCGAGACGGGCGTGACGCCGGCCGTCAACCAGATCGAGGTACACCCGTACCTCACGAACGAGACCGTGCGCGCCTACGGCGCGGAGCACGGGATCGCGACCGAGGCGTGGTCGCCCATCGCGCAGGGCGCCGTGCTCGGCGACCCGACGATCACGGCGATCGCCGAGCGCCTGGGCCGCACGACCGCGCAGGTCACGCTGCGCTGGCACATCCAGCGCGGCGACATCGTGTTCCCCAAGTCGGTCACCCGCTCGCGCGTCGAGGAGAACTTCCGCCTCTTCGACTTCGAGCTGACCGACGAGGACGTCCAGGCGATCTCGGCCCTGAACCGCGACCAGCGCACCGGCCCCGACCCCGACACGTTCGACTACATCCCCGCCTGAGCCGGGGATCGACCGGGGCCGCGCCCGCGTGCGACGCGGCGGCCGTGGCCCGCGGGTTGGATAGCTTGTGGCTATGGCACGTGGCGAGATCGGGACGACGAGCGGCATCACCCTGCAGCAGCTGCGGTACTTCGTCGAAGTCGCGGCGGAGGGCTCCATCACCGCGGCCGCGGAGCTGCTCTACGTCTCGCAGCCGACGATGTCGGCGTCGATGAAGGACCTCGAGCGTCGCGTCGGCCGCGCGCTGTTCACCCGATCCGTCCGGGGTGTCACCCTCACCGAGGACGGCACCGAGTTCCTCGGCTACGCACGCCAGGTCGTGGAGCAGGCCGAGCTCCTGGAGCAGCGATACCTGGGACGTCCGCCGTCGCGCCGTCTCCTCGCCGTCTCGGCGCAGCACTACTCGTTCGTCGTCGATGCGTTCGTCCGCATGGTGAAGGCGTCACCCGCCGCGGAGTACGCGTTCACGCTGCGAGAGACCCGCACCTGGGACATCATCGAGGACGTCCGGACGCTGCGCAGCGAGCTCGGCGTCCTGTATCGGAACGACTTCAACCGGAACGTCATCGACAAGCTGCTGCGCGAGTCCGGGCTCGCCTTCGCCCCGCTGTTCGTCGCAACCCCGCACATCTTCGTCGCGCGCACGAACCCGCTCGCCGCGCGCGAGCGGGTCACCCTGGAAGATCTCGAGGACGTGCCGCGCCTGACCTTCGACCAGGGTCAGAACAACTCGTTCCACTTCGCCGAGGAGATCCTCTCCACCCGGTCGGCGAAGCAGGACATCCGGGTGAGCGATCGCGCCACCATCTTCAACCTCATGATCGGTCTCGACGGCTACACGATCTCCACCGGCATCATCTCCGACGACCTTGATCCGTCGATCGTGGCGGTGCCCCTCGACGTCGACGAGCGCATCGAGATCGGCTGGATCGGCCACAGCTCCATCCCGCTCACGGGTCAGGCGGAGCGGTTCGTCGCCGAGATGCGCGATGTCGTCGCGGGCTTCGACGTCGAGCTGCTGACATAGGCAAAGGCTATGCGTCTCGGTCAAGCATCCCGATGAGGCTATGACCCCGCACCCGGCTTACAGTGGCGTCCACCGCGTGGGTCCGGCCCGCGCTCTCGCCACGAATCGAGGCACGGGATCACATGGCAACCGCATTCACCTTCCGCATCAGCACCACCCCCTTCGATGAGGACTACTCGCCGTCGTCCGGCTCCCGCGCCACGACGAACTTCGCGAACCTGGCCCGCGGCGAGGGGCGGCGGCAGAATCTCCGCAACGCGCTGCGGATGATCGACGATCGCTGCAACGACCTCGCACGGGACGGGAATCCGGCGCGCGACCGCTATGCCGTGGAGCTCGACATCGTCTCCGTGAACCTGCTCGGGGACGCCGACCGGGACGGCGTGGGGGTCCCGCTGATCGAGATGCTCGACGTGCACATCCTGGATCGGAAGACCGGCGAGCGCACGCCCGGGATCACGGGCAACAACTTCTCGTCCTACGTGCGCGACTACGACTTCAGCGTGCTGCTCCCCCGGCTCACCGCGGATGCGCCCGCGCCCGGCTTCCCGAGCGACTTCGGCGATCTGCACGGCAGGCTCTTCCGGGCCGTCGTCGACTCGGACGCGTATCGCCAGCGGTTCTCGCAGCCGCCCGTGGTCTGCATCAGCGTCTCGACCAGCAGGACGTATCACCGGCTCGGGCATCGGCACCCCGTGCTCGGCGTGGAGTACGAGCAGAGCGATTCCTCGCTGACCGATCGCTACTTCGCGAAGATGGGCCTGCAGGTCCGCTACTTCATGCCGCCCGGCTCGGTGGCGCCGCTGGCGTTCTACTTCGAGGGCGACCTGCTCCGCGACTACTCGGACCTGGCGCTGATCGGCACCATCAGCACGATGGAGGCGTTCCAGAAGATCTACCGTCCGGAGATCTACAACGCGACAACGGCCGCCGGCGAGGTGTACCGGCCGAGTCTCGACAATCCCGACTTCATGGTGACCGAGGTCGCCTACGACCGCGAGGAGCGCAGCCGGCTCGCGGCCACGCAGGGCGCGTTCGCCGAGGAGCACATCATCGCGCCCTATGGAGCGCTGCTCGACGAGTGGACGAGCAGCTATGCCCACTGATCGCACGAGACACGGAGAGTCGCCGATGAACACGCTGCTGCCCACCTCGATCGTCGGCAGCCTGCCCAAGCCCGTGTGGCTCGCGGAGCCGGAGACGCTGTGGTCGCTCTGGAGGCTCGAGGGCGTGGAACTCGCGGAGAGCACACGGGATGCGCTGCGGCTCGCGGCGGACGATCAGCTGCGCGCGGGGCTCGACATCGTCAGCGACGGCGAGCAGACGCGCCAGCACTTCGTCACCACGTTCATCGAGCACCTCAGCGGGGTCGACTTCGAGCGGCGCAAGACCGTGCGGATCCGCAACCGCTACGACGCGAGCGTGCCCACGGTCGTCGGCGCGGTGAGCCGCGAGCGACCGGTGTTCGTCGAGGACGCGAAGGCACTCCGCGCGCTCACCGATCGACCGATCAAGTGGGCCCTTCCCGGCCCCATGACGATGATCGACACGCTGTACGACGGCCACTACGGCAGCCGCGAGGAGCTCGCGTGGGAGTTCGCGACCATCCTCAACCAGGAGGCCCGCGAGCTCGAAGCGGCGGGCGTGGACATCATCCAGTTCGACGAGCCCGCCTTCAACGTCTTCTTCGACGACGTGAAGGACTGGGGTGTGGCCGCCCTGGAGCGGGCTGTCGAGGGCCTGCGCGCCGAGACCGTGGTGCACATCTGCTACGGCTACGGCATCAAGGCGAACACCGACTGGAAAGCGACGCTCGGATCCGAGTGGCGCCAGTACGAGGAGTCCTTCCCCCTGCTGCAGCGCTCGACGATCGACACGGTGTCGCTGGAATGCCACAACTCCCGCGTGCCGGTCGAGCTCATCGCGCTGCTCCGGGGGAAGAAGGTGATGGTGGGGGCGATCGACGTGGCCACCCACGCGATCGAGACGCCCGAGGAGGTGGCGGCGACGCTGCGTCGCGTGCTGCCGTTCGTCGATGCGGAGAAGCTGTTGCCCAGCACCAACTGCGGCATGGCGCCCCTGCCGCGCACGGTCGCGCGCGACAAGATGATCGCGCTCGCCGCCGGCGCCGAGATCGTCCGGGCGGAGCTGGCGGGAGCGCGGACGGTGTAGCGGCGCGCGGAAGCCGCGGCGATGGACGTCATCGCGACTCCCGCCCCGTGGGCGGGGATTGCACGCGCGTGGTGAATCCCCGCCCAGCCGGTCTCAGAGCGCCGCGCGCAGCCCCTCGACAAGGGGTGTCGTCGGGCGACCCAGCAGGCGCGCGAGCGTGCCGTCGGCCTCGGCGAGCGCGCCGTCGCGGATGTTGGCGTCCAGTGCTGTGACGAAGGCGACCGTGCCCGCATCGAGACCGGCCGCCTCGAGCGCGGCGGCATGCTCCTCCGAGCTGAGCGGGGTGTACCGCACCTCGCGCCCGACGATCTCCGACGCGGCGGCGGCGAGCTCGTCGAAGCTCCACGCGACGTCGCCGCTCAGCTCGTAGACCTCGCCGATGCGCCCGTCCTCGGTGAGGACGATCGCGGCGGCCTCGGCATAGTCGGCGCGCGTGGCCGAGGCCACGCGACCGTCGCCCACGCTGGCGGCGATGACGCCGGTGTCCTTCGCACGCGCCACGTCGGCGACGTAGTTCTCCGTGTACCAGTTGTTGCGCAGGATCACGGCGGGCAGACCCGCGGCGGCGATCGCCTCCTCGGTCGCCTTGTGCTCCGGCGCGAGCACGAGGTCGCTCGTCGTGGCCCGGGAGGCGCTCGTGTACACGAACTTGGCGACGCCCGCCGCACGGGCGGCGTCGATGACGACCTGGTGCTGCGCGGCGCGCTTGCCGACCTCGCTGCTCGAGATGAGCAGCACGCGGTCGGCACCGTCGACGGCCGCGGCGACGGTCTCCGGCCGGTCGTAGTCGAGCGCGACCACCTGCACCCCGCGCGCCGCGAGGTCGGCGGCCTTCGCGGTGTCCCGCGCGCCCGCGCGGACGGTGGCGGGGTCGACGCCGCGGGCGAGCAGGCTGTCGACGACGAGGCGGCCGAGGTGGCCGGTGGCACCGGTGACGAGGATGGTCATGGTGAGTCCTTTCTCAGGGGTTCGCCGACGACAACGCCCCGATCGCGCGCCGCCTTCCCGCGAGCGGGTACCCACTTTCGACCCTGCGGACGCTCGCCGCCGACGGCCTCGTGCACCGGGAGTCGTTCCCGAGCGTGCCGCCCCACGTCGAGTACAGCCTGACTCCCCTCGGCCGAGACCTCATGGAGCGGATGCTGCCGCTCGTCGCCTGGGTCGCCGACCACGCCGAGGGCATGGTCGGCCGACGGTAGGTTCGACCGCGACGCCCACCCACCGCACGCTTCTGCTCTTGATCAGGCCGATCTCACACCGCTTCTCGGATGTTCCGGTCACGCTCAGGCCACGATGTCGGGATTCGACGCGATGAGCGCTGCCTGCTCGGTCCATGACAGGCCGACGATGCTGAGCACAACTCGCGCAATAACCGACGGGTCGCTTCCTGTGGTCAGGCGAGTCTGGCGCAAGGTGGCGCGGGCTGTCTCTTCGATCAGGATGGCGAGGACTTCGGGTGAAACGTCTCTTCGGAAGGCCCCTGCTGCTATGCCGGCATCTGTGAGTTCGCGGACGCGTCGTCGGAGAGGAGCGAGTGCACGGACTGTCTCTGAGACGTGGGGTTCGCTCAGTGCGATGTTGGCGGTTGCGCGCACTGCTGAGGCTTCGCGCCAAAGACGTGCGGCGAGGCGGGCCAGAGCGACGCGCGAGTCGGTGTCGTCGGTGGTCTGGGCGATCATATTGAAGCGCTCAGCGCCGAGCGCGATGACCTCTCTCAGCAAAGTCTCGCGGTCGGCGAAGTGGCCGTAGAGAGCACGTCGTGACAGGCCTGCCGCTTGCGCGATGGTGTCGAGGGAGGCTTGGGGGTTCTCGGCGAGCACGACCTGCGCTGCGTGGAGGAGTGCTTTGCGGTTCGTCGTGGCGTCGCTTCTGCGCTCGCGAGCAGGAACCGAGTCCGACAAGGCTATGGACTCTCGTGGAGACATGATCACCTTTCGCGGGCGCTTACATGAGCTTGGTGGATTCAAGCGCCTCTGACATGCCGCGGTTGTACGCGATGAGGGGGCGCCGCAGCACCAGGCCGAGCAGGAGGGCCGGGACGATGAAGAGAGCGAGCAGGAGAAGAGAGATCCAGAAGTCCGCTGCGTAGACGCCGCCGATCGCCGACCGCAGCGCCTGAATCGCGTAGGTGGCGGGCAGGAATGGGCTGATGTTCTGGAACCAGTCGGGCAGGAGCTGAAGGGGGTAGGCGCCGCCAGATCCGGAGATCTGGATGACGAGCAGCAGCACGCATAGTGCCTTTCCGGCGTTGCCGAACGCGACGACCGCGGTGTAGACGATGAGGGTGAATACGAGGGAGATGATCCATCCGGCGAGGATCATGAGCAGCGGGTGAGCGGGCTCGATCCGGACAAAGAGGATGAGCCCGAGGGTGAGCAGTGTGCTCTGGGCAAGGCCGACGAGTCCGAAGATGCCGTATCGTCCGAGGTATTTTTGGGTCGTGGTGAGTTCGGAGGTGCCCGACAGTGTGTTGTGGTTGACGTCGACGCGGATAGTGACTGTCATCAACAATGCTCCGACCCAGAGCGCGAGGATGGTGTAGAGCGGTGCCATGGCGGCGCCGAACCCGGCGACCGGGAACACCGCGGTGCGGTCCACCCGGACGGGTTCCCCCAGTGAGGTGGCGAGGACGCCGGGATCGCCTCCGATGATGTCGCGGAGTTCACTGAGATCACCGGTGTCAGTTGCGGTTCCGAGCGCCTGCTCGAGCTCGTCGAACCGGTCGGCCAGTTCACCCAGTGAGGTGGAGATCCCATCTGCGATGGTCTTTCCCCGGTCGATGGCGGTCATCACGGAGTCCGATGAACCCGACAGGCTCGAGGACACGTCGGCAAGGTCGTTGGACACGATGGAGATGTCCGAGTCGAGCCGTGAGAGCGTAGAAGACAGAAGGTCCAGTTGCGGCTTCAGTCCGTCGGCGTATGCGCTCTGTGCGTTCTGTACCGCGGTCTTCGCATCGGCGATCGTGGCGAGGATCTCCTGGTGAGAGCGCTGCTCGGAGGCGTTGTCGTCCTGGATGTCCTGCGCAGCTTGGACGAGACTGTCGTGCACAGCCTGCTGCCGCGCGATCGCGTCGTCGAGGGCGGCGATGACGGTATCGAGGGCGCCTTCGGCAGCCTCGGGCAGTGTGGGCCGAACCTCGGTGTCAAGGGCGTCGCGAATGGTGCGGTAGCGGTCGACCTGGTCCTGGACTCGTGCCGCTAGGTCAGTGAGCACCGTCACGCGATCGCCGCTGAGGGAATCCATGTCCACGTAAAGGTCGTCGATGCGATCGCCGACCGCGTTGTAGCTGTTGGCCGTCGCGGACAAAGCGTCGGAGACTCCTTGGGTGGCGGTACGCAGAGCGGAGCCGAGGGAGTCGACCGCATCGCTTCCGCTACCGACGGCGCCGGAGGCGTCGCTGAACGCGGCTCCAGCGGAGCCGACGAGGCCGGAAGCACTGTTCACCACGGGGATGCTGGAGTCGAAGAGGGCGGAGAACATGTCGGCGGTCTGCGCACTCGAACGCAGCTGCGTCGTGAGGCTGGCCACGCGTGCTTGGAGCCGGGCCAGTGCGGCCTGGGTGTCGTCGTCGGTGAGGAAGTCGGAGAGGGAGGAGAGCAAGCCGAGCGCGATCTCGCTGAGGGTCTTGGTGAACGTCTCGGTGATCTGCGCGGACACACCGTCGGCACCCTGTTCGGTGATCTTGGGAGCGAGCGCGTTCTTCTTCTCATTGGTGTAGAGCGCGATGTCGGTGTGCTCCGCACCGTCGACGTAGAACGTCATCATGTCGGCGCTGAAGGACTGCGGAAGCACGATTGCGGCGTAGTACGCACCCGACTTCGTACCGTCGATCGCATCATCTTCGGTCGTGATGACCCAGTCCAGATCGTCGTTGGCGCGCAGCGCGGACAGGACCTGCTCGCCGACGTTGATCCGGACTGGAATCAGAGCAGCGAACCCGAGATGCTGTGGTTCCTGATCGAGGACATCTTCGCCGCTGGGGACGCTACGCCCGCGCCATCGCCCGATGGGAGCATGTGACAGGACGAATCGCGCCAGCGCTGCTAGACAGGACTAGTGGACCGCGGCCGTCGCCCGAGTTCGTGGAGTGGTTGATGGGTCTCCCCAGTGGTTGGATCACTGATCCGATCCATCAACTCACGGCTAATCAGCAGATCGCTGCGCTCGGCAACGGCGTTCTTCCGCTACAAGCGCTCTCGGCGATGCGCGTCGGCGCACTCGTGCAGGCCGATGCTGCTTCGTTGGCTGGAGTCCAGCACCCGATGGTGTCGCGAGGATGCACGGTCTCGCAGGAGGAGGAAGGCGAGGACGAGAAAGCCGGCGAGAGTGCCTGAGACGATCAGCGTGTTGATCGACTGCGCCAACATGACGGCGGCGGTGAGCCCGTCCCGGAGCTCAAGGTCGGCGATCATGAGTCCGGGTTCGTCCGCGGCTAGTGCGGCCAGCGTGGCGCCGTTCGGGGCGAGTACCTGGCTGGTGCCGGTGGTGGAGAGGTTGACGACGCTGCGGCCGGTCTCGATGGCGCGCATGCGCGCGAACGCAAGCTGTTGCAGGTGTTCATCGGTGTCGCGAAAGTCGGCGTTGTTCGTCTGGAACATGAGCACCTGGGCACCGCTGTGCGCGCCTTCGTGAATGACGTCATCGAAGGCCACGTCGAAGCAGATCGCCAGTCCCACCTCTACGCCGTCGACCTCGATGGCGGGTGTGTCGACGCCGGCGGCGTACTCGCGTTCTAGGAGGTCTACCAGGCTGGGCACGAGCGCGCCGTAGAACCACCGGTCGGGCACGTACTCGCCGAAGGGGACGGGATGGCGTTTGGCGTGCGCGGCCGTCGGCCCGTTCGAGGTCCAGAGGACGGAAGTGTTGTAGACGAGGTGGCCGTCTGCCGCGGCGGCGTTGAGCAGGATCGGGGCGTCGTATCGGGCGGCTGCATCGTCGAGCGCGTGAGCGGTGGCCTCGTCGGCGAGGGGATCACTGTCGACGCCGCCCTCGGGCCAGAGCACGATGTCGACCTGTTCGTCTTCGAGAGGGGCGGAAGCGGCGAGCTGAGATTCCAGGACCGCGCCCGGTTCGTGCTCATCGACGTACGCGGCGGGGCCGTTGCCCTGCACAGCGCCCACCCGGATGGTGCCCGCGTGACTGGTCGGGAACTGCGGCACCAGGACCATCACCGCTGCGAGACCGAGCACGGGGATCGACGCCGCCCACGAGGCGAGAGGTGTTCTCGGGTGCTCGGTGGCGTTACCGCGTGCCGGTTGCGCGCGCACGATCCAACGGACTGCTTCGATCGCGGCGGCGCACACGGCGACCATCAGGAAGCCCAGGCCGGAGACGCCGACCCATGACGCGACCGGAGCGATCGGGCTTTCCGATTGGCTCATCGCCACCCGTCCCCACGGGAATCCGCCGTAGGGCCAGGAGCCCATGATGAGTTCGCGGATCGTCCAGGCTCCCGCTACCAGCAGCGGCAGCGCCAGCAGCCGCATCGCGAAGGCGTTGCGCCGGCGCGGCAGCCATCGGTAGGCGAGGGCGATCGGCACCGTCAGCACAGCCGTGTAGATCGTCAGCGCGCCAGCCAGGGCCACCCACGGGACCCAGCTCAGCGGATGCTCCCCGAGAAACTGCGCCGACCAGGACACGTGAGGAAACCAGAACGCTGCGCCGAAGACTGTCCCGACCAGCAGCGCCCCCCAGGACCGTCGCCCGATGAGAGTGACCAGGGACAACGTCACCGAGACGAACGCCAGCGGCCACCACCCGAGTGCGGGGAACGCCGCATCCATCGCGAGCCCGGCCACGCCGGCGACTGGCATCGCGGCCCATAGCGGCAAGGGCGCAGTCTCGGACGCCCGCGTCCGCGTGTCGGCCGATGTCTCGACTCTGAGCCCGGAAATGATGCGCTCCCTGTTCTAGCGAGGGTCGGACGCCTGCATTTGCGCGCGCACGTGGTCCATGTCGAGGTCGCGGATTTTGCCGATCAGGTCGTGGAGCGCTTTGGCCGGGAGCGCTCCGGGCTGGGAGTAGACCAGGACGCCGTCTTTGAAGCCCATCAGCGTGGGGATGGAGGTGATCTGTGCGGCGGCGGCCAGGGATGCCTGGGCCTCGGTGTCGACCTTGGCGAACAGGATGTCGGGATGCTCGGTGGACGCGGCCTCGAAGACGGGGGCGAAGCTGCGGCATGGTCCGCACCAGGCGGCCCAGAAGTCGACCAGCACGATGGGATGGTCGGTGATGGCGGCTGAGAATGCGTCTTCGGTGAGGTCGATGGTTGTCATGAGGGTGGGGCTCCGGAGTCTGGTCGGCGACGGTGTGTTGTGAGGTGAAGTGGTTCAGCCCGGGGTCGGCCGGGCTAGGCCGAAGGGACAGTTGAGAGCGGTCAGCCGGCAGACGAGGACGAGGACCACCGTGATGAGTCCGAGGCCTCCGGCGGCGATCGCCCAGGCCGGCGGCAGCTCGATCACGAGCACGAGCGTTCCGGTGAGCAGGACGAAGACGCCGAAGACCTTCTGGAGGGCGTCGGCTGGTATGCGTCCTGACAGGCGCGCACCGAGGAGCGCTCCGAGCACGGCCATCGCAGTGACCGCGGCCACCAGGGGCCAGTCGAGGGTCACCGTGGTCAGGTAGCCGGCGAGTCCGGCGAAGGACTTCATCGCGATCACCAGCAGTGAGGTGCCCACGGCCACCGGCATGCTGAGGCCGCCCAGCAGCACGAGGGCGGGGACGACGAGGAAGCCGCCGCCGGCGCCGACGATCCCGGTGATGAGGCCGACGACGATGCCTTCGAGCATGGTCCGCAGCATCGGCAGCGAGTGGGCGCGCTCGGTCCCGGCATCGGCCGTGGGTTGGTCGGTGTCGCGCCTGGGCTTTCTGGTGACCATCGCGATCGCGGTGGCGATCATCATGATCGCGAAGGCCACCATCAGCACGGCACCGGGGAGCTGGCCTCCGATGAGTCCTCCGGCGAAGGCGCCCACCATGCCAGCGGCTCCGAAGATGAGCCCGGTGCGCCATCGGACTCGACGGTGCCGGGCGTGCACGACGAGGCTGGACAACGAGGTCACGCCGACGATCAGCAGCGAGGCCGCGATGGCCTCTTTCGGGGGCATGCCCGCGATGTAGGTGAGCAGCGGGACGGTCAGGATCGACCCGCCACCGCCGAGCGTCCCTAGCGCGAGCCCGACACCCACGGCGAGCACGAGGGTGAGGATCAGGGTGCCGCTCACTCGTGCTCACCGGGCATCGTGGTTGGTGCTGCGGGTCGTGACGCCGACCGTGCCGATGCCGGTCCTAGATGCGGGGTCGTTGCAGTTGAACGCCGTCGGAACGTCGGAGCACGCCAGGGCATCACAGTTCCTGGGTCGCGACCGGGATGGATGCGATCGCGCTCCGTGCGGTGGGGCTGGCCGTGACCTTGTTCCAGGGCATGCGGGAGAGGATGCGGCCCATCAGGCAGGAGCCGGTGAGCGCCGCGACGACGAGCCCGGCGCTGAGCGCGAACGCGATGAACCGGGACTCCGGCCAGAGGAACTCGGCCACGAGCAGGCTCACCAGGACGATCAGCCCGGCCGTGAACCGCACCCTGGCGCTCGATGTCCCAGCGAGCTGCGCTGCGGACCACCTGGCCGCCAGCGGCCTCGAAGGCGGGCACGCCGCCGGTGAGCACGTTGGCCGTCCGCACGCCGGCGGCAGCGAGATGCTGCTGGGCCTGGGTGGCGCGGTTGCCGGACTGGCACACGAGTACCGCGCGGTGCCCGAGCCGCTCTGCCAGATCCGAGGCGTGTTCGGTCAGCAGCGGCAGCGGGACGTTGTACGAGCCGTGAATGTGGAGGGTCTCGAACTCGGCCGGGGACCGCACGTCGATGATCGTGAGGTCGTCGTGGAGCTGACGCCACTGGGCGAGCTCCTCGGCGGTGAGCGTTCGGAGCTCGGCGGAGGGATCGGTCATGGGGTGGTTCCTCGTCAGGTCTGGCCGCGGGCAGCGGAGATGCGAATGGAAGGGGCTGGGGCCGACCGCCCGTCGGAGGATGCGATCGTTCTGCTGTGCGTCAGGCCAGCGCGGTCTCGCTGGTGGTCTCCTGCCATGCGCGCCAGGCGTTATAGCTGCCGTCGAGCTCGACGACGGCGTGCCCGGCGCGTCGTAGGGCACTCGCGGCGACGGTGTTCCGCATCCCGGACTGGCAATAGGTCACGATCGTGCCGGAGCGCGGCAGCTCGTCTTGGTGCCAGAGGACGCGTGCGGCGCTGAGCTGTGTGGCGCCGGGGATGTGCCCGGCGGCGTACTCGCCGCGCTGGCGCACGTCCAGCAGCAGCGCGGCATCGAAACCTGCCAGCTCTGCCGGCTCGATGAGGGGCGGGACGAACCGGGGAAGCCCGTCGATGGTGGTGACGTAGCCGGCGGTCTGGTCGATGCCGACCCGCAGCAGCCGATCCGCGATCGCCTGGGCGGCGGTCTGGTCCTCGGCCAGCAGCACCAGCGGACGCGAGTCGGCCTCGGGATCGTAGGCCCAGGCGGCATAGGTGGCGGTCTTGGAGCCGTCGGGGATGTTGAGCGAGCCGGCAACGGTGCCCTGATGGGCCTGCGCCGGCGGGCGGGTGTCGACGAAGGTGATCTCGTCGGCCTCCAGCCGCCGCGCCACCTCCGCTACGGCCAGCTCGGGCACCGGGCCGCGCTCGCCCAGCACGGCGGGACCCTCGCGGTTCTGCTTCTTCATCCTCGCGAAGTAGGCGTGCGCGTCGGGCTGCCCGTCGAGCAGCTCCTCGATGAACCCCTGCTCGTCGTCGGCAGCCAGGTGGCGCGACCACCAGGCGTTCGCGCGTTCGTAGCCGACCGTGGTCGAGGGCAGCGCGCCGAGCGCCTTGCCGCACGCACTGCCGGAGCCGTGCCCCGGGTGGACCTGGACGTGATCCGGCAAGGTCAGGAACACCTCACGCAAGCTGGTGAACAGTTGCCGCGCGCCCTCGAAGCGGGTGTCGACCCCGCCCGCGGCCTCGTCCAGCAGGTCGGGGCGGCCCAGGTCCCCGGCGAACACGAAGTCGCCGGAGATGAGGTAGCCGGGCTCGCTGGCGAAGGCGCCGTCGGTGACCAGGAACACCAGGTGCTCAGGAGTGTGACCAGGCGTGTGCCGGGCCTGGATCGTGATGTTGCCGATCGTGATCGTGTCGCGGTCGTACAGACGCCGGGCGTCGAACCCGTACTGCCAGTCCGCGCCGCCCTCGCCGGAGACGTAGACCTCGGCGCCGACCGCCGCAGCCAGCTCGCGGGTCCCGGACAGGTAGTCAGCGTGGATGTGGGTCTCGGTCACTGCGACGATCCGCATGCCGTGCTTGGCCGCGAGCGCCAGGTAGTCCGCGATGTCGCGGCGCGCGTCGATCACCACCGCCTCGCCCTTGGCCTGGCAGCCGATGAAGTACCCGGCCTGCGCCAGGTCCTCGTCGTAGATGCGTTCGAGAAGCACTGTTCATCCTTCCGTCGATGCCATCGATACCCTGGGGGGTATTGTTACCGTCTCATACCCCCTGGGGTATTTCAAGTCGAGTGTGCGACCCGAGCGCCCACGATCGACATGCCCGCGTGGCTGGCCGTCGGAGAGGACTCGTTCAGAGGGGACTCAGCGATCGTCGCCACCAGGTGCCGTCGTTCCTGGAGGAGGAGTGCAGCGCCGTTGATGGTGATGTGGGTGGGCACGATGATCGGTCCTTGGCCGTCGGGTTCGTAGGCTTGGGCGACATCACCGGTGAGGACGTTGTGGACCCGGATCGCCCCGTCCTCTCGCAGATAGAGGAAGACGCCGCCGATCGCCGCGATGGTGGTCTCGGCAGCAACAGGCAGGGACCACAGTGGTCGGTCGTCGGCGTCATAGCCGTGCAGGCCGGTGTCGTCCAGGGTGACGAGGGTCCCCGTGGTGGGGTCTACGGCGGCGTCGCGGGCGGTGCTGCTCACGATGCTGCCCTGATCCAGGTCGAGGAGCGCGCCGGTGGTCTCGGAGGTGGCGACGAGCGCGAGCCCGTCTCCCGGTGCAGGGCGCAGGGACGCGCTGATGGACGCCGCCGTCCAGCCGTGCTCGGCGAGGGGGACGCGCCAGAGCTCCTGATCGTCGGCCGTGTCGCGCGCGATCAGAGCGTCCTCGTGGGTGAGCAGCACGATGCCGTGGTACTCGCCGATGATGCGGATACCTTCGGGGCTCGACTCGTCGGCCGCGACGTCTCCGGTGGTGGGGTCGAGCGCGACGCGTGGGCCGGTCTCGCCCATGAAGCCTTCGGGAGGTGCGGCGAAGACCAGCCCGGGGCCTTGGTAGGGGCCGGGCACCTCGACCGGACCCCAGACCCGTTCCCCGGTCGTCAGGTCGTAGGCGGTGGCAGTCGTCGCGGCCAGGGCGTCGGCCGTGGTCTGGAGGTCGCCCAGGATCGCGAGGGCTCGGCCGTGCGCGTCGGTGGTCACGACGAACCCGGTGCAGCTCGCTGGACGTTGCGCGGCCCACAGCACGTCCCCGTGGACGTCCACGGCGGTGAACTCCAGCACACCGTCGCGTTCACCGGCGGCCAGATACACCCCGTCCGCGTACTGCGGAGTGATGTCCCACCCGGGGTCCACGACTTCCAGCTCCTCGAACGGCGTCGGCAGCCGCATGCCCGAGGTGTCCACCACGGGTAGCGACCCATCGACCGAGTAGGGGTCTCTTACGGGCTCGGGCTCGGATGCCCCGCAGCCGGTCACCAGCAGCGCGGCCACGGCGGCGAGGGCAAGGCTGGAGCGTCGCCGGCGCGGCGTCATGACTGTTCCGCGCGGTGCTCGCCCGCCTGGGCGTCAGCGCGAGCGTGGGTACGGCGGCGTCTGGCCCAGAGCACGAGCACGATCCCGGCGATGAGGACGACGGCGAGGATGTCCAGGATCGGGTTCGCCAGGATCGCGGTGTTCTCCTGGAGCCAGGCCTGGGCGTCGAGCGGAACCAGTTCGGGAGCCCCGACCAGGCCGTTGGTGGTCCAGAACAGCACCCCGACGCCCACGATCAGCAGCCCGGTGACCACCGAGGTGGTGTGCAGCTCCCGGCCCAGCACGGTGAACGATCGCCCGCGCAGGAACCGGCGTCCACGGGCGCCCAGGCGCTGCCAGAGCGCGGCGATCAGCAGCAGCGGCAGCACCATGCCCGCGCCGTACACGGCGAGCATGACGCCGGCGGCGAGGGTGTCGCCGCGGGCGGCGGCCAGGGTGAGCACGGCGCCCAGGATCGGGCCAGCGCAGAATCCCGCGATGCCGCTGGCAGCGCCCAGCAGCACCGTCTTGACGAGTCCGGTCTTGGACGCCGCTTGCGCGTGCAGGTCTGCCCCGGCCGGTAGCAGCCGGGCAGGGTCGAACCCGAACCCGAGCGCCTGCGCCGCGCCGAGGACGACCAGGACCAGCGAGGCGACGAGCACGATCGCCTGCCGGTGAGTCACGAACAGCGTCCCCAGGGCGCCGGCTCCGACCCCCACGGGGACCAGGACGGTCAGCAGGCCGACGTAGAACACGGCTCCGTGCAGCAGCAGCCGGGGCCCGCTGCCGATCGTGGAGGCGAAGAACGCCGGCATCAGCAGCGCCGCGCACGGGCTCAGCAGCGCGAGCGTGCCGCCGGCGAACGCGGCGAGCAGTCCGATGTCCACGCCGCCTCACTCCGCCGCGTCGAGCGCGCTCTGGAACGCTTCCTGGAACACCTCGGTGGGCTGCGCCCCGACGATCGGCTGTCCGCCCAGGATGAAGATCGGGGTGGAGGTGGCGCCGAGGTCGAACCCGAACTGCTGGTTGGCGGCGATCACCTGCGCCGTCTCCTCCGAGCCCAGGTCGGCGGCGAACTGCTCGGTGTCCAAACCGAGTTCGCCCGCCAAGGCGACGAGGGCTTCCTCGCTCAGCTCGCTCTCGGACCTGCGCTCCCCGTCCTCGAACAGGGCGTCGTGGTACTCCCAGAGCGCCCCCTGGAGGGCGGCGGCGTACGAGGCCCGCGCTGCGCGCTCGGACGCGGGACCGAACACGTTGATGTCGCGCCACTCGATCCGCAGATCCCCGGCGTCGACGTGCTCCATCATCGACGGCAGTGTCTGCTCGCTCCACCGCGCGCAGAACGGGCACTGATAGTCCGAGAACACCACCAGCACCACCGGCGCATCCACGGGCCCGGCCGCGAGCAGGTCCGCCTCGTCCCTGGTCTCGGCCGCAGACAGGTCCGGTTGCTCGGGGTTCTGCACCTCCGTCGGCGCGCCGCTATCCGACGGCGAGCCCCCCTCCTCGGCCGTCGTGCCACTCCAGTTCACCGCCACGATCACGGCGATCAGGACAGCAGCCAGGGTCAACACGGCGACCGGCACGACCCATGACGACCTCGAACGGTTCGACGGTTTCGGGCGGTTCGTGGTCTCGGTGGGCATAGGGATTCTCCTGTCACTGTCGCGGGCACCGACCTCTACTATCTCAGATAGTCGACTATGCGTGGTAGTCGAGTCGTGTCAGAATGGGTTCCATGACCTCTCCCACGACTCGATCCCGCCAGGGCATCGGCGAAAGCTTCCGGTTGGCGGTCCAGGCGCTTCGAGGGTGGACGGGCAGGCAGGTGCTGGCCGCGATCGCTGCCTCGGCGGTTGTCGCGGTGGTGATCGGGGTGGCGACGGTGCTGATCCCCAACCCGCTGTTCGGTCGAGACATCCCGCCGGTGTGGTGGAACTATCCGGTGTGGCTGGTCACCTCGGTGCTGTCGGGCATGCTGGTCGCTACGTATATCCGCCCGTACCGCGCCGCCGCGGACGAGCAGCAGGCGAATGCGGTCAGCGAGGACGGCGCCGCCACCGACGCGGCCGATGAGGCGCAGGCGCGGCGCAGCAGCCGGATGGGAATGGCCGGCGGCATCCTGGCATGGTTCGCGGTGGGGTGCCCGGTGTGCAACAAGCTGGCGCTGCTGGCGCTGGGGTACTCGGGAGCGATCACCTGGTTCACCCCCGTGCAGCCGTTCCTCGCGCTCGGCGCGCTGATCCTGACCGGCGTCGCACTGGTGTGGCGACTACGCGGGCAGGTCGCTTGCCCGGTCCGCCCCGAGCCGGTGGCGGCTGTGCGATGAAGGCCGCCGATGGGCGCTCCGGCGACCTGCTGCGCCTGGGGGCGTTGGAAGCGCAGGTGATGGACGTGCTGTGGGACCACGGCCCGGCTACCGTGCGCGAAGTGATCGAGCGCCTGCCCTCCGACCCCGCCTACACCACCATCGCGACCGTGCTCACCAACCTGGATCGCAAGCGCCTGGTGACCATCACGAGGCAGAACCGGTCCACCCGGTACGGCGCCAAGATCACCAGGCACGAGCACGCCGCGGGGCTGATGGAGCAGGTGCTGGAGGCTAGCCGCGACCGGGCCGCCTCGATCCTGCAGTTCGTGGACTCGATGCCCGAGAACGACCTGGACCTGCTGCGAGACTACCTGGAACGCCGCGACCGGGGAGACATGCCATGACCGCGGGCATCCTCACGATGGCTCTGTGCACCGGACTGGTGGCATTGGCGGTGTTCGGGCCGTGGTTGCTGCGGCACGCTGCCCCCGCCCTGGTGCGCGTCCCGCGCTTGGCGATCGTGGTCGTCGCCGGCGGCATCGGGGTCTGGCTGGTCACGCTGCTGGCGATCGGCCCGGTGCTGGCCTGGGCCGGAGCCGGCCCCGCGCTGCTGCCCGAACGCGCGGCCGAGGTCTGCCAACGGTGCCTCACCGCCGCGAACCCGTTCTCCGCCGACACCACCGAAACCCTGATCCCCGCGGTGCTGCTGCTCGCCCTGCCGGTGGCGCTGGCCCTTGCTCTGGGAGCAGGTCTTGCCCGCCAGATGGTTCGGCGCAGCTCTCGCTCCCGGGACGCCGCCCGCACGCTGCTGCACGGCGCGCGGCGGCAGCTCCTTCAAGGGCACGAGGTGGCACTGGTCGACGCCGAGCACCCGTTCGCGCTTACCTTCCCCGACCGTCACGGCGGGATCGTGCTCTCCACCGGCGCGGTGCGCGCGCTGGGGCCGGGCGAGCTGGCCGCCGTGCTGGCCCACGAGCACGCCCACCTGCACCAACGCCACCACCTCATCACCGCGCTAGTGGACAGCATCGCCGCCTACCTACGGTGGGTGCCGCTGATCCGCGCTGTCGCCGACGCGCTGCCGCACTACCTGGAGATCGCCGCGGACGACCAGGCCCGCCGTCACGCAGGAACCAGGGCGCTGGTCAGCGCCCTGGTCAAGCTCGGCGAACGCACCCACCCCGCCATGCCGCAGCACTCCTGCCCTGTCGCCTTGCACGCCGCTGGTCCCGAACGCATCCGCCACCTCGTCCACCCCAGCGCCGGGCTGGCAGGCGCCCTGCCCGCCGTCGCGATCGCCGCATACCTGGTCGGCATGGCCGCCCTTGCTGCCCTCGTCCATCTGCCCTACGTCTCGGCCGCCCTCACCGGCTGCACCATCTGACCCTGCCGGAAACCAAGAGAGAACACCAAACAATGAATGAGAACACTCGTGAGGTGATCCTGCACGTGGCCGACGACCCCGCCGACGTGCAACGGGCGCTGGACGCCGCCGCCGGACTCCACGCCGCCGGCCTGGGAGTGCGGGTGCGGGTGATCGTCAACGGCCCGGCACTGGCCGGCCTGACCGGCACCGATGCCGTCCAGGTGCCCGAGCACACCGAGGTGGCCGCGTGCAGCGTCGGGCTCGGACGGCGCGGCATCGACCCCGGCGAGTTGCGACCCGAGGTCGGCACGGTCCCCTCCGCGGTCACCGCGATCGTCCATGCGCAACTGGCCGGCGCCGCCTACATCCGCATCTGACCGGACCAGAAAGCCTGGGATGAGGCCGGACAGTATCTGGCAGGCAAAGCCCGGGGCCTGCAGCGGGCGGGAGCGGACTTCATCGCCTGCGGGAGCAACACGATGCACCGAGTCGCGCCCGTCATCGAGGCGGCGATCACCGTCCCATTCCTGCACATCGCCGATGTGGTCGCGACCACAGCGACCGACATCGCATCGGGGTGACCCGGCTGGGACTGCTCGGCACCGCGCCGACGATGGAACAGGACTTCTACCGGAGAAGACTCGAGCGAGCGGGCTTCACTGTGCTGCCCCCGGAGCCCGTCGACCGGACCACGGTCGATCAGATCATCTTCGACGAGCTGACCAGACACGTGTTCCGGCCTGAGTCTCGGGAGACCTACATCCGGGTCATGACAGACCTCCACGCGGCCGGGGCCGAGGCGATCGTGCTCGGATGCACCGAGATCATCCTCTTGGTCGGCCCCGACGACGTGCCGGGACTGCCGCTGCTTGACTCGACCACGCTGAAGCCATCGTCCAGACCGCGATGTCCCGCGGCTAAGCCGCCCCACAGCGGGTCCGCCGCGCCGGGACGAGCCGGTCACCGGCGCTGGAGGAGAAGTACCCCGTCGGTCAGCTCGGCGGCCTCGCCGGAAGGGGCGGTGGCGTGTCGGGTGTGCGTCTGGATGCTCAGGACGAGCCAGTCGTGCTCGTTGAGGTTCAGCTCCACGAACTGTCGTGCCGGGCTGGGAAAGCTGTGCGCGGGATGATCCGCGGCGTCGACCCAGGGTGGGAGTGCGGCGTGGGAGAGGACCACGAGGTGACCGCCGGCGCGCACCGTGGTGGCTGCGCGTTGCAGGATCGCGATGCGCGGGAGCGGGACAGGCGAGTGCAGGAAGCTGGCGGTCATCAGATCGTAGGGGCCGTCGTCCGGCTCCCACCGTGCCAGGTCGGCAGTGACGAACCGGGTGGCCGCGCTGGCCTGTTGACGCTGAGCCTCGCGGCGTGCGCGGGCGATAGCGGTGGCGGAGATGTCCACGCCGGTGACGAGCCAGCCCTGGGTGGCGAGCCAGATCGCATCGGCGCCCTCCCCGCACCCCAGATCCAGCGCTTTCCCCGGAGCCAAGTGCTGCACAGCGTTGACCAGGCTAGGGTTCGGGGCGGCCCGACCACACGCGCTCGGCGTCCCGGTAGCGGCCCTCCCAGAACTCCTGAGGATTCTGAGAGGGCGAGTCGTGGCGCGTGGCGCCTGTCATCGTCCGAACAGGCGGGCGAAGAACCCGCTCGTCGCGGCTGCCTTCTCCTTCTCCTTGTCGTGTCCGGGGCACCACTGGCCCGCCGGCACGGTGCGCTTGACCTCGGCGATGTGCTGGCCGCAGCCGGCCCAGGTGGTCTTGCCGCAGGTCTTACAGGTCACAGCTCGGCACATGGATTGCTTCTTCCTTCGAGGGCTGTCTGTCGGTTGGTCGTGAGGATCGCTCGTTCAGGCGAGCGTGAGGAACAGCTTCTCCAGCTCCTCGGTGGTGATGTCGTCGGCACGGTTGGTGCCGTCGGGGTCGGCGATGCAGTCCTTCATCGCGGTGGAGATGATCGCGAACCCGGCACGGTCAAGCGCCGAGGAGACCGCCGCGAGCTGGGTCACCACCTCCCGGCACGACCCGCCGCCTTCGACCGCGTCAATGACGGCGTTGAGCTGGCCGCGGGCGCGGCGGAGCCGGTTGAGGATGCGGCGCTGGGCGTCGGGGTCACTCGTGGACATGAGAACTCCTGTTCGGGACGGGGGCGCTCGTCAGGTCGACGTGCTGCCGGGCATCGGGGATGTCGAGTGTGTGCTGCGGCGTCTGAGGCTGCCGACGAGTGGTGAGCCAGCTCGTCGGGCATATTCCTGTGACCGCCATGACCGCGATGACGGTGGCCATCACGCCGGCGGCTACCGCGATCGCCGGGTCCGTCGACAGCATGGATGCACCGAACGCGCCGACGATCAGGGCGACGGCTCCACGGCTCAGCCGCCCCCATACGCCGGCGCGGCATGCCGGGGCGCAGGTGAGCTGTCGGTCAGACATAGGCGAAACTCCTCTGACTGTCAGGAACGTCGTCGAGTGGGTGGTCGGCCCAAAAGCCCAGGATCGGCACCGAGCTCTCCTCGACCACCCGGGTCGGGTTCTCTCGCCTGATCTCGGTCGCGCCCATGACTCCACTATACCCCCGGGGGTATCGCGATCTCAACCTTGTCATCGCAGCGTCGCGAACGAGGTCTCCGCGACAGAGGCAAGCGGACTCTCCGGACGGTTGTGCAGCGCCCGCCGATCGCTCCTCGCGCAGCCCACTCCTCTCGGACCGCGTGGGCCGCAGAGGTCACGAACCGGGCGGGAGACGGCTACCCCACGGCGGCCGGCGAAGACAGGCTGAACCATACGACTATGCTAGATAGTAACTATCATGGATAGTCGAACATGAGGTTGGTCAACGTGCGGAACGGGGTTCGGAGCATGCGGGAGACAGTCGGACGGAGTAAGCCACCGCCGCGGCGCTGGCATGGGTTCCTCAGCGCGGCGGCGGGGACGGTCCTCGTCCTCGCTGGCGGGGCGCTGCTGGTAGGCCTTCTCGCCGCGCCGGAGCGGGTCGAGTATGTGTACGGGACGGTGAAGACGGCGGTCACGGGAAGCATCCATGCCGCGCGGGAGGACGCGTTCGGAGACCTGCCCACCGTGGACTTGGGCGCCACGGGTGGCGTGCACGAACTAGACGGCTGCGACGGAACGTTCACGGAGATGAGTTCCTACGAGCGGGAGGGCGTTCCGCCGGTATGGGCAGCTCACAACAATTGTCAAGGCGACGTCCTGCTCCCCTGGGAGATAGGCCAACTGGTGCAGGTCGAGGGTAGCGATCAGGTGTATCAAGTGGTTGATATCCGCCACACGCCAAAGACCTGGGCGACCACCGATGACCTACTTGGCCTCGACGGTTCATTCGCCTTGCAGACATGCTTCTACGGCGAGGACCGGATGAAGTTCGTTGGGCTCGAACCGGTCGATTAGTCGCGGGATTGTCGAGACCCGCCCGTCGCGCAGTCCTCAGCGCGGTCCGTCTGGTGCCCGCGAAAGAGGTGGTCAGGAATCCCATCCCAGGAATGCGGTTGATGAGCCCGAATCGGTCGCGGCGTCGAACCAACACGAGTCCTGCAGTCTCCGCGGTTTCGCACCCATCCTCGCCCGGAACCGCATCATCGTCCAGCCGGTCGGGCCGTTGGCCTACCACTGCGTTCAGGTCATCGTCGTTCGCGATGGAAGCGCTATCCTGTTTAGCGAGTTCAAGCAGAAGCTGGTCAAGTTTGGGGACGTGATTCTCCTGGGGGCCAACACACTGCTTGGGGGTGAGCCCGAGGGTCGTGCAACTGTGACGACGGTCTATCTCGACACCGACTACTTGATTGACCAGATTTTCTGGCAACACGTCGGCATATTACGGGACCGCCTCGACGCGCAGTGCTTTGCCGAGACTATGTATGCCGAGCCTGCGCAGGTACTTCATATCGGCGAAGATCGAGCGGGTATGCTGATGCCGCGTCTCGATGAGCTGGTTGCTCTCAGTATCGATGGCCGATTCGCGGAGAACTTCAATCGAATGCAGGCATTGTGGTTCAGCATCGCTCATGTCGTGACTCCCTTTGTCAAGACCTCACCGATCCGTACATCCCCGACGCAGCGCGCGACCGCGATACCCTCCCTACCTCGTGTTCGTCGGTTTGCGCCATTGCGCACAGAAGCGCGCAAGGTCGCTGAACTCTTACGGACGGACCCGGCGCGGCGTTGGTCCGTGTCGGACTTGGCAGATGAAGTACATCTGTCGAAGTCACAGGTCAACCGCATCTTCGTTGAGGCGTACGGGAAGTCACCGATCGCTTACCTGACCATGCAGCGAGCCGAGCGGATGGCGCATCTTCTACGCACGACGTCCCGCTCTGTTGCGGCGATCGCTCAGGAGGTGGGCTGGAGCGATCCTGACTTCGCCGCTCGCCAGTTCCGCCGCGGCGTCGGCCTTACTCCCAGCGACTACCGGACGATGCATCGGGTGACGTCCACGCAAGTGGCCGGGTGAAGGACGCATCTGTCCGGGTGATAGCCGCGGGATCGGTGGCCGCAGGCCCCAGGGCCAGTTCCGATCCGGTAGGCCGGTAGAGACTCGTCGGGTTCGTCGCGGAGCTGACGGTCGCCAGTCTTGTTCCGTCGTCCGTCTTGTCTTCCTGATCCGCCCGGCGTACCTCGCGGTCGCACGGTTGCTCCCACTCGGAGTGGCCCTGGCGGAGGGAGGTCAGGCGATGGCTGCGAACGAGGACAAGCAGGCGGCGCGGCAAGTGACGCTCGATGCGCTGGAAGAACGCATCGTGCGTTCGGTCGAGGAACTGGTGTCGGGCGATGACTGGCGGCGTGCGATCGAGTTCGCCGCGAGGTTCCGGACCCGCTCGTTCAACAACACGCTGTTGATCTGGGCGCAGCATCTCGAAGCCTACGAACAGGGCCGGGTGCCGACACCGACGCCGACCTGGGTTGCCGGGTACAACGACTGGCAGAAGATGGGCCGCTGGCCGGAGAAGGACGGCGGCTATCGGATTCGCGGTCCGGTCAAGGCGCGGTTCGCATCGGCGACCCCGCGCGATCCGGCGTCGTGGCGGCGGTTGGGGTCCTGGGAGAAGCCGCGGCCGGGCGAGGTGGTGCGTCGCCGGATCGTCAGTGTCGTCCCGGCTTATGTGTGGGACGTGTCGAGGACGCATGGAGACCCGCTTCCCGAGCTGCCGCGTCCGAGGCTGCTGGAAGGCGAAGCCCCTGCTGGGTTGTGGGAGGGCCTGGCGGGGCAGGCGGAGTTGCTGGGGTTCGAGGTGTTGCGGATGCCGCGCGATCGCATGGAGCGTGGCGCGAACGGCTGCACCGATTTCGAGACCCGTCAGGTGATGGTCTGCGCGGACATGGAGCCGGCCGCGCAGGTCAAGACCCTCGCGCACGAGCTGGCGCACGTCCGGCTGGATGGCCCGAACCAGCAGGAGGAGGCCCGCGAGCACCGCGGGATCAGCGAGGTGCGGGCCGAGTCGGTGGCGCTGATGATCGCCGCCGCGCACGGGATGGACACCAGCGACTACACGATCCCGTATGTCGCCGGATGGGCGGCCAACGTCGACGGGAAAGACCCTGTGGCGGTCGTGCGGGCCACGGGCGAGCAGGTGCGCAGCACCGCCTTCGACGTTCTCGACAAGCTCGACACGCCCCAGCTCGGCAACGGCAACCCGCTGTCCCTGCGGGTCGACGACCCGGAGCACACGTCGCAGTCTCAGGAGACCCCACAGCGGGCGCCGCGCCGGGTCGAGCCGCTGCCGGAACGGGAGACGTCCACCGCGCCGGTCACTGCGGGACGGGGCCTGTGATGGTCACCGCCGTGATGGCTGCCGCCGTGTTCGGCCGGCTCGACGGGGCGCCGCTGCCGGTCGCGGCGGGTGAGCTGGCGCGGGCCGGGGTGCCGGTGTTCCCGTGCGCGCCGGGCGGGAAGCGGCCGATCCCGGAGCGCGGGTTCCACGAGGCCAGCGTCGACCTGGACCGGGTTGAGGGGTGGTGGCGGTCGCGGCCGACTGCGAACATCGGCATCCCGACCGGCGCCGTCTCGGGGCTGGTCGTGATCGACGTGGATGTGCATGGCGTCAACGGGTATGCCGCCTATGCGCGGGCGGCGCGGGTCGGGCTGATCCCCGAGCCGTTGGCGGTCGTGCGCACGCCCACCGGCGGCCAGCACGCCTACTTCCCGGCCGACCCGAACCAGGCTCAACGGTCCTGGCAGGCCGGGAAGGTCGGCATCGACTGTCGCGGGGACGGCGGCTACATCATCGCCCCGCCCTCGCTGCTACGGCTCGACGGCCTGCGCACGCCGTACCGGGTCGAGCAGCTCGCGGCCGGTGCGGCCTGGCCGATAGATGCGGGCCGGCTGCGAGACTTCCTTGATCCTCGGCCCGCGCCTCGGCCGCGCCTCGGTGGGCCAGTGCGGCGCGAGGATGCGGAGCGGCTGGCGACGTGGCTGGGGCGGCAGGCCACAGACCGCAACCTCAAACTCTTCTGGGCCTCGTGCCGGTTGTCCGAGGGCGGGGTGCCGCTCACGGATGCCCTGGACGCGATGGTGACGGCCGCACAATCCGATTTCGGGGAGCGGGAGATCACCCGCACCGTCTACAGCGCCTATCGCAGCGTCGGCGCCGGAGCCCGCCGGGACCGTCCGGCCGCATCGGCTTCGGGCGAGTTCGCTCGCGGGAACGCGCAGCAGCGGGCGCCCGCCACGCGGGGGCTGTCATGAAGGAGCTACGCGGCCGCCGGTGGGCGGTCATCACCTCGGTCGCCGGGACGGTGTTCATCGCTGCCGGCGCGTTCTGGTTGTCGTTCACGTCCCTGGCCGACCTTGCCCGCCGCTCCGGGATCGGGGCCGGGCAGGCGTGGGCGTGGCCGCTGATCGTCGACGGCGTAATCGTGGTCTCCACGGTGGCCGTCGTTGCCCTCGCCGGTGAGCGAGCGGCGTGGTATCCGTGGGCGTTGCTGGTCGGCGGTGCCGCGGTGTCGGTGACGGCGAACTCGCTGCATGCGGTGGTCTGGGCTGTGTCAAGCTTCGTAGACGATCTCTTTGTGGATTTCAGGCCGCGGTTGCGGTCTGGGCGTAGTAGGCGGCCCGGGTCTCGGCGGGGGTGCGGTAGCCGAGGGTGGAGTGCAGCCGG
>NZ_BAAGRQ010000018.1:0-36054 GCF_054782875.1 Microbacterium petrolearium
CTGCACGACGAGCTGGACCGCGTCGGCCTTGAACTCCTCAGTGAACTTCCTGCGATTCGTAGACATCTCTGCCTGTCGTTCCTTCCTGGTAACGACCGTCTACAAGAAGTGTCACACCCCACCTCCGCCGCCGAGCAGGCCAACGCCTTCCTCTCCACCGCCGGACAACGCAAGAACGCCCGGCGCAGCAGCCCCGCGACCAGGGGCCTGTGATGCGCTCCGACGCCCGCGGGAGTGCTCCCGGAAGCGTTCTGGTCCCCTTTTGGTCCCCTTATCCACAGGACGCGGGTTCTGGGCGATCAGTTCGTCCACAGGCGACCACCGGCGAGAGCGCCGGGGGACCAGAGGGGGACCACAGAGAACGACCCCCGGACATGATGAAGCCCAGGCGAGAAACCTACTCTCACCTGGGCTTTTACGTCGGGCTGACAGGATTTGAACCTGCGACCCCCTGACCCCCAGTCAGGTGCGCTACCAAGCTGCGCCACAGCCCGTGGCATGGATTTTCAGTTGTTCGGGCCGACCAGAGCGGGGTAAACCCACTTAACCCCCAGTCAAGTGCGCTACCAAGCTGCGCCACATCCCGATGTCGCCCGCGATCGGACAACTCCACTAGTCTACCCGCTCCCGCGGGGTGCCGCGAACCCGGGGTGGGGAAAGTCCGCGTGCCGCCTCGCAGACCTCTTATATATCATGGGTATATATTCGAGTTCATGAGTCGTGCGGAGGATGTCGAAGCCCTGATCATCGCGGCGCACCGCCTGACGCGGGTCGCCGCCCTCGACACCAACAGCCAGACGCCGGCCGCACAGTGGCGAACGCTCGCGATCCTGCGCGATCACGGGCCGCAGCGAATCGGTGATCTCGCGCGCCTGAGCCGCGTCACGCAGCCCGGCATGACGCGGCTGATCGGCACGATGGCCGACCTCGGCCTCGTCGAGCGCACCGGCGATCCCGACGACTCGCGCGCCGTGCGCATCGGCGCCACCGACCGCGGCG
The DNA here is from genome assembly GCF_054782875.1 of Microbacterium petrolearium. Lineage (NCBI taxonomy): Bacteria > Bacillati > Actinomycetota > Actinomycetes > Micrococcales > Microbacteriaceae > Microbacterium > Microbacterium petrolearium. Next base: position 1,000 of record NZ_BAAGRQ010000018.1, read on the forward strand.
TCGCCGCGTACGCCCAGTGGCGCGCCCACCTCGTCGAAGCCATGCTGCCCCGCTTCGAGGGGCTCGCCGACGAGGACTGGGCCGCGATCCGGCGCGCCGCGGCCCTGCTGAACGAACGCGTGGCCCCCGAGGCCCGGAACGGAGTGAACGAATGACCGCCCATGCCCCCGCCGAGACGCCGATCTGGAAGCAGCCGCTGCCGGTCTGGGCGATCGCCTTCGCGAGCGTCATCGCGTTCATGGGCATCGGGTTGGTCGACCCCATCCTGCCCGCGATCGCGGAGCAGCTCGAGGCGACGCCCGTCGAGACGGAGCTGCTCTTCACGAGCTATCTCGCCATCACCGGCGTCATGATGCTCTTCACGAGCTGGGTGTCGAGCCGGATCGGCACGAAGCGCACGCTGCTGCTGGGCCTCGCCCTCGTGGTCGTCTTCGCCTTCCTCTGCGCGATCAGCGGATCCGTGGACGCCGTGATCGGCTTCCGCGCCGGCTGGGGCGTCGGCAACGCCCTGTTCGCCTCGACGGCCCTGGCGGCCATCGTCGGCGCGGCCTCCGGCGGATCGGGCGCGGCCATCATCCTGTACGAGGCCGCGCTGGGCCTCGGCATCGCGGTCGGCCCGCTGGTGGGCGGGCTCCTCGGGGAGGTGAGCTGGCGCGGTCCGTTCTTCGGCGTCGCGACGCTCATGGCCATCGCGTTCATCGCGATCATCGTGCTGCTGCGCGAGTCCGGCACGCGGCCGGCGCCCGTCGCCATGGGCGCCCCGTTCCGCGCCCTGCGGATCCCCTCGCTGGGCCTGCTCGCGATCGCCGCCCTGTTCTACAACATCGCGTTCTTCATCCTGCTCGCCTACTCCCCCTTCCCGCTCGGGTTCGGCGCCATGGAGATCGGCTGGACGTTCTTCGGGTGGGGCCTCGCGCTCGCGATCACGAGCGTGATCGTCGCGCCGATCCTCATCCGCCGCTGGGGTCGCCGTCGCACGCTCGTCGCGATGCTCGGTCTTCTGGCGATCGATCTCGTGGTCGCCGGCCTTCTCGTCGGCACCCCCGCGGCGCTCGTCACCTGCATCATCGTCGGCGGTCTGATCCTGGGCGTGTGCAACACCACCCTCACGGAGGCCGTCATGGAGGCCACGGACCTGCCCCGCCAGGTGGCATCGTCGGCGTACTCCGCGGTCCGGTTCCTGGGCGGCGCGGCCGCTCCGCCGCTGGCGGCCTGGCTCGGCCACGCGTTCTCCCCCACCGTGCCGTACATCTTCGCCGCCGCCGCGTCGCTTGTCGCACTGATCGTGCTCGCCGTCTCGGGCCGCGCCCTCGCGGTGATCGATCGCGATCCCGAGCCGGCCGAGCTCGAGGAGGCCGAGGCCGTCACCGCGGGCGACGCGAGCTGACCTACGATGGCCGGATGACCGAATCCGTGCGGCTGGACGTGTGGCTGTGGGCGGTGCGGGTGTACAAGACCCGCTCGCTCGCCACGACCGCCGTCCGCGGCGGCCACGTCCGCGTCAACGGCGACCCGGTGAAGGCCTCCTATGCGGTGAAGATCGGCGACGAGGTGCGCGTGCGCATCGCGGGGTTCGATCGCGTCCTCGGCGTGCGCGAGCTGCTGCTCAAGCGGGTGGGGGCTCCGGTCGCGGCCCAGGCCTACGAGGACCGCACGCCTCCCCCGCCGCCGCGCGAGTTCGTGGCGCCGATCGTCACACGCGATCGCGGTGCCGGTCGCCCGACCAAGCGGGAACGGCGCGCGATCGATCAGCTCCGCGGCCGCGACTGACCGCCGCGGTCAGAGCCGCTCGCGCAGCCCCGGCCACGACGCCGCGAAACCCGGGTGCAGCGGGCGCTCGGCCACGTCGTCGATCGGCACCCACTCGAGCGCCAGGCTCTCGGGGTCGCTGATCACCGGGTCGAAGGGTGCGACGACGTCCGCCACGACCGTCGTGTACGCCCAGACGCCCACGTCGAACACGGAGGTGAACCGCACCGCGACCGCGTCGGTCGGCACACCTGCCTCCTCGAACGCCTCGCGCAGCGCGCCGTCGACCGCGGACTCGCCCTCGTGCAGCGCGCCGCCCGGGAGCGCCCAGGTGCCGCCATGGTGGCTCCAGCCCACCCGGTGCTGCAGCAGCACCCCCTTGGCCGGATCCACGGCGAGCAGCCCCGCCGCGCCGAACCGCCCCCAGAATCGCTCGCCCGTCGGCGCGTACACCCAGGCGTCGCCCGGGTCGCGCGGGGCGAGCGGATCCATCGGGGCCCGCGTCACTTGCGCTGCCGCCTCTCGCGCACACGCATGTTGATGACGATCGGCGTGCCCTCGAAGCCGTACAGCTCGCGCAGGCGGCGCTGCACGAAGCGGCGGTAGCCGGGGTCGAGGAAGCCGGTCGTGAAGAGCACGAACGTGGGCGGACGCGTGCCCGCCTGCGTGCCGAACAGGATGCGCGGCTGCTTGCCGCCGCGCAGCGGGTGCGGGTGCTCCTGCACGAGCTCGGTGATGAACGCGTTGAACTTGCCCGTGGGGATGCGCTGATCCCACGAGTCCAGCGCGGTCTCGAGCGCGGGCACGAGCTTGTCGAGGTGGCGGCCGGTCTTGGCCGAGATGTTCACGCGGGGCGCCCACGCCACGTGCGCGAGGTCCTGCTCGATCTCGCGCTCGAGCATGCGGCGCCGCTCGCCGCCGCGCGCGTCGTCGGCCAGCAGCTCGTCCCACTTGTTGAACGCGAGCACGAGCGCGCGGCCCGACTCGAGCACGAGGTCGATGATCCGCACGTCCTGCTCGCTGATCGGCTCGCTCACGTCGAGCACGACCACGGCGACCTCGGCCTTCTCGAGGGCGGCCGACGTGCGCAGCGACGCGTAGAAGTCGGCGCCCTGCGCCATGTGCACCCGGCGGCGGATGCCGGCGGTGTCGACGAGGCGCCACATCTTGCCGCCCAGCTCGACCACCTCGTCCACGGGATCGCGCGTCGTGCCGGCGAGGTCGTTCACGACCACGCGCTCCTCGCCCGCTGCCTTGTTCAGCAGCGACGACTTGCCCACGTTCGGCCGGCCGAGGATCGCCACCCGGCGCGGGCCGCCGATCTCGTGCTTGGCGACGGCCGACACCGTCGGCAGCACCTTCATGATCTCGTCGAGCAGGTCGGCCACGCCGCGGCCGTGGATGGCCGACACGGGGTGCGGCTCGCCCAGACCGAGGCTCCACAGCGCTGCGGCCTCGGGCTCCTGGCGCGCGTCGTCGATCTTGTTGGCCACGAGGAACACCGGCTTGTCCGACTTGCGCAGCAGGCGCACGACGTGCTCGTCGGTCGAGGTCGCGCCCGTGATGGCGTCGACGACGAAGAGGATGACGTCGGCCAGGTCGATCGCGATCTCCGACTGCGCGGCCACCGAGCGGTCGATGCCCTTCGCGTCCGGCTCCCATCCGCCCGTGTCGACGAGCGAGAAGCGCCGGTCCATCCACTCGGCCTTGTAGGTGACGCGGTCGCGCGTGACGCCCGGCGTGTCCTCGACGACGGCCTCGCGGCGGCCGAGGATGCGGTTCACGAGCGCCGACTTGCCCACGTTGGGGCGGCCGACGATGGCCACCACGGGCAGGGCGGGCAGGTACTCGATGCCGTCCACGCCCGACTGCAGGCCCGCCAGCAGCGCGGCGTCCTCCTCGTCGAGGTCGTAGTCCTCGAGGCTCTGCCGCAGCGCGGCGGCGCGCGCCTCGACGAGCTCCTCGTCCAGTTCGGCCATGCGCTCGGCCAGGCGGTCGGGACCGCCCTCGTACTCTTCTTCAGCGGCCATGTCGGCCTCCCAGCTCTCGGTCGATCACCGTCAGCACGGCGTCGATGGACTGCTCGAAATCGAGCTCGCTCGTGTCGACGACGTCGACACCCGGATCGGCCTCGGCGAGCTCCAGCACGTGGCTGTCGGACTCGTCGCGGCGCAGGATCGCCTCCTTGACCTCGGCGGCGTCGGCTCCCCACTCCAGCCCGCGCCGCTGCGCGCGCACCTCGGGCGAGGCCGTCATGAGGATCCGCACGGGCGCGTCGGGCGCCACCACGGAGGTGATGTCGCGGCCCTCGATGACCACGCCCTCGAGGCCCGACTCCCCCGCCAGTCGGCGGAAGATGGCGTTCAGGTAGGCGCGCACCTCGGGCACGCGCGTGAACCCCGAGATCGCGGCCGTCACCTCGGGGGTGCGGATGTCGCGGGTCACGTCGACGCCGCCCACCGTGACGGTGCGGTCGTCGGGCTCCAGGCCCAGGCGCAGGTCGAACGAGGTCAGCGCGGTGAGCACGGCGTCGGTGTCGGCGGTGTCGGCGCCGCGGCGCAGAACGTGCCACGACAGCGCGCGGTAGCCGGCGCCCGTGTCGAGGTAGCCGTAGCCGCGGCGGCGCGCGATCTCCTTCGAGACGCTCGACTTGCCGGATCCGGCCGGCCCGTCGATCGCGATGATGGGGGTCTGCTCAGTCGTCATCGGTGCTCGCGATCCGCCATCCGCGGGCCTCCAGGCCCTCCACGCACGCCTCCAGCGCCGACCGCTCGACGGCGATCTCGGCCAGGCCCAGCGGGGCGCCCGGCGAGTGCTCGAGGCGGAAGTCCTCCACGTTCACGCCCAGCTCGCCCAGGTCGCCGAACAGGCGCCCGAGCTGGCCGGCGGTGTCGTCGATCATGACGACGAAGGTCGCGAAGGTGCGGCGCTGGCCGTGCTTGCCCGGCAGCCGCTCCACGCCCACGTTGCCGCGGCGGATCGCCTCGGCGATCGCGCGGCGCGATCCGGGCGCGTCCGTCTCGCGCAGCGCGGCCGACAGCGCGGTCAGGTCGGCGGCGAGCGCGTCGAGGATCTCCACGACGGGCGCCGCGTTCGCGTCGAGGATCTGCACCCACAGCTCGGGGGCCGAGTGGGCGATCCGCGTGGTGTCGCGCACGCCCTGGCCCGCGAGCTCGAGCGCCTCGTCCGGCGCGCCGACGAAGCGCGAGGCGAGCAGTGAGGCGACCACCTGCGGCACGTGCGAGACGAGCGCGACCGAGCGGTCGTGCTCCTCGGGGCTCATCTCGATCGGCACGGCGCCGAGGTCGAGCGCGAGCGACTCCACGAGCGCCAGGTGGGCCGGGGCCGTCTCGCCGTCGCGGCAGATCACCCACGGGCGGCCCGTGAAGATGTCGGAGCGCGCCGAGATGGCGCCTCCCCGCTCGCGCCCGGCCATGGGGTGCGAGCCGATGTAGCGCGCCAGGTCGACGCCGCGGCCGCGCAGCTCGCGCAGCGGCTGCAGCTTGACGGAGGCGACGTCGGTGACGACCGCGTCCGGGTGCGCGCGCAGCTCGGCCTCGATCACGTCGGCCACGACGTCGGGCGGCACGCACACGACGACGAGCGAGGGGCGATCGCCGGCGGACGCAGCCCGGCCGGCACCGTAGTCGACGGCGAGGCGCAGCTGCGAGGGCGAGGTGTCGGCCAGCGCCACGTCGACGCCCGCGCGCATGAGCGCGTGGCCGATACTGGCGCCGAGCAGGCCGGCACCGACGACGCGGACCGTGCCCGAGACGCGGGCGAGGCGGCCGGGCACCGTGCCGTCGGCACGCACACGCGTATCGCTCACTGCGTCCCCTCCCGATCGGCGTCGGTCTCGTGCTCGACGCCGGCAGGCGGAGCGTCCGGCGCCGTCCGCGAGAGCGTCAGCAGCGCGCCGAGTTCCACCCTAGTCAACTCGCGCGCGCGGCCCACTGGGAGGGTTCCCAGGTGCAGGGGCCCGAACTGGCGCCGCACGAGCGCGGTCACGGGGTGGCCGACCTCGGCCATCATGCGGCGCACGATGCGGTTGCGGCCCGAGTGCAGCGTCAGCTCCACGAGGCTCGACCCGGCCGAGGCGTCGAGCAGCCGGGCCTTGTCGGCCTGGATCGGTCCGTCCTCCAGCTCGACCCCGCGCGTCAGCCGCGCGATCGTCTGCGCCGTGACGCCGCCGCGCACCTTCGCGATGTACACCTTCGTCACGCCGAACGAGGGGTGCGCGAGCACCTGCGCCAGCGGGCCGTCGTTCGTGAGCACGAGCAGCCCGCTCGTGTCGGCGTCGAGGCGCCCCACGTTGAACAGCCGCTCGGGCCAGTCCTTCGTGAAGCGGCGCAGGTCGGGCCGCCCGCGGTCGTCGCGCATGGAGCTGATGACGCCGGTGGGCTTGTTGAGCATGACGTAGCGCTTGGACGCGTCGAGCTGCACGGCCGTGCCGTCGACGTCGACGAGGTCGCGCTCGGGGTCGATCCGCGTGCCCAGCTCGGTGACGACCGCGCCGTTCACGCGCACCCGGCCCTCGACGATGAGCTGCTCGGAGACGCGCCGCGACGCGACCCCGGCGTTCGCGAGCACCTTCTGCAGCCGGGTGCCCTCATCGGAGGCGTTGTGATCCATCCCTCAAGGATCCCAGACCGGAACGATCCGCGAGAATCCACCCGCGCGCCGAGAATCCCGGGGCCCACGGATTCTCGGCGCGGCGATGGATTCTCGCCGGGAGACGGGCGGCGGTTCAGACGATGTCGTCGAAGCCGTCGGCTCCGTCGTCGAGCAGCGGCGAGATCGGGGGCAGCTCGTCGAGCGAGTTGATGCCCAGCTGCTGCAGCAGCAGATCGGTCGTGCCGTAGTTGATGGCGCCCGTCTCCGGATCGGTGAACAGCTCGGTGATGAGGCCGCGGGCCAGCAGCGTGCGCACGACCGAGTCGACGTTCACGGCGCGGATCGACGCGACCTGCGAGCGCGAGACGGGCTGCTTGTAGGCGATGACCGCGAGCGTCTCGAGCGCCGCCTGCGACAGCCGCGCGGGCGCCTGCCCGCCGATGTGCTCGGCCACGAGGCCGTCGAACTCGTCGCGCACGTACATGCGCCAGCCGCCGCCGACCTCGCGCAGCTCGAAGCCGCGGCGGCGGCCGCCGTCGCGTCCGTCGTAGTCGGCGACGAGCCCCTCGAGAGCCTGGCGCACGGCGGCCACGGGCGCGCCGACCGCCGTGGCGAGGCTGACGACGCTGAGCGGCTCGTCCGCGATCAGCAGGATCGCCTCGAGCCGCTGCGGCACCGTCCCCACCGGCTCAGGCCGGCTCGCCTCGGTAGCCGGGGCGTCGCCCGGCACGGCCGCCTCGCCGGCGCCGGTCGCGTTCTCATCGGTCATAGTCGGCCCCCAGGGTCGCCAGCGTTTCCTCGGACCAGTGCTCGGCCGTCCAGCGCAGCGTCAGCTCGCCGAGCGGCTCGAGCTGCTCGAACGAGATCGCCGCGTGCCGGTACAGCTCCAGCACCGAGATGAATCGGGCCACGACGACGCCGGCCTGCGTGACGCCGGCGATCAGCTCGCGGAACGTGAGCGTCTCGGCGCTGCGCAGCGTCGAGACGACGATCGCGGCCTGCTCGCGGATGCTCACGAGCGGCGCGTGCAGGTGATCCAGCCCCACCGTCGGGATGTCGCGCGGCGTCATGGCGAGGATCGCGAGCGCCGCGAAGTCGTCGGGCGAGAGCGTCCACACGAGCTCGGGCGTGCGGGCGCGGTACTTCGGGTCCAGCGGCACGCTGCGCGCGTGCCGGCCCTCCTCGGCCCGCAGCCGCTGCGCGAACCACGCCGACGCCTCCTTGAACGCGCGGTACTGCAACAGGCGCGCGAACAGCAGGTCGCGGGCCTCCAGCAGCGCCACCGACTCGGCGTCGACCAGCTCGCCCTGCGGCAGCAGCCCGGCCACCTTCATGTCGAGCAGCGTCGCGGCGACGACGAGGAACTCGCTGGCCTGATCCAGCTCCTCCCCCGAGTCGAGGTCGCGCAGGTAGGCGATGAACTCGTCCGTGACCTTGCTGAGGGCGATCTCGGTGATGTCCATCTCGTGCTTCGAGATGAGCTGCAGCAGCAGATCGAAGGGCCCGTCGAAGTTCGACAGCGAGACGCGGAAGGCACGTTCGTCCGCGGCGCCCGCCTCGGCCGGCGCGCCCTCGGCGGCCGGGCCGTCCCCGTCCGGATCGGGCTGGCCGGGACCGGTCATGGCCACTACGCCACGGCGCCGCGCGCCACGAGCTCCCGCGCGAGCCGCAGGTACGCCTGGGCCGCCGGGTGCTCCGGCGCGTACTCGGTGATCGGCTGCCCGGCCACCGACGCGTCGGGGAACTTCACCGTGCGGCCGATGACGGTCTCGAACACCTTGTCGCCGAAGGTCTCGACGATCCGCTCCAGCACCTCGCGCGAGTGCAGGGTGCGCGGGTCGTACATGGTCGCGAGCAGGCCGTCGAGATCGAGCGCGGGGTTGAGGCGGTCCTTGACCTTCTCGATCGTCTCGATGAGCAGGGCCACGCCGCGCAGCGCGAAGAACTCGCACTCGAGCGGGATGAGCACGCCGTGCGCGGCCGTGAGCGCGTTGACGGTGAGCAGGCCGAGCGAGGGCTGGCAGTCGATGAGGATGACGTCGTAGTCGGCCGCGACGCGGCGCAGCACGTGCGACAGGATGCTCTCGCGCGCCACCTCGTTGACGAGGTGCACCTCGGCCGCCGACAGGTCGATGTTGGCGGGGATGAGGTCGAGGCCCTCGGTGGCCGTCTGCACGATCGCCTCGCGCGGGTCGCGCTTGGTGTCGAGCAGCAGGTCGTAGATGGTGGGCACGTCGTGCGTCGGCACGCCCAGGCCCGCCGACAGCGCGCCCTGCGGGTCGAAGTCGATCGCGAGCACCTTGCGGCCGTAGTCGGCCAGCGACGCGGCCAGGTTGATCGACGTCGTGGTCTTGCCGACGCCGCCCTTCTGGTTGCACAGCGCGATGATGCGCGCGGGGCCGTGCCGATCGAGCTTCGGAGGCGTCGGGAAGCCCTGGTACGGACGTCCCGTCGGTCCGAGCACGGGCTCGTCCTTCGTGGAGGTCTTGGCCTTCTCCGTCACCGATGCTCCTGCCGTCGACATGCTTGGTCGATTCTAGCGACGCGCGCCCGCGATCCCGCCGACCGGCCCCGGCGATCCGGATCCGCGCGCGAGCGCGACAGCATACCGATCTACCGGCCGATCGCGCGCGAAAGCCGTAACTACCCACCGCTATGCTCGGGAACCGCGGAGAGATGGGGGTGCCCGCGATGAGCCAGACGAAGGACGATCCGACCGCCGCCACGCGCGCCATGGCGCAGCTCTCGAACGACCTGCAGGCGCTGCGCATGCGCGCCGGCGACATCTCGTACGGCGAGATCGCGGCACGGATCACCCGCATGCGCGAGGAGAAGGGCATCGCCCCGGCTTCCGCGCACATCGCCCGCTCGACGGTGTACGACGCCTTCCGGCCGGAGCGCAGGCGCCTGAACCCCAGCCTCGTCGCGGAGATCGTGGCCGCCCTGGGAGGGGACGCGAGCGAGGCCGAGCGCTGGCGCGAGCGGTGCATCGCGGCACGGACGGCCGAGAGGCCGCCGGTCGAAATCGCCGAGCAGCCGGCACCTGCCGCGCCGGCGGCGCCCGCGGCGCGGCCCGCAGGACGGCGCTGGCCGACCCTCCCGCCACCCCGCCCCGAGCTGCCGCTCGCGGCCGCGCTGTTCGTCGCCTGCATCGGCGTCAACCTCGTCGGCGGCGTGATCGTCGCCAACTTCGACCTCCCGATCTGGCTGGACATGGCGGGCACGGCCATCATCGCGGTGTGCATCGGCCCCTGGGCCGCCGTCGCGCTCGCCGCCGTCACGCTCGTCCTCACCCCGGGCACGCTGCTGCCCCTGGCCGCCGAGGGGCTGCCGTTCGGGCTCGTCTCGGTCGTGGGCGCGCTGGTGTGGGGGTACGGCGTGCACCAATGGGGCCTGGGACGCACCGCGTCGCGCTTCCTCGTGCTGAACCTCCTCGCGGCCGTGAGCTGCACGCTCACGTCGCTTCCGATCACGGTGCTGCAGTACGACGGGCGGACGAATCACCTCGTCACGACCACGCTGTTCGAGCGCCTGCATGCGGCGGGCGCGAACGCGTGGGAGGCGGCGCTCGTGTCGAACATCGGCTCCTCCGTCGCCGACAAGCTCATCTCGGGCGGCATCGCCCTGCTCGTGGCGCTGCTGCTGTCGCGCCATGCCGATGCGGCCGGCCGTTCCCTCACGTCACTCGACGGACTTCCCGGCCGCGACTGACGCCAGACCGAACCGCTCGCACGCGATCCGGATGCCGCGGGCATCGGCACCGCGAAGGGCGGGCGCGCGCTTGCCCCCTCAGCGAAAGTCGGGGCCTCCCTCGCGAGCGCGCTCTGCCGCGAGGTCGACGGTGTCGGCGACGCGCACGTATCGCGTACGGCCTCCCCCGGATTCCGCCTGCGTGAAGACGCCTGCGAAGTTGTAGTAGACGCCGCCGAACTGCTCGTCCTCGGTGTGGGCGAACACGAGCCGACGATCGCCCGGCCGCGGGTCGTTGCGAGTGACCCGCGACGGGCCTCCGCCCTCCGGGCGCTTGTCCGTCTCGACGATCTCGGTGCCGTCGGACGAGAGGACATTCGACCAGAGGGCGTTGTCGTAGAACTTCGGCCACCACAGGATGGTGTCGGCGCTGACGCGCCACACCGCCTTCATCTGGTTGGGCCGCACCCCGAACAGCGCTCCGACATCCGCTCGGGTACGCAGCTCCGTGCGATCGTCCACGCTGACGGTGCCGCGTTCCCGCCAGTAGTCGACGCTCGCGCGCCGGCCGAACACGAACGGCTCGAAGGTCCCTTCCGCGACCTTCGTCTTCTTCATCGACGTGATCCGAGCGACGACGCGATCGATCTGCTCGTTGAACTGCGCCATCGTCTGACCGGCGACCTTGAGGCGCACGGGTTCCGCCGGCTCGTCGATCATGGACGACTGGCGGGTGGCCAGCGCCTTTCGAAGGTCCTCGGTGCGCTTGCGGTCCGCGCGTTCCTGCTCTTCACCGTCGTGGTACGGCTCGTCAATCTCGACGAAGAGGTTGAACTGAGGGAAGTACACGTCCATCAGCGCCCGCTTCCCGTCGGGACGGCGCACGAGCTGCTGCGTGACGAACTCGATCTGCGGGTCGTTCAGCAGGTGGAAGATGCGCGAGGTGGCATACACCTCGTAGATCTTGTGCCCGGCCTTGCGCAGTCGGTTCGCCGTCCAGGCCAGGTCCGCCGCCGGCGGCGCGGTCTGCTGCGCCTCCTCACCCTCAGACGGGACAGGAACGGGCGTGATGGCGTGGTCAAGAGACATTGTCGATGCCATTCGGTGCGATGGACGGTGTCAAGACTGCGGGACTCGACGCGGGTCGATCCGGGAGGTATTCGCCGATGCTCTTCCGGAACTTCTGCGCGAGCTGCTCCGGTTCACCGCTGAGGGGAACAAGCAAGTCCTTCAGCTCACTCAGGCGCTTCTGTCTGGATGAGCCCTTCCATGCCCCGTCGAACTGCAGGAACTGCGGGATCTCCTCGGTACGGCCGCTGCCGCCCAGCCACAGCACATGAGGGTCGTTGTCGACCTCAGTGTTGTAGAAGAAGATCGACTGCTGCAGCCGGGATACGCGGAGCTTCAGCAGCCCCGTTTTCCGGCTCTTCGGACATCCGGTGGGGGGGTCATGGGGTGAGTCCGCCGGCGGTGAGGAGCATGCGGAGGCGGTAGTTCTCGCGGTTGCGATAGCCGCGGGCGAGGCGGCGGTGGAGCTCGATGATCCCGTTGATCGCCTCGGTGCCGCCGTTGTTCGCGCGGCTCGTGGTGAAGTACGCCAGGAACGCTGAACGCCAGCGGCGGAGGGTGCGGCCGAGGCGGGCGATCTCGGGGATCGGGCAGGTGTGGAACGTGTCGACCACCCTCTCGGCGATCCGCCGCCCCTCGGTCAGGTCCTTCGCGTGGTAGGCAGAGCGCAGCTGCTGTGCGCACTGCCACGCGACGAACACCTCGTCGTGCGCAGGATCGGCCTCGATTGCCGCGGTCAGCCGGATCCGCTGCTTGTCGGTGAGGTTCTCGGCCCCGGCACGGAGGATGGTCTGAATCCCGTAGAGCGGGTCGCCCTTCCGACCGCGATGCCCGAGGGTGTCTTGCTGGACGCGGCGGCGGACCTCGTCGACGGCGGCGGTGCCGAGCTTGACGACATGGAACGCGTCCAGCACAGCGACCGCGTCTTCGAGCGTGTCATCGATCGCAGTCTTGTAGCCCGCGAACGGGTCCAGCGCCGCCACCTTCACGTTCTTTCGGAACGCTTCGCCCCGCTCGCTGAGCCAGGACGCGTATGCCTTCCCCGATCTGCCCGGCACGAGGTCGAGCAGCCTGGCCCGCGTCTTCCCGGTGCTGTCGCGGCTGAGGTCGACCATGCCGGTCAGTTCCTTCGGGCCCCGCTTGCGGTGGTCGACGTGATGCCAGATGTGCTCGTCGACGCCGAGCGTGGTCACGTTCTCGAACCGGGACTCGTCGGCTGCCAACCGCACCAGTTCAGGCTCAACAGCCCGCCACACCGTCTTCCACGATGTCCCGAGCTGACGACGTAGTCCTTCGATCGTGGCGTGCTCGCGGCGCAGCTGCCCGATCGCCCAGTCGACGGCTCGCCTTGTGAGCGACCCGCGCCGAGCGACCAGCGAGGGAAGCTGCTCCACGAACGTCTTCTTGGCACAGCCCACGTCGCCGCATCGCCAGACCCGTTGCCGCCAGACGATCCGCACCCGCGTCACGCCCGGCACGTCATGCAACACTCGACGGCGGCGCCCTCGACCGATCGCCACGACCCCGCACAACGGGCACCCGGTCGGCGCCGCCGGTGTCGAAACGGTGACGATCAGCAGCCCGTCGCGGCGGTCAACGTGCTCGACATGGACGCCGTCGAGACCGACCAGCAGATCGCAGCGGTAACACGGATCAGCGGCAGAGCGCGCGTCAGCGCACCCCGAAGTAGGGTGAAGCACGTCGAGGTCCTCGTGATGGATCAGCAGTTGGCGCTACTGATCCTCGGGGACCTCGACCCCTACCCGCCGACCATCACCCGGCGAGCCTCACCCCCACCGCATGTCCGAAGAGCCCCCAATTCCCTTGGTCACCCCGGTGTGAACCATGCACCCCGGGCGGGCCATCCCCGTATCGGTGCACACCGTGCGTAGCGAGCTTTCCCGGAATCTCCTTGTGTCCTGGCGTTAACACGGGTGTCGTAGCATCGCATTAGCACCGCGACCACTCCTGAGAGTTGCACCCGGGATGAGGTGAATGCATCGTGACGGCACCGGGGTATGAGTTCAGCGTCTGGGAGCGCTACGCCACCGAGTTCACACTGGCTTTCGGTGACAATCCGTCGCGCATCCGGGCGGTGCGGGTGGCCTACTTCGAGCACGAGTTCGATGTGGACTTGATTGCGCAGCTCAGCGGTTTTCCTGTTTGGAGAATCCGACAGGCGTTGTCCCAGGGACTTCCACAGGCGAGCTGAAGAATCGTCGACCAGAGTCCCAGAACTGCTCGCCCATCTACCATCCCCTTGCGGGCACTGCGCGGTGAGGGGACGTCAGCGTGCGACGGTTCGGCCCGGGCGCGATGTCTCCCCTTTCACGTCTGAGTGGCCATCGGTCTGATCGGGCCATGAGCAGGATCAGTTTCGCGCGTCGCCCCCGCCCTCTGGTTCCGCGCTGCGGGCGTCATCGTCGTGGCAGGCTTCTTCGCGTCGTTGGTTACCGGTGTCTGCTGCCCCGGCGCCCCCGCCAGCGGAACATCGACGTGCGGAACGTTCGAGCGCTTGACCGCCGGGATCGACAGATCACGTGGCTCTGGCTCGCACGGACGGTCATCGTAGGCGCCATCGCGGCGCTCGAGGTGGGCGTCTTCGGTCGAGTCACCCTTGGCCGACTTCCTTGCGGGCATGGCACTGTTCGGGAGCTCGAGCGGACGCAGGGAGGTCATGAAATTGCCTTTCGCGGATAGCGGAGGCGATGAACGCTGCGTTCACCTATGGTTGGGGTCGTGGTCGCATTGCGCCCATACGATGTGCGGCGAACCCGAAAGGTGATCACCGGCTACATGAACTCGCCCCTCAACGAGCCGCCGCTCGGCGGAACCATCGACCACATCCTCTCGATCCTGCCGTCGCTCGTACCGAGCGCGCAGCGCGTCGCCCGCATCTGCGCCGAGCGACCCCACGACGTGGTCGACATGTCGGGCGCCGACCTCGCCGAAGCCGCCAACACGTCGCCGGCCACCGTCAGCCGCACCGCCCAGGCGCTGGGGCTGCGCAGCTTTCAGCACCTGCGCATGCTGCTCGTGCGTGACCTCGCCGCCGACGCCACCGCCGCGCCCGACGCACCCGCCGGCACCGAGGGCTTTCTGCGGTGGCTGGCCGAGGGGCGGGTGGGATGCTGCAGACCGCGCTCGCCTCGATCGACCCGGTCGCGTTCGACGCCGCTGCCGACGCCATCGCCCGCGCGCCGCGCCTGCTGATCTCGGGCACCGGCGCCTCGCACGCCGCCGCCCAGGCGTCGGCCGTCGCGTTCGCCGTCAACGGCCGGCCCTGCGAAGCGCCCGCTGACGGCGTGGTCGCCCACCTCACCGCCCGCGTGCTCGCCCCCGGTGATGTGTGCCTCATCGTCAGCTCGAGTGGCGCCAACTCGGTGACCCTCGCGGTTGCGGACGCCGCCGTCGACGCCGGCGCCACCGTGATCGGGGTCACGAGCTTCGCCCGTACCCCGCTCACCACCCGCGCCGACCACCTGCTCGTCGCCGGTGCGCGCTTCCAGGCGTGGGATCAAGGCATTCTCGGCAGCGGGCTCGTACAGCTGCTCGTGCTCAACGCCCTGCAGATCGCCGTCGCCGACCGCATGAGCGACGCCGCCGACCGCGCGCGCCTCGCGGTGCGCGAAGAGGTGCTCGACATCGTCGCCGACGACGGCTCCGACGCCGAGGCATCCGACGTGCCAGACGTTATCGACCACGGCGATGGGCGTTTACACTCCGTTTGCAGGAAATTCACTTTCCTCGATTGCAATAGCTCTGCAAGCGGATTTCGCGGGAAGGCCCCGGTTCGTCAGGTCGCTTGCAGAAGGCGACTCATGGGAACGATCCAGCTCTCTGGTGTCGGTCGCTCCTTCAAGAGCACCGCCGCCGTCAGTGATATCGACCTGATCATCGAAGACGGCGGGTTCGTCGTCTTGCTCGGCCCCTCGGGCTGCGGCAAGACCACCCTGCTGCGCATGATCGCCGGCCTGCTCGAGCCCACGGCCGGCCGCATCCACCTCGACGGCGACGACATCACCGACCTCCCGTCGAAGAAGCGCGACCTCGCGATGGTCTTCCAGAGCTACGCGCTCTACCCGCACCTGAGCGTGCGCAAGAACCTCGCGTTCCCGCTCAAGACGCAGCGCCTCGGCGCCGCCGAGATCGCGACCCGCGTGCAGGAGGTCGCCGACAGCCTCGAGATCGGCCACCTGCTCGACCGCAAGCCCAAAGAGCTCTCGGGCGGGCAGCGCCAGCGCGTCGCCGTCGGCCGCGCCCTCGTGCGCAACCCCAAGGCGTTCCTGATGGACGAGCCGCTGTCGAACCTCGACGCGAAGCTGCGCACCCAGACCCGCCACGAGCTCACCGCCCTGCACCGGCGCCTCGGCGCCACGTTCGTCTACGTCACCCACGACCAGGTCGAAGCCATGACCATGGCGACGAAAATCGTGGTGCTCAACGCCGGCCGCATCGAGCAGTACGGCACCCCCGAGCAGGTGTACGACCGGCCCGAGTCGGTGTTCGTCGCCGGCTTCCTCGGCAGCCCGGCCATGAACCTCGTCGACGCCCGCATCGTCACGATCGACGGCAGCATCGCCGTCACCGCCGACGGCATCGCCGGCGGCCTGTGGCCGGGAGACGTGCCCGACCTCGATGTCGTGCTCGGCGTGCGGCCCGAGAAGCTCACGATCGCGTCTGCGCACGCGGCATCCGACACCCGGGGCGTGCGCATCGCCGGCCGCATCGACCTGGTCGAGAACCTCGGCGGTGAGCAGATCGTCACGTGCCTCGTCGCCGGGCGCGAGGTCTACGTGCGCACCTCGCGCGAGGTCATCGCCACCCCCGGCGACGACATCGTGCTCACCGCCGCGCCCGAGAACGTGCACCTGTTCGACCGGGCCTCGGGCCGCCGGCTCGAGTGGGTCGCCGATGCACCCGTGGCCGACCCGGCCGCGCACGAGCTCGTCACCGCCTGAGCCGCCTTCCCTCCCTTCGTTCTGCCCCTCACCCCTACCCAGGAGAAATCATGAACACCCGTGCCCGTCGCGCCGTCTTCGCCACCGCGGCGATCGTCGGCGCCGCCGCCCTCGCCGGATGCTCTGCCGCAGGCAGCGCGCCCGCGGCATCCGGCTCGCTCACCGAGCTGACCGACGACCAGCAGGTCGAGATCGTCTTCGAGTCGTACAACCTCGCGAACGTCGGCACCGGTTCGGATGCCATCAACCAGCTGCTGGACGAGTTCATGGACGAGAACCCGAACATTACCGTCGTCGGCCAGCCCAGCCCGTTGACCAGCACCGCCGCGAGCGTGCAGCAGCAGCTGCTCGCCGGGCAAGCGCCCGACATCGCGCAGCTGGCCTTCAACGAGCTCGACTTCGCCGCCACCACCCTCGGCGCGCAGAACCTCAGCACCCTCGTGGGCGACGAGGGCCTCGCCGATCAGTTCGGGGGCGACTACCCCTACCACGAGCGCGCCGCCGTGCTCGCCGACTGGGACGACGCCACCTACGGCCTGCCCTACGTCTTCTCGACTCCCATCCTGTGGATCAACGAAGACCAGTTCACCGCCGCAGGCCTCGACCCCGAGACCGTCGATCTGTCGACGTGGGATGCTGTCGCCGACGCCGCCGCGCAGATCACCGAGTCCACCGGTGCCCCCTCGATGAGCGTGTGGTGCGTGGTCACCGGCGGCAGCTGGTGCATGCAGGGCCTCTTCCTCTCGAACGGCGCCCAGGTGCTGAGCGATGACCGCACGACGATCGAGTTCGGCTCGGACGCCGCGATCGATACGGTCGCGACCTTCACCGAGATGTACGAGGACGGCGTGCTCACCAACGAGGACTTCACCAGCCAGTACGAGGCGTTCGCGCAGGGGAAGACCGCGATCCACGTCAACACCTCGGGCATGCAGGGCGCGTTCATGATGGGCGCCGAGGCCGGTGGCTGGACCCTCGACGCTCACACCCTGCCCGCGTTCGGAGACCAGGCGGTCGTGCCCACCAACTCGGGCTCGTTCCTCGCGATGTTCGCCACCGACCCCGCCAAGCAGGCCGCCGCGTGGGAGCTCATGCAGTTCATGACCAGCCCCCGCGCCTACGAGATCATCTCGACCCAGATCGGGTACCTACCGCTGCGCAGCAGCATGGCCGACGAGGGCGGACCGCTCTATGACTGGGTCGAAGCCAACCCGCTCGTGAAGCCCAACCTCGAGCAGCTCGACGCGCTCGAGCCGTGGGTGTCGTACCCCGGCGACAGCTACGCCCAGGTCGACCAGGTGCTCGCCACCGCCATCGAAGACGCGGTCTTCTACGGCGCCGACCCGGCCGCCACTATGACCGAGGCCGCCGAGCGCGCGCAGGGGCTGATCGAATGACCATCGACCTCGACCTGACGCCTTCGGCGACGGATGCCGCGGCCGCTTCGTCGCCGGATGCCGCGACCGCGGCGCCTCGTGAGCGTCGCCACGCCGTGGCCGGCCTCTACAACCTGCGCGACACCGGCGGCTACCGTGCAGCCGGCGGCACCAGCCGGTGGGGCAAGCTGCTGCGGTCAGATGCTCTGCACCGCATCGACGCGACCGGTCGCGACCGGCTGGCCGAGATCGGCGTCGCCCACATCATCGACCTGCGCGGCGGCGACGAGCGCGCCACAGCGCCGAGCGCGGTCGACGGGCTCGAGGTCACCGTGCACCACCTGCCCGTGTTCGACGACGCCGACCCGGCCGCGCAGGCCACCACGCACGTCGGACTCGTGCCCGTCTACGACCACATCGTCGACGAGCGCGGGGCGCAGCTGGTCGACGCGATCCGGGTGATCATCGCGGCTGACGACGACGACGCGGTGCTCGTGCACTGCACCGCCGGCAAAGACCGCACCGGTCTCGTCGTGGCCTTCGCGCTCGCCGCCGCCGGGGTCGACCGCGACGACGTCGTGGCCGACTACGCCGCCACCGCCGAGAACCTGCGCGGCGAGTGGTCAGACGCGATGACCGCCGTCTTCGAACAGCGCGGCATCGAACTGACCGCGGGAATGGTCGAACTCATCACCGAGAGCCCCGCCGAGGTGCTCGAGGCGCTGCTCGAGCGCATCGACCGCGAGCACGGGTCGATCAGCGCCTACCTCCTCGCCCACGGACTCACCCCCACCGAGCTCGAGCGTCTCACCGCCGTGATCATCGACCCCGCCGCCACCGCGGTCTGATCGGAAGGAACACACACCATGTCGCACATCGCGAGCCAGCATCCCGCTCCCGAGCACTTCATCCTGCATGTCTCTGACACCCACTTCGTGGGCGACGGCGACCTGCTGTACGAGCGCATCGACAGTGACAAGAACCTCGCAGAGCTGTTCGACGGCTTCACCAAGGCCAACGCCCGCCCCGAAGCGATCGTGTTCACCGGCGACCTCGCCGACACCGGCCGCCCCGACGCCTACGAGCGCCTGCGGGCCATCGTCGAGCCCGCCGCCGAGAAGCTCGGTGCCCAGGTGATCTGGGTGATGGGCAATCACGACGAGCGCGTCGCGTTCCGCCGCGGCCTGCTCGACGAGGAGGCCGACCAGTCCGAGCCCGTCGACCGCGTCTACGACGTCAACGGTCTGCGCATCATCGCGCTCGACTCGACGGTGCCCGGGCAGCACCACGGCGAGATCAGCGACGAGCAGTTGGCGTGGCTGCGCCGCGAGCTCGAAGTCCCCGCGCCCGACGGCACCCTCATCGCGCTGCACCACCCGCCCGTGCCGAGCCCGCTCGGGCTCGCCGCCCTGTTCGAGCTGCGCGACCAGGAGCGCCTCGCCGAGGTCATCCGGGGCACCGACGTGCGCGGCATCCTGGGCGGTCACCTGCACTACTCGACCACCAGCACGTTCGCGGGCGTGCCCGTGTCGGTCGCGTCGGCGACCTGCTACACGATGGACCTCGCCGTCGCCTACCCCGGTGCCCGCGGCCAGGACGGCGGCCAGTCCTACAACCTCGTGCACGTCTACGGCGACCGGGTGCTGCACTCCGTCGTGCCGATCGGGCAGTTCCCGACCGTCTACGAGATGACTCCCGAGATGCTCGAGGCGTTCATGAACATGACCCCCGACGAGCAGCTCGCCGCCGTCAACGCGTTGGCGGGAGAGTAGTCAGCCCATGTTCGTCACCGTCTCCGCTCCCTCGGCCGCCGCTGCGCCGGCCGAGGGAGCGGGCGCGGCTCCGGCCGAGGCATCCGCGCCCGTCGTGCGCCGCTCGCGCTTTCGGCCCCAGAGCCTGCTGCCCTACCTGTATGTGCTGCCGGGCACCGCGTTCCTCATCCTCTGGACCTACAGTCCCCTCGCCCAGACGTTCGGCCTGTCGTTCTACGACTGGAACCTGCTGCCCACAAGCCCCAAGACGTTCGTCGGCGGGTCGAACTACGCCGAGGTGCTGGCGCTGCCCGAGCTGCACACCGCGCTGCTGAACACCGTCGTCTACATCGCCGCGTTCTTCGTCTTCTCGCTCGTGCTGCCGATCGCGATCGCCGTCATGTCACGGCAGGTGCGGGGGCGAATGCGCACCTTCTATCAGGCGCTGATCTTCGTGCCGTTCCTCATCACCCCCGTCGCCACCAGCGCCGTGTGGCGGTGGCTGTTCGCCGAGCAGGGGGCATTCGCCACCGTGCTCGCGCACTTCGGCGTCGACATGCCGAACGTCTTCCGCGACCCCGACCTCGCCATCTGGGCCGTCATCGTCATCGTCGGGTGGCAGATGCTGGGCTTCGGCGTGCTCGTGATCGCCGCCGGCTTCGCCGGCATCAGCCCCGAATACGGTCAAGCCGCCGCACTCGACGGTGCCGGCGCCGGCCGCATCTTCGGACGCATCACCTTGCCGCTGCTCTCACCGACCCTGGTCTTCCTGTCGCTCATGACGATCCTCCTCGCCGCGCAGTGGACCTACCCGATCATCGACCTGCTCACCCAGGGCGGGCCCACCAACTCAACCACGAACATCTACTACCTGCTGTACCAGTTCGGGTTCCAGAACTTCGACGTGGGCATCTCGTCGGCGGCCGGGGTGATCTTCTTCGTCGGGTTCGGCGTGATCGCACTCATCTTCCTCGAGCTGCAGGAGCGGCTCAGCTTCTACGACAACTAGGACCACCCATGTCATTCGTCACCGTCACCGGGCCGGCGCTCGCCGCCGACACCGTGCTGCACAAGGGCGCTCGCGTGCGGGCGGCTTCCGCTTCGGCGGAAGATGTCGCCGTGGCATCCCGCACCCGCCTCGGCACCATCGCCGGCCACGTCGTGCTGATCATGCTCGCGCTGTTCAGTGTCTTCCCCGTGTACTGGATGTTCGCCACCGCCTTCCGCGCCCCCGAGAACGCGCTCGACCAGACGCTGCTGCCCTGGCCGCTCAGCCTCGAGAACTTCGCCTACGTGTGGAACACCATCCCCATCGGCAACATGCTGTGGAACACCTTCGCGATGTCGATCATGCTCGCCGTGGCGCAGCTGCTCATCGCCGTGCTCGCCGCCTACGGGTTCGCCATGTGGGACTTCCGCGGGCGCAAGCTGCTCATGTTCCTCTTCATCGGGTCGTGGCTCGTGCCGTTCCAGGTCACGATGATCCCCAACTATGTGCTCGTGTCGCAGATGGGCCTGCTCGGCACCGTCGGGGGCGTCGTGATCCCCCAGCTCGCCGGAGCCTTCGCCGTGCTGCTCATGGTGCAGCACATGCGCGCCTTCCCCCGCGAGCTGATCGAAGCCGCACACCTCGACGGGCGCTCGAGCTGGGCCACGCTCTGGACCGTCGTCGTGCCCAACATGAAGCCGGCGCTCGCCGCGCTCGGGATCATGGCGTTCATCTCGGCGTGGAACGAATACCTCTGGCCGACGCTCATCATGCGCCAGGGCGATGCACTCATCCAGGTCGGCGTGCGCAGCTTCTTGAGCGCCGAGGAAAACAACTGGGGCGCGACGATGGCCGCCGCCGGGCTCGCCTGCGTGCCCGTGCTGCTCATCTACGTGTTCCTCCAGCGATACGTCGTCGACGCCTTCGTGCGATCAGGACTCAAGTGAGGCACCGTCCCTACGGCTGAACTGACCAAGCCACCCAAAGCAGCGACGTCTTGCACCGATCCCCTTGCGGGCGACGAACGCAAGCGGGAGGTCGCGGGCGATCTTCCGGGCGTCGTCAAGCGTGCCCCTACTCGTTGACTTCCCATGGCTGGCCGAAGCTGGCGCCGCGTACGACCGACCAAGCTTCTACCGCGCGCTCGCACGAGTCAATCGTCGCCCCACAGTCCCGTCACGTAGTAGTCCTCTGCGTCGGTGTAGATCGAATCGCCGACCCGCTCTTCAACGTTCGGGAGTCCGGCGAGCTCATCGGATGCGCCGTCGAGAACCAACTCATATACGGAGCACTGCAGAAGGACCGGGACTAGCGTCACCTCATGTACGGCGTACTCGTGCTCCGGAGCACCGTCGTCGTCGTATTCGACGTGCAGGCTTCCCTCGTCGCGCGCCCGGACGTGCGTTAGCCAGGGTCGTTGTCAAGGGGGGATGCAGACGACGGCTGTCAGCGCATTGTTGATCTGGAGGTACTGATGATCACCGCAGATCAACAAAGGCTGGTGTTCGAGCCGCTCGGCCAGGGCGCCTGGCGGCTGTGCGACGCCGGCATCGACGAAGCAAGCGCCGAGCGCTTGATCGCCTACGTGGAGCGCGCGGCGAGCGGCGGGTACGAGGCGATCTGGATGCGGCCGGGTCTGCGAGCCAGCCATCACGCGACGCGCGAAGACGTTCGACTGACTGCCATGGCGCAGCGGAGCGGGAAGGTCGCCTCGACGCGTTCGAAGCCGATCCCGATCCCGCATCTCACACCGCTGCAGTCCCCGCTAGCCCGAGGACTCCCCGGCGCCAACTGACGAGCCGCACCCATCGCAATGGCGCGGGCCTGCGACTGGGCTCGGGGTCGCGCTTCTGAGTTGAAGCCGCCGCCCACTGTTGTGGAGGCGCGGGCACTCGCATTGAACCGATCGCACGGCACCGCGTTAGACCAACACAGCTGTCCGGTTGGCTGTCGGCTCGGGCATCAGGTACATGCCCTCACCCCATGACCCCCACCGAATGTCCGAAGAGCCCGTTTTCCGCAGCTCAGGCACCAGCGGATAGCGCTCGTCGGGCACGATCGCTTCCGGCGTCTTGCCCACCAACGCCGCCGCGATTCTGCGAATCCGTTCCTGCGTGACGGGGTTCGCCGGTCGCGCCTGCCGGGGAGCTTTCACGAGCGGGCGCCAGACCTTCGCGTGTTCCTCGAACTCCAGGTTCCATCGTCGCTCGTTCCACTCCTGGTCGCTGCCCTCCCTGAACCGGCTCAGCGTGTCGCCTGTCTCACGCCGCCAGCGCTGCCCGCCAAGAGCGAAGCGCAGCTCGTCGAGCTCGAAGTACGGCTGCACTTCGCCGCGGTCGTCTACCTCGGGAGGGTGCACTCGGAGCGCATACTCGGTGAGATCGCCCCCCTTGACCGAGGGGAGCCAGACACGAAGCTGACCCCCCGCATCCACCGGCACGGGAGCCGGCCAGCCACCGTTGACGTCTTCAGGTTGCGCGTCCTCATCCGCGACGCCCCGGTCGAGCTGCAGGAACCAGGTTCCCGGGGGGACTACCT
The DNA here is from genome assembly GCF_054782875.1 of Microbacterium petrolearium. Classification (NCBI taxonomy): domain Bacteria; kingdom Bacillati; phylum Actinomycetota; class Actinomycetes; order Micrococcales; family Microbacteriaceae; genus Microbacterium; species Microbacterium petrolearium. Next base: position 23,735 of record NZ_BAAGRQ010000018.1, read on the forward strand.
TCTCCCGATTCCTCATGCGGCGCTCTCCGCGCGAGCCCGACAGCGTCACCTTCACGACGAGGTCGACGTCGCGCACGAGCGATCCGGTGCCGTTCGTCACCACCACGCCCAGATGGGAGGTATCCGAGGGGTTGTTCCGCGGAGTCTCGGCGATCCACGCGACCAGGCCGTTGGCGTGGGACTCCTTGTCGGCGTCTTCGCGCTCATTCCGTTCGCGGTCTATGCGGCGCCCTTCTGCGAAGGCGATCGCGATCGTGGCGCCGAGCGCTGCCGTGCTGAGGATCGGGCCCAGGAGGCCGCCGAATGTATCACCGATTGGGCCGGTCCGCTCCATCCAGTTTGGCTTGCCAGCTGCCTGGATGGCCGCTACCACGGCAAGAACGATCGAGAAGACGAACACCGCGGCGAGGACGGCTCCGGCGACGAGCACCACCCACCGCCACGCCCCGACCTTGCCCGGAACCCGCTTCTCAGCGCTGTGTGTGCTCATCGTGCGCCTCCGATACTCCCGTAGACGACCGCGTGCGCCGCCAGAGGCGCCGTGCACTCCGAGGGGTGGGCCTCAACGAGGCGCGCGAGCGCCAGCGCGTAGTGGCGAGGGCAGTAGACGGCCGCCTCAGCCTCGTGCGTGTGGTCTCCGTGCCGTTCCTCGGCGCCAACGATGCGGTAGCCGGGCGCCGCGGTGCACACGCTCTCGTCCCACTGGCACCCGCGCGGGCGATCCCCCTCGAACCCGTCGAGCGGGATCGTGACATCGTCATCGATCGTGATCCCCGTGGACATCAGTTCGCCTCCTTCGCCAGCGCCGCGCGCAGCGCCTGCTCAGCGCGCGCGATCCCCTCGTTCAGCTCCTCATCGGTGAGCACGACGTCGTCATCCAGCCAGCGCCCCCAGCGGCGCTCGAAGCCTGCGCGATCGCGATGATGCTTCTCACGCTCCAGAGACGGGTGGACGCTGATGACCACCATGGCTCCGTCGTCGTCCGTCTCGATCAGCAGGTTGGCGGCACCCGCCGGAACCGGGACGGCGATGTCGGTGCCGATGATCCCGAGGATCAGCCAGCCATCCGGGTCCGGGCACGGCACAGCACCGCCTGTGAGCGTGGCCTGGGCACGAACGTCTCCCCATGCCTGCACGAACCTCGCGTTCATTCCCATACGGGTGGCGCCCGACATCCGCAGCTCCGCCCGGGGACGCGGCGCGATCTCCGCAACCGGCGAATCAAGCCATTCGGCGGAGTCGAGGTTCGTCGCCACCGCGATGGGCGCGTAGCCGACGACCTCGTCGTCGACGACGGCCTGCAGCAGCATGCCGTCGCGCATCTCGCCCGGCACATAGGGGAAGTCGGTCAGCACGAGCGCCTCGAGCCGCACCTGCGTCTTCGCCAGCGCCTCGTCGATCCATGCCTGCACGTCGGCGAGCGAGCCGAACGTCGAGACGGCCACCTCGTGCTGCTCGTACGCGGAGATGCCGTGCTCGACGCGCGTCACGACGTCGTCGAGCGCAGCCCCGCCCCAGCGCCGCTCGTGCCGCTGGGCCACGGCCCAGGCGGCATCCTCCATGCAGATCGCGTCATACCAGTCCTGCACCGGAGCCGGCTCGCCGAGGGTGCGACGGAACGGATCCAGCAGCGGCCGCAGGCCGGCCAGGGCGTCGGCGCTCGGGGCATCGTGATCGTCGCGGATCCCGCACCGCACCGGGCAGGTGTCGAGGTCCTCCTCCGCCCCGGGGCGACCCCAGACGACGTACTGCACGTCCTGCCCTTCGGCCGTGTGGGCGCGGGCCGTCCAGCCCCGCACCGGCCCCGAGGCGAAGGGCACGAAGTCGCTCGGCAGGAGCGAGGTGCCGTAGGCGGGCTCGCCGAGGCGGGTGAGGTAGTTCACGATGCTGGGTGGCGCACTCATCCCGCTCAGGCTAGGAAGGCAGCCGGGCGCGCAGCGCCCGGGCGGGCCTCGCTCGGACGTTCCCGCACGATTCCGGACGAACCCGGTCGCGGCGGTGCTGCTATCGGGCACCGTGCCGGAGGGCACAGAAGGCGACGGGACTACCGGGCCCGCGGGTGACTCGTCGCGTACACGTCGCGCCGCGTGCGCAGCACGCCGTGCCCGGAGGGCACAGAAGGCGACGGGACTACCGGGCCCGCGGGTGACTCGTCGCGTAGACGTCGCGCAGCGTGTCGACCGTGACGTGCGTGTAGATCTGCGTCGTGGCGACGGAGGCGTGGCCGAGCAGCTCCTGCACGACGCGCACGTCGGCGCCGCCCTGCAGCAGGTGGGTGGCGAACGAGTGGCGCAGGGTGTGCGGCGAGACGTGGGCGCTCAGCTGCGCCCGCTCGGCGGCCGCCTGGATGACCAGCCACGCGCTCTGGCGCGACAGGGGCGCGCCGCGCGCGCCGAGGAAGAGCTTCGGCGAGGCCCGCCCTCGCGTGGCGAGATCGGGCCGTACGCGCGTGAGGTACGCGTCGACCGCCGCGCGGGCGTACGAGCCGACGGGCACGATCCGCTCCTTCGAGCCCTTGCCGCGCAGGCGGACGACGTCGCCGTGCGCGAGGTCGTCCACGTCGAGGCCGATCGCCTCCGAGACGCGGGCGCCCGTCGCGTAGAGCAGCTCCAGCAGCGCGCGGTCGCGGATGCCGAGCGGCTCGTCGGGCGACGGCGCCTGCAGCAGGCGCTCCACCTGGTCGATCGAGAGCGCCTTCGGCAGGCGCCGCGGCTGCTTGGGCGGCCGTAGCCGCTGGGCGGGGTCGTCGGCCGCGTGCCCCTCGCGCGCCAGGAAGCGGTGCAGCCCGCGCACCGAGGACTGCAGCCGCGCGAGCGACGAGGCGGCCGGCGGCGGATCGGCGGAGGCCCGCTCGGCGGCGAACTCCGCCACGATCGCCGCCGTGACCGCGTCGGTGTCGGCGATCCCCCGCTCGGCCAGCCACTCCCCGTAGCCGGCGAGGTCGCGCCGGTACGCCGCGACGGTGTGATCGCTCAGGCCGCGCTCGATCGTGACGTGCCTGAGGTAGGCGTCGATCGCGCGCTCGACGCGCATCAGGCCTCGCGCGAGCGGATCCGATCGGCCGCCAGCAGCACCCCGAGCGCGAGGGTGGCGTTGCCGAAGCGGCCCTCGCGGACGGCGCGCAGCGCCTCCTCGAGCGGCACCCACTCGAGCCGCATGTCGGACTCCTCGTCCTCGCGGGCGAACGCCTCGGCCGTGGGCGTGAGGCCCGTCGCGAGGTACAGCTCGATGCGCTCGGCGCTGCTGCCCGGGCTGAGCGCGAACGCGCCGAGCCGCTCCCAGCGCTCGGCCGTGAGATCCGCCTCCTCCGCGAGCTCCCGCTGTGCGCCGGCGAGGTGGTCCTCCCCCGCGACATCGTGCAGGCCCGCAGGGATCTCCCACTCGCGCGACGCGATCGGGTGACGGTACTGCTGGATCAGCAGCACGCGCTCTGCGTCGTCGATGGCGACGATCGCCGATGCACCGGGATGGGCGATGTAGTGGCGCACGAGTTCGCGTCCGTTGTAGTCGATCCGGTCCTCGACGACGTCCCACACGCGCCCGCGGTACCCCACGGCGGAGTCGAGGACGCGGATGTCCCCCGGCTCGTCGTGCAGCTCCACGTCAGGCCTCGACCCCGGCCTCGACGTCGTCGACCTCGAACAGCTCGCTCGCGCGGTGCCGCTCGAGCGCCGCCGCCACGAGGCCGCGGAACAGCGGGTGCGGATCGGTCGGGCGCGAGCGCAGCTCCGGGTGCGCCTGCGTGGCGATGTAGTACGGGTGCACGTCGCGCGGCAGCTCGACGAACTCGACGAGGTCCAGGTCGGGGTTCAGCCCCGAGAAGACCATGCCGGCCTCGGCGATGCGGTCGCGGTAGGCGTTGTTCACCTCGTAGCGGTGGCGGTGGCGCTCCTGCACCTCGGTCGCGCCGTACAGCTCCGCGGCGAGCGAGCCCTCCGCGAGGCGCGCGGGGTACAGGCCCAGGCGCATCGTGCCGCCCAGGTCGCCGCCCTCGAGGATCTCGACCTGCTCCGCCATGGTCGCGATGACGGCGGCGGGCGTCTCGGGGTCGAACTCGCTCGACGAGGCGCCGTCGATCCCGGCCACGTTGCGCGCGTACTCGATGACCATGCACTGCAGGCCCAGGCACAGGCCGAGCGTGGGGATGCCCTGCTCGCGGGCGAACCGCAGCGCGCCGAGCTTGCCCTCGATGCCGCGGATGCCGAAGCCGCCCGGGATGCAGATGCCGTCGAGCTCGGCGAGGTGCTCGCGCGCGCCGTCCGGCGTCTCGCACAGGTCGGAGGGGATCCAGCGGATGTTGACCTTCGACTCCTGCGCGAAGCCGCCGGCCTTGATCGCCTCGGTCACCGAGAGATAGGCGTCGGGAAGGTCGATGTACTTGCCGACGAGGCCGATCGTGACCTCGTGCTTGGGGTTGTGCACCGCCTGCAGCACGCGGTCCCAGCGCGTCCAGTCCACCTCGGCGGCCTTCGTCAGGCCGAGCCGCCGCACGATGTACGAGTCGAGGCCCTGGTCGTTGAGGGTCGACGGGATGTCGTAGATGCTCGGCAGGTCGACGGTGTTGACGACGCCCTCGGTCTCGACGTCGCACATCAGCGCGATCTTGCGCATGTTCGCCTCGGTCACGGGGCGGTCGCTGCGCAGCACGAGCGCGTCGGGCTGGATGCCGACCTGGCGGAGGGCGGCCACGGAGTGCTGCGTGGGCTTGGTCTTCTGCTCCCCCGACGCGCCCATGAACGGCACGAGCGAGACGTGCACGAAGAAGACGTTGTCGCGCCCGAGCTCGTGGCGCAGCTGGCGCGCGGCCTCGAGGAACGGCTGCGACTCGATGTCGCCGACGGTGCCGCCCACCTCGGTGATGATCACATCGGGCTGCGGGTCGGCCTCGGCCTGCAGCCGCATGCGGCGCTTGATCTCGTCGGTGATGTGCGGGATCACCTGCACGGTGTCGCCCAGGTACTCGCCGCGGCGCTCGCGCGCGATGACCTGCGAGTAGATCTGGCCGGTCGTCACGTTCGCGGCCTGGCTCAGGTTGACGTCGAGAAAGCGCTCGTAGTGCCCGATGTCCAGGTCGGTCTCGGCGCCGTCGTCGGTCACGAAGACCTCGCCGTGCTGGAACGGGTTCATCGTGCCCGGATCGACGTTCAGATACGGGTCGAGCTTCTGCATCACGACGTGCAGTCCGCGTGCGGTCAGGAGATTGCCGAGACTCGCGGCCGTGAGCCCCTTACCGAGGGAGGAGACGACACCGCCCGTCACGAAGATCTGCTTGGTCGTCGTACCCGAGTTGCCCTCAGAAGTGGTCTGCATCACGGGCTTCTATCCTAACAGTCGAGGTGAGGGTGGGGTTCATCGCGACACCCGCGCGTCCGCCATCGCCAGCAGCTCGCGAGCGTGGGTGAGGGCGGCGTCCGAGTCGGACATGCCCGAGAGCAGGCGGGCCATCTCGGCCTCGCGCTCCCCGCCCTCGAGCGCCCGGACGCTCGAGGTGGTGACGGTGCCGTCGCTCGCCTTCACCACGCTGAGGTGGTTGTTCGCGAAGGCCGCGACCTGCGCGAGGTGGGTCACGGCGATCACCTGGGAGGTCTCCGCGAGTTTGGCCAGGCGCCTGCCCACCTCGATGGCCGCGGCGCCGCCGATGCCGGCGTCGACCTCGTCGAAGACGAACGTGGGGACGGGATCGGTCGCGGCGATGACGACCTCGATCGCGAGCATCACGCGGCTGAGTTCGCCGCCCGAGGCGCCCTTCGCCACGGGCCGCGGCTCGGCGCCGGGGTGCGGGGCCAGCAGGAACGCCACATCGTCGCGGCCGTGCGCGGCCTCGGCGCCCTCGCGCACCGCGACCGTGACGGCGGCGTCGGGCATCGCGAGCGCGTGCAGCTCCTCGGTCACGGCCGCGGAGAGCCGGGCGGCCGCATCGGTGCGGGCCGCCGTCAGCTCCGCCGCGCGGGCGTCCAGCTCCGCGCGGGCCTCGTCGCGCTGCACCGCGAGCCGCTCGATCCGGTCGCCGTCGTCGTCCAGCTCCGCCAGGCGCGCCGATCCGGTCTCGAGCAGCGCGATCGCCGCGTCGAGCGATCCGTGTGCCCGCACGAGCGACGCCACGGCCGCGCGGCGCTCCTCCACGGCCGCGAGCTCCAGCGGGCCGGACTCGTCGAGGTCGGCGAGGAAGCCCGACAGCTCGACGGCGAGGTCGGCCGCGCGGTAGCCGAGGTCGGCGAGCTGCTCGGCGATCGCGCCGAGCGTCGGGTCGCCCGCGCGCTCGAGCGCGCGCCGCGCCTCCGCCAGGATCGACGCCACATCGGGCGCGCCCTCCTCGCTCGACAGGCCCTCGCGCGCGAGCGCCGCCGCCGCCCGCAGCTCCTCGGCGTTCGCGAGGCGCTCCGCGCGCTCGGCGAGCGCCGCGTCCTCGCCGGGCTCCGGCGCGATCTGCTCGATCTCGGCGAGCGTCTGCCGCAGCGCCTCGGCCTCGGCCGCGCGGGCGTCGCGCTCGGTCGTGAGCGTGGTCAGCTCGCGGTCGATGGCCCGCCACGCGTCGAAGGCCCCGCGGTACGCCGCGAGCGCGGCGCCCACGGCCTCGCCCCCGAATCGGTCGAGCGCGTCGCGCTGGGCGGCCGCCGACTTCAGGCGCAGCTGCTCGGACTGGCCGTGCACGGCCACGAGGTGCTCGGCGAGGTCGGCGAGCACGCCCGCCGGGGCCGTGCGGCCTCCCACGCCCGCGCGGCTGCGACCCTCGGCCGAGAGGCTGCGCGAGAGGTAGAGCTCGGCACGCCCCTCGCCGATCGGCTCGAGGTCGCCGCCGGCCTCGCGCACGCGCTCGGCCACGGCGCCGTGCTCCGGCACGATCCAGACGCCCTCGACCAACGCCTGGGGCGCACCGGCGCGCACGGCGCCGGAATCGGCGCGCGCGCCGAGCAGCAGGCCGAGGCCCGTCACGACCATGGTCTTGCCGGCACCCGTCTCGCCCGTCACGGCGGTGAAGCCCGGCCCGAACGGCAGGGCGGCCTCGGCGATCACGCCGAGGTCGCGCAGGCGCATCTCCTCGATCACCGCTCGGCACCTCCCGGCATTGCGCCCGCGACGGGATCCGCGACATCCGCGTCGTCGTGCAGCGGCACGACACTCACGGCGTCGGTCATCATCGTGCCCGTGGGGCCGCGCCAGCCGTGCACGGGCAGCTGGAACTTGCGCACGAGCCGGTCGGTGAACGCGGCGGGGTGCAGCCGCGCGAGGCGGACGGGCCGCTCCGAGCGCCGGACCGTGACGCGTGCGCCGGCGGGCAGCGGGTGCGAGCGGCGGCCGTCGCACCACAGCTCGCCCGACCCGGCGATCCCGCCCTTCACCTCGAGGGCGACCGTGTGCTCGGGGCCGACGACGAGGGGGCGCGCGAACAGCGCGTGGGCCGAGACGGGGACGACGGCGATGGCCTGCACGGTGGGCCAGATCACCGGGCCTCCCGCGGAGAACGCGTAGGCGGTCGATCCCGTCGGCGTGGCGACGACGCACCCGTCGGCGCCGAAGCTCGACAGCGGGCGCCCGTCGACCTCGAGGACCACCTCGATCATGCGCCCGGGCATGTCCTTCTCGATCGACGCCTCGTTCAGCGCCCACGTCTCGAACACGATCTCGCCGCGGCGGTCGCGCACCCTCACGTCGAGCGCGAGCCGCTCCTCCACGTCGTAGTCGCCGGCGATGGCGCGCCGCACGGCCTCGTCCATGTCGTCGCGCTCGATCTCGGCCAGGAAGCCGACGTGGCCCATGTTGATGCCCAGCACGGGAGCGGTGCCCTCGCGCACGAGCTCGGCGGCGCGCAGGATGGTGCCGTCGCCACCCAGGACGATGGCGAGGTCGACGTCGGCGAGCGCCACGTCCTGCCCCAGCGCCGCGACCTCCGCGAACGCCGGCACGACGGCCGCGAGCTCGGCGCGGTCCTGCGGGTCGAGCACCGGCACGGCACCGGACCGGCGGAGCGCGTCGACCACGCTCATCGCCGCCTCGACGGTGTCGTCGCGGTGCGCATGCGCGACGACGAGGATCCTGCGCTCTGTCATGGTCCTCCCCCGCTAGCCATTCCATCCATTCTGTCGGATCGACGGGTGCCCGCGGCGCCCATCCACAGGCGGGTCGCGCCGGCCGCCGTCAGCCCCGCGCGGCGGCCTCGACGGCGCCGGCCCACGCGTCGGGCCGCCGGCCGCGCCCGGGCGCGAGGTGCACGAGCAGCTCGCGGTTGCCGCGCGATCCGGCGATCGGCGAGGGCAGCACGCCGAGGCACCCGAGGCCGGCGTCCTGCGCGCTCCACAGCACGTCGAGCGCCGCCGTCACGCGCGCGCCGGCGTCGGTGACGATCCCCTCGCGCACGCCGCCGCGACCCACCTCGAACTGCGGCTTCACGAGCAGGACGATGTCGGCGTCGGCCGCGGCGACCCGCGCGACGGCGGGCAGGACGTGCGTGAGCGAGATGAACGACAGATCGCCGGTGATCACGCCGGGGGCCTGCGCGACGCCGCCGGCCTCGGCGAGCGCCTCGGGCGTCATGTAGCGCACGTTGAAGCCCTCCACCGGGCGCACCGCCGGATCGGCCGCCACCTCGGGCGCGAGCTGCCCGTGCCCGACGTCGACCGCGATGACCGGCTCGGCGCCGCGCTCGCGCAGCACCTGCGTGAACCCGCCCGTCGAGGCGCCCATGTCGAGCGCCACCCGGCCCGACACGTCGAGCCCGAACCCGTCGAGCGCGGCGAGGAGCTTGTGCGCCCCGCGGCTGACGTAGTGGTCGGTCGCGACGCGGATCTCGGCCGCGTCGTCGACGCGCGCCGACGGCTTCGTCACCACACGGCCGGCGACCGCGACGCGCCCCTGCGCGATCAGCGCCGCGGCGTGGGTGCGCGATCGGGCCAGGCCCCGCGCGGCCAGCGCCGCGTCGAGGCGCTCGCTCACCGCTGCTCGCCGCGCGTCTCGGGAGCTGCCTCGCCCGGTGCCGACTCGAGGCGGCGCGCGAGCTCGTCGTGCAGGGCCGCGTACGCCGCGGCGCGCTGCGCGAGCGGCTGCTGCTCGACCACCCGCACGCGGCTGACGAGGCCCTCGCCCGTCTCGTCCTCGGGGATCACGCTGTCCATGCCCCCACGCTACCTCTGGCGGTGGAAGGGATCGGCGTAGAGCCGCTCGGGCACGCGGAATCCGAAGATCTGCCTGCCCGTGGTCCAGATCGCGTGCGCGCCCGCGCGCAGCAGATCGATGTCGCTGCCCTCCGAGAGGATCTCGATGTCCGGCCCGCTGACGCGCACCCTGGCGTCGCGCACTGTGGTGACATCGCCCTTCTGCTTCACGACCGGGTAGGGCTCGAACAGCTCGCGCAGGTCGCTCAGGATGTACGTCGGGCGCGAGTGCGCCGGCGCGGCCAGGATGTGCTTGGGCCGGTCGATCCCCGTCAGCACCACGGCGGAGTCGATGCCCGCGGCCTGCGCGCCCTGGATGTCGGTGTCGAGGCGATCGCCCAGGAACAGCGGCTTGGCGGCGCCGAAGCGGGCGACGGCCTCGTGGAAGATCGGCGCCTCGGGCTTGCCCGCGACCGTCGCGAGGCGGCCGACCGCGGTGTGCACGGCGGAGACGAGCGTGCCGTTGCCCGGCGCGATGCCGCGCGCCTGCGGGATCGTCCAGTCCGTGTTGGTGGCGATCCAGGGGATGCCGCCGTCCTCCTCGGGCGTCGCGAGCGCGTACGCGGCCTCGGCGAGCTGGGTCCATCCCACGTCGGGCGCGAAGCCCTGCACGACGGCGGCCGGAGCATCCTCGGCGCTGCGCGTGACCACGTAGCCGGCCTTCTCGAGCTCGACGACGAGGCCCTCGCCGCCGACCACGAGCACGGTCGCGCCCGGTGCGACCTTCTGCCCGAGCAGCCGGACGGCCGCCTGCGGGCTCGTGACGACCTCCTCGGGCCGCGTCGGCAGCCCGAGATCCGTGAGGTGCGCGGCGACGGTGGCGTCGGTGCGCGAGGCGTTGTTGGTGATGTACCCCAGCCGGCGCCCCTCGCCGGCCGCGCGCGTCAGGCTCTCGACGGCGTGCGGCAGCGGACCGGGGCCCGCGTAGACGACGCCATCGAGATCCGCGAGCACCACGTCGACGCCGTCGAGCGGTGCCGCCTCGGTCTTCTTAGCGAACAGCGCCATCGGTGCCGTCAGCCTCCTCGTCCTCGGTCTGCGGGTCGGTGTGCGGGTTCTCACCGGCGTCGATCACGCCGGCGTCGGCGAGGATCTGGTCGACCTCGTCCTCGATCGTGAAGCCCTCGTCGGCGGGCTCGTCCTCGTCGTCGTGCTCGTCGGCGAGGGGCTCCTCCGACGACTCGTCCTCGGACGGCTCGGCAGCCGAGTCGAGGTCGGCGGGCTCCGCGTCCGCCGCGTCGGGACCGGCCGGCTCGTCCGCGTCGGCGTGCTCATCCGCGAACTCCGGCTCGATCTCCTCCACCTCGTCCACGAGGATCTCGTCGCCCTGCGCCAGGTCCTGGTCGATGGCGTCCGCCGCGATCTCGGCACGCGCGTGCCATTCGGCCGCCTCGTCCTCCCGCCCGAGGTCCTCGAGCACGGCCGCGCGAGCGGCGAACAGGCCGGGGCTCCACGGGAACGCGCGATCGGGATCGGCCTCGGGCACGTCCAGCTCCGCGAGCGCGAGCTCGGTCTGACCGAGGTCGAGGCGCGCGCCCGACAGGGCGATCGCCAGCTCGACGCGCTGCTCGACCGAGAGCGCGTCGCGGTCGGCGGCGCGCCCCTCCTCCAGCGCCTTCTCGGGGCGGCCGACGCCGCGCTCGCTGTCGACGATCATGGCGACGTGGTCGTTGCGGCCCGTGATGCGGCGCAGCGTGCGCAGCTCGCGCAGCGCGAGAGCGAAGTCACCCAGCGTGTAGGCGGTGACCGCCAGCGTCTCGCGCGCCAGGGCGACGCGGCCCGCGTGACGGACCGCCGCGAGGGCGTGCTCGTGGGCCAGCTGCGGGTCGTCGTCGATCAGGCGCGCCGCCATGACGATGTGGCGTGCCACGCGGTCGGCGTTCTCCTTGCTCAGCGTCTTGAGCTCGTTCTGCTGACCGTGCAGATCCTTGGGCGTGACGTCGTCGGGCAGCTCCGGATCGGGAATGCGCGGCGCGCGGTCCTCGTCACGGTCGCGACGCGCGCCGGTGGCGCGCTCGTCGCGGTCCTGCCAGCGGCGCGGTGCCTCGCGGTCGTCGCGGGGCGGGCGAGCGCCGCGGCGGTCGCCGGAGGGACGACGGTCGCGGGAATCTCCCTCGTACCGGCGCGGGCGGTCGCCTTCGTCGCGGCGCGGACGGTAGCCGGCGCGATCCTGCCGCGGGCGGTACCCGTCGCGATCGTCGCGAGGACGATACCCGCCACGATCGTCGCGCGGACGCGAGCCATCCCGGTCCTCGCGGGCGCGGTAGCCGTCCCCGTCGCGGCGCGGGCGGAACCCGCCGTCGCGAGCCGCGCGGTCGCCGTCACGGCGCGGACGGTCGTCGCGGTCCTGGCGTGGACGCGAGGGTCCCGCGTCACGCTGCGGGCGGTAGCCGCCCTCGGCGCGGGGCGGGCGGAAGCCCCCGTCGCGAGCCGGGCGATCGCCGTCCCGGCGCGGACGGTCGTTCTCGTCACGGCGCGGGCGGTATGCGTCGCGGGACGAGCCCGCGCGGTTGCCGTCGCGGGCGGAACCCGAGCGCTGCCCGTCGTGACCCTGACCGGAGCGGTAGCCATCGCGGTCCTGCCGCGGACGGTAGCCGTCGCCCTCGCGACGGGGACGGTACTCCCCTTCGCCACGCGGACGGTAACCGCCATCGCGCGCAGAGCGACCGCCCTCACCGCGAGAGCGCGAGTCGTCGCGGTCCTGGCGCGGGCGGTAGCCGTCACCCTGCCGACGAGGACGATCGTCGCCGGCCCGAGGCAGCCGCTGACCGTCGCGGGCAGCGGGGCGAGCGCCCTCGCGGTAGGGCCTCGACCCGCGGTCGTCCTGGCGGCCCGATCGGTCGTCGCGACGGGGCTCGCCGCGATCCGCTCGCGCGGCATCGCGGCCACGCGAGTCGTCGCGACGGGATCCACCCTGCGGTGAGCGGCGGGGGCCGTCCCTGTGATCGCGCGGATCCCGCTTGTCAGCGTCGTCAGCCATTGTCCCCGTCCCTCTTCTACGGCGTCGAAGCACCGTACCGCTGTTGGATTGTGATTGTCGTGTAAACAACGGAAGGCCGCCCAGCGTTGGGCGGCCTTCCGGTGAAGTGGTGTCCGGCGGTGTCCTACTCTCCCACAGGGTCCCCCCTGCAGTACCATCGGCGCTGAGAGGCTTAGCTTCCGGGTTCGGAA